>JAZOLX010000076.1:0-2153 GCA_045653485.1 Faecousia sp. | reverse complement strand
GCCGGGGTGGTAATGGCGCCGCACTGCAGAAAGCGGCATTGCCCCCTCTGGGCTTCAATCAAGCCAAAACCGGTGATCCCATAACCGGGGTCAATTCCCAGAATCCGCATTATCGGCCGCCCCCCGAGGACATGGTAAAATAGTAGATCACCAAAAACAGTAAAAATATCACCAGGCCAATCCGTGCACCCCACACCTGCCAAGCGGGTCTGGGAACATAAGGTTCCTGCTGCATGGGCTGCTCTTGCCGGGGCTGCTGCTGAAACTGTTCTTCCATGTTCTTCACCTCCCGAATATCATAGCACATTTGTTTAGATTTTGGTACTGTTTTTTTAAAAAACCCCGGATGCGGCCTGAACTGCCCCAGTTTGTGCGGACAGCACAAAAAAGAACCCCTATGTAGGAAATATTAAGTTTATGCGGAGTGGCGCAGCGTTAGCGGCGCCACTCCAGTTTTGTTCTGGATGCGCTCGTAGTTGTAGAAGTGAATGTATCTATCGATTAGATCGTTGGCTTCCTGGAAAGTCTTTGGCTTATGCCGGTAAATGCATTCTGTCTTGAGAATAGAAAAGAAATTTTCAGCCATTGCATTGTCATATGGATTACCTTTACTTGACATTGACGGCGTTATCCCGTAAGATTGAGTTAGGTTAAAATACCCGTGTGAAGTGTATTGAAACCCTTGGTCGCTGTGGAGCTGCAACTCCGCAGCGACTCTCTTTTTCTCCTTCTTCATTGCCAGTCGGATCGTGTCCAGGACTAGATTAACTGTTTGCTGCGTGGCTGTCTTGTAGGCAACGATGCTGTTGTCATACAGATCCCGGATCATGGACAGATACAGCACACCTTCTTTGGTGTGGATATAAGAAATATCTGTAACCCACTTAGTGTTGGGCCTATCTGCCCAGAACTGTCGTTTTAATAGATTCTCGTATTTATGTACCTGTTGCCCAAGGTTTACCCACTTGCGGCGACGACGGATTTCCGACAAAAGACCATACTTTTTCATAATTCTGAGTACAGTTTTGGGATTTCTCTCAATATTTCTGCATTTCAGCCATTTCCAGACTCGTCTGTAGCCATAAGTCTTGTCTGTCCTATTCTGACATTCCTTAATTTTTTCTGCTAACTCTGCGTCTTGCTCCGGCTTGTCCATCCGCTTTATGAAGTCGTAGTATCCACTGCGGGATACACTGAAAAACTTACACATAACAGCTACCGGGTACTCATTCCGGTGACGATAGATGACAGCATACTTTACCTTTGGCCTCACATCCTTTCTGTGGATTGCAGAAAATCCCGCAATAATTTGTTCTCCATCTGTAGTCTTGCTATTGTCCGGGTATAATCTTCCGCTGTTGTTAACGGACGTTTACGCGGACGACCCTTTGGCTTGGTCGGTAACCCCTGTAGCAGATTTGCTTTTCTGCGATTATAGCGAGCCACCCAATTCTTGATCTGCTCTTTCTCTAACCCTAGCTCATCTGCAATTTCTTGCCGTGTCATTCCTGCTTCACGCATGGAAACGATCTGCATTTCTATCGCTTTTATGTGCGTATATTTCCTTTTTGACATAATGATACCCCCTGATGTAATTATCCTACATCAGGGGGTGTTTTGTCTATTGTCCGTTTTTACTGGTTCGGTTCACGCAGCCGGGGGTTGTTGTATTATACACCCAAAAGCATCTTGGCAAACAGGAAGTACACCAAAAGAGACAACGCATCCACAATGGATGTGATAAAGGGACTGGCCATAACAGCCGGGTCCAGTTTCAGCGCCTTCGCCGCCATGGGCAGCAGGGCGCCTACGATCTTAGCTGCCAGTACCGTCACCAAAAGGGCCAGGCACACCACGGCATTGACACGCATATCAATACCCGGATGCCCCAAAAGCAGATCATCAACCAGCCAAATCTTGACAAAGCATACGGCTGCCAGGACCACACCGCACAGAACAGCGGTGCGGATCTCTTTCCAGATCACACTCAGCAGGTCGGAGAACCGCAGTTCGCCCAAGCTCAGGGCGCGGATGATGGTAACGGAAGACTGAGAGCCGGAGTTGCCACCGGTGCCCATCAGCATGGGAATGTAGGCCGTCAGCGCTACCTGGGCAGCCAGAGCGCCCTCAAATCCGGTGATGATCATGCCGGT
>JAZOLX010000075.1:0-69276 GCA_045653485.1 Faecousia sp. | reverse complement strand
TGTCCACTGGTCACTTGTTTGCACCTGTGTGCGCACTGGTAACGTCCTTTCAAATCCCGACTAGAAAAAAATTGTCGGAATGGCATAAGCCATTCCCACAATTTTGGTCGGAGTGTCGGGATTCGAACCCGAGGCCTCTTGGACCCGAACCAAGCGCGATACCAAACTTCGCCACACCCCGTCAGCCATAGTATTATAATGAAAATCCGCCCGCTTGTCAAGCATAACCATTGCAGGAAACTGCAAGTTTTTGCAGAAATTTGAAAATTTACACTTGACAAATACCTTTAGATAATGTATTATAAGCAAGCTGATTCGTACAGCGCACTTGGAGAAGTCGCGTAGCTGGCCGAGCGCGCACGATTGGAAATCGTGTATACCCCAAAAGGGTATCGAGGGTTCAAATCCCTCCTTCTCCGCCATAAAAGAACACCCCGTCCATCCGGATGGGGTGTTCTTTTATGCCTAAGAGGCAATTAAACAACTCAAATGCAACAATCCCGTGGTATACAGCCGTCACTCAATCCGCACTTACCAAAACCGTGTCCTGATAGCTGCAGTCCATTGCAACTAAATCAAAAACATACACAGGTCTATAAAACCCTTTTGTGTCAATCCTGTATTCCAAGGCTGCTTTGGTAATCTGAAGGTCCCTTGGACCCCTGCGTTCAAAGTATTCCCCGCCGGAGAAATGACCGGCACAAAGCTTCTCAAAAGCCTCATATGGGCTTATGATTTCCGTTTGACCGTGCGCCTTATACTGAATAAGATGATTCTCAACGACAGCGATTTTTCCATCCGCTCCATAACGGCACCGCAATATTCCGTCATACATATCATCTCCGCTCACCAGACGCTCAGCAGTAAAGCTATGCCAGCCATCACCGTCTGCAGAAAAAACAGCTTCACTGGGAAGTGTTAACGGGAATTTCTCCAAGGCAGCAAGTACAGTTTCCCGGTCAGCATCCACCCACGAATCCCCATCACGTGTATTACCTCTGTAATCATAACCGCCATCCAGATAGGATACGATCAAGAAATGGTAACCATCACTGCCGCCGTGGTCCATAAAGTAGGCGTCCTCATCATAATATTGGATTTCATCAAAAACGATCCCAAACGTCTGAGAAAACTCAGTAGCAAGAGCCTCGCAATCCCCTTTTGTCATCGTCTTGGTGTGGTATGTTTGCATAGTCTTCTGTTCTTCAGGCAGTGAGCATACCAGTGTCCAATCAATATGAGATGTGTCCACCCGGAACGATGCCATATTGGGAATGTTGCCGTACGCCTGTAGTTCGTAGCCAATGAAAATTGCCGCAATACCGCCGACCGATATCAGCAGTACCAATCCACAACATAAGCTGCGCTTCCAATCAATCATACCTTTTCTTCCAATGGCGATAATCAATATGATAATGGCATACCCAATCACAGTGCCCAGTGTATTGGCAAAAAGGTCATCCACATCACAAACACCGGTGCAACGCCACAACTGGAGCAGTTCGATCGCCAGTGACAGACAGAAACCAATACCGATCGAAAAGTACCATTTTCTCAGTTTTGCGGTCATCAAAGGTAGCATGATACCCAATGGAACAAACATCGCCACATTCAGCAGAACATTCATCCAATTCTTAACAGAGTAGTTATTCCACGCTTCCCGCCACGCCCGGAACAAATGCAGGTTGATTGAGCGGTATCCCATCGGCATACCACGAATCAGCGTCAAATAAAGGAGCGCCAATAAGTATCCCGACAGCATGGTCCACGCAATCACCTTTTTCCACGGAAGGGCTTTCTGCTTCTTTTTATAAAGTATATATAGCACAAGCAAACAAGCTGCAAACAGTGGCACGGCCAATAGGATCAGCACGATACTGTCCTGAAGCTTACTAAGAACAAATTGAGCGTATTCATTCATAAGCATATCCTCCTGTATGAACAAATTATAGCGAAACCCCACCAGAAATACAATCCGGTGGGGTTTAAGAGTATATTAAGATTATCTTACTTTTGTTATTTGCAGTGCCCAGTCGATGATGGCTGACAGTGCATTCAATTGATCGCCGCTCAATTTACTCTGGCCTTCGTCGCAGCGGGCATATCCTTCTTCCAAATGGATACCATATGTGACACCATTGGGCAGTGTCAAATTATATTCCGGTTGGCAGTTACAGACCTGATTCTGATCGTAAGTAAGACCGGTAAGAATCTCGGACACCGTATTTGCCTGTTCCGTGTTGAGAGAAACCACTTCACCTGCAATATAGAGCTTCGCTCCGCTACCAATCGGCATTACATCGTAGCGTATCGCGGGAGCTGCGTAAAATACATAGGCCACGGTGCCGTAGTAGCCGGTACCATTGTCATTCCAGGTGGCAGTAACTTCATAGATATAGTCTGCCATCTTCAATTGAATGGTATTATTCCAAGTTATCACCGCTTCGCTTTTCGCGTTCGTATCCCCAAGCACAGATCCAGGCCAGCAACGGACAGTATAATCATCAGGCCATACATCAAAGTTCAGGTCTACCCATGCATTGCCGGGAGAAAGAACTTCCAGGTGCTTCTCCATTTGCAGAGGATGCAATCCGTCGGCAGTTGCATGAGACCATGTTCCGTCGCCCATAGCGCAAGACCAGTTATAGACGCCTGTTACTGCTTCACCCAAATCGTTGATCATAAGCTTCGGAGGTTCAGAGAATTCTCCTTTCATCTCACCTTTATTATCCAAGCCATCGCCGAGATCAAATTCAGCGGAAAGCTTGCATGCTACGTCAGCGCCGGAAAGCAGCACATTGCAGGATGTGAGAAAGCGATAATGCCCTGCTGCCAATTCCCCAAATGCCCAGTTAAGAGCATAAGGCTTTATCAGCGTTTTGCCCGCCTCAAGCTGATAGCCGATGCTAATAAAGGCGGTGTTATCTTTCATAGGGCAATCGACCCACTGGTCATTTTCCCATCTTTGTAAAGAGAAACCCTCACCGTACATAATGGGATACTTGGTATCATTGCGCCACTGTACATGCAGGATCGTCTCATCTTCGGTGGTTTCCACCTGCAAAATCTGAACACTTACCCCTTCATAGGTAGAGTCGTTATCCCCTGTCGGTTCAATTTCCTGTGCATTCTTATCACAAGCAGCACACAAAAGCACCAACACGGCGGCTAAAATCACCGCTATATATTTCTTGAACATAATATCTCCTTTTCTTAATTCAGGCCCAGGAGCTTCAAAAGTTCCGCTCGCTGTGTCTCTGTCAGCGTAAACATCTCATTTGTATCTTGGTTTGACAGAATTTTGCCCAGCAGCTTATAGTGAGCAGCTCCTTCCTCTGTTTCCAGAATGATTGTATAGTTTGTAGTCAGGCCTGCTGTTTGGGCAGCAAACTGATGATTATATCTTTGTACCACGTCCATTGCTGGTATCTCAACAGGCGGAAGGCTGCTCACTAAATGACGGACAGACTCCACGGTATTACGACTACTGTATGAAACCGTTACATTCCCGTTTACGACCGTTACACTGCCGGAATATTGTACAGCCGTAGTGTCGGTAGGAACGGTAGTATCATTTTGGTAAGTTGTTTGCCGGGGGATCAGCAATGCACCGCCAACACACAGCACCGCTATTAACGGCACACAAAGGTCCGTCAGCTGTTTTCTGCGGCGAAGGATCCGCGCATGGCTACGCTTACGGATCTCATCCATCCGCTCTTCAAAATTTCTCATAATTCGATCTCCTCTGCCAAAATGGTTCGAAGCATTGTTTTTGCACGGTATAAAAGATTATAGACTTGCTTGACTGTCTTACGCATGATCATTGCGGCATCATTACAGCTCATTTCCTCAAAATACACCAGGCAGACCGCTTCCTGCATATCATTACTAAGCTGTCCGATGGCGCTGCGTACTGCCTGTTTTCTTGCTTCATCAACCATATCCGTTTCCGGCGTAGAAACTTCAGGCAGTTCATTTTCCACGGATGACAGTTCCACCATTTGGAATCTGCTACGGCGCTTTATGTAATTGAGGGCACGGCTGCGGCCGATCATAAACAGGTATGTTTTCATGGGCACCCGGAAGTTATATCTATGTTTATGAACAACCAAATCAGAAAAGGTATCGATGGCGATATCTTCAGCCGCTGCCATGTCATGCACATAGCTGTCGATAAATCCGGTCAAGGGATCAAAATAATCTTTTACGATTTGCTCAAAAGCTGCTTCTTCCCCATCCAGGTAGCGGCGGTAGCTACATGCGCCGTTATCCATGGGTTATCCTCCTTAGGTGGACTCTTCACTTATTATACAACCGAAAAACGGAAATTACTTGTATTTTCCATAAAAAATTTGCACCCTGTTTTTCCAGAGTGCAAACTCTCTTTATACCGTTTCCTTAGGGTCAATTTCCAGTTCAGCAGCGCGTTCTTTCATGGCTTCGATGCAAATCGCCGCCACATCACGCACTTCCATGCCCATCATTTCGCAGCCTTTGCGGATCACTTCCCTATCACACTTGGCTGCAAACTTCTTATCCTTGAATTTCTTCATAAAACTGGATACTTCCATATCCGTGATACCAAGCGGCCGCATTCTGGCTGCAGCTTGAATGATCCCTGTCAATTCATCAACAGTAAAGAGGGACTTCTCCAGATCGGTTACCGGCTGAACATCATTTAAATGGATATACCCGTGGGCAAGGATAGCACGAACTTCTTCCTGCGTTAATCCCGCCTCCAGAAGCGGGTCAGCAGTATGCTGTAAATGTGCTTCTGGGTACTGCTCGTAATCATAGTCATGCAGATAGCCGATAGCCATCCAATGGTCCTCATCCGCTCCGAAGTGCTTTGCGAGGCCGCCCATGGCAACCATTACATTCTTAGCATGGAGAAACAGGTGGGGTTCGGAAGTAGTGCCATCGAGAAGTTCCTTCGCTCTATTGAGTGTTAACATAGTTTATCCTCCTGTTTCTGTCAGTTCCCAAAACCGAAAGTAAAATTCTCCCAAGGAATGTTTACAGGCTTTTTCTGAGTAAGTATCTCATCAATATGCAGCAGAAGCGGAAAATCGTTGAGATTCAGGATACCCTTTTCCGCACTCTTTTTAACTGCCCGTGCTACACGTTCCGCAACAACCAAGGATTCCAGTGTGACGCCATTCAGTTCTTCTCTGGCTTCATCAATGGTTAAACCACGTCCCAACAGAATGCCGATCAGCCGCGTACGGCCACCGTAAACTGTCACATACAGGTCACCTACCCCAACCGCAAGATTATCCAAAGTTCCCGCGTGCTGGAATTCCAACAAACGCGCCATCTCTTTCATTCCCTGTCCAAAAGCCGCTGCCTGAGAATTAAAATGTAATTCACTATCCAGACCAAACTCTTTCTGATTGAGTCCAATGGTCAACGCAATGCCCAATGCATATCCGTTTTTCAGAGCAACCGCACTTTCGATGCCAGTAACATCGGTAGAAAGGCTGATATGATAATAGTCTGTCGTCATAACACTGCGGATCCATTCCAGCGTTTCCATATCCTTGCCACAAAATGCAACTTCTGTTTGGTCATGTGCTACCAGCTCATAACTGGTGCAGGGACCACCGATAGCGTTTAGATTCCGCTTCAGACCCATTGCTTCAAGCTTCTGTTCCCAGTAATCAGGATAGGTAATAAGCTTCCCATCGGGTGTATCGATCAAACCCTTTGTTACTGTGATAATGGGAACATTTTCGTCCAAAATGGGCAAAATATGATTACCAAACCAGTCAACACCAAAACTGCTGACACCACCGATAATCAGATCAGCACCATCAATTGCCTCTTTTACCTGTTCGATCTGATAATATTTAAGTCCGGCCGGAAAATCCTTAACAAATTTAGGGTGTCGGTTGGTAGCCTTGCATACTTCAATTATCTGCCTATCCAAGTGGGTTCCCACTAAGCGGACCTCGTGGCCGTTTTCTCTGGCGGGAAAAGCCAACGCAGAACCCATCATACCTGCGCCAATAATGGTTACAATTGCCATAAGTATATCTCCTTAGCATAATTAATAGCATTTTTTATATTCCACAATAAGAAATTCTATCTGTGTATCTAATGATTCGATAGCTGTCAACTTTTGTTTATCCGCAGCGCTTGTGTGAAAATAATATGGTGTCATGCGGAACACTGCCTCAATATCCTCGGGTGACTCAAGATGGATGGAGGCGCCGATTTTCCGCTCACCGATGAGTTCCAGCATGTGGGTTTCTGGGGGCCGTTCATCATTTGTATAAGGTGTATCATACAGCGCTTCTTTCAGACCCCAGAGGTGATGAGAACCAGGTATTACTGTATATAGTCTGCCGTCAGGTTTCAAAACACGGGAAAACTCATTTTCATTGAAAGGCGCAAACAAGTGAATGCAATAATCAAAGCTATTATCTGCCACCGGTATAGATGCCATGTTTGCAACAAAAGCGGTAAACCCGCCTCTCTTGGCGCCAAGACGAATCATTTCCTTGGAAATATCAAATCCAAATACACACATATTTGTATTTGCAGCGATTGCATTGGTGTAATACCCTTCACCACAACAAATATCAAGTAGACAACCGCGCTTATCCGCAAACAAGGCAACCAAAGCATCTTTCAGTAGTGCGTAATAACCTTTGTTGAGAAAATCCCGTCTGCACCGTGCAGCAAGCTTGTCATCGCCGATCCGTTCACCGCTTTTATTTGTCCGAAGGAGATTAACGTATCCTTCCTTGGCTATATCAAAACTATGGCCTTTTTCGCAAAAAACATTTCTTTCGCCTTTCGTCAGAGGCTCGCCACAAACAGGACAAATAAGCATAACACTTCTCCTTGATGTTTTCCATATTATAGTCAAAAAGAACCGGATTTGCAATAAATAAAATGTCTCTGATTAATAAAAACAGGCAGAAGCTAAGCTTCCCTGTACATTAACCTCAGCGCAATACTACTCACATTATATTAACCCAATACATACAGATTTGCAATATAAACATACCTTTCACTTTTTAGGGCATACTAGCCAAAAAAGCAGGAAGGTGCAAATATGGCAAAACAAAAGTGCGGAAAACAGAGCTTTCTTCTCCCTCAGCCACCTGTTATTACCGCTTGGGCAGCGATTGCCGGAAAAAAAGAAAAAGAAGGTCCTCTTGGACGAGAATACGATCTGACCAAGAGTGACAGTTACTTTGGAGAAAAAACATGGGAGCAGGCAGAAAAACGTATTCAACAGTTAGCTCTGGAGACATTGTCAAAAAAAGCAGGAATTGACCAAAAAGATTTTGATTTGGTCTTCTCCGGTGATTTGTTGAACCAGTGCATCAGTTCTTCTTTCCCCCTCCGAAATACCGGAATACCTCATCTTGGATTATACGGAGCCTGTTCAACAATGGCAGAAAGTCTGCTGCTTGCATCCATGACTATCAGTGGTGGTTTTGCAGATCGTGTGGTGGCAATGACTTCATCACATTTTGCTTCCTCAGAACGGCAATACCGCTTTCCTCTCGGATATGGTGGACAAAGAACCCCTACTGCTCAATGGACAGTTACCGGTTCAGGTGCCGCATTAGTCTGTGCAGAGGGTAACGGCCCGAAAATTGAATCAGCCACGATTGGTACAATCACTGACCTTGGCATCAAAGATGCAAACAATATGGGTGCGGCCATGGCTCCTGCCGCACTGGCTACCATTAAATCCCATTTTGATGACATGCATACCAGTGACAATGATTACGACTTGATCGTAACAGGCGACCTGGGGCAATTGGGAAAAGAAGCGCTATTGGCTCTGGCTAGAAAAGAAGGTCTCACACTTGGTGGTAAGCTGGTTGATTGCGGCACACTTGTTTTTGATTTACAAAAGCAGGATGTTCATTCCGGTGGATCTGGCTGCGGCTGCAGTGCAATCACTTTGTGCTCTCACCTACTCAATCAATTAAGCAGCGGAAAACTGAAGAAAATTCTATTCTGTGGTACCGGCGCACTGCTCTCCCCTACTTCCACGCAGCAAGGCCTTCCCATTCCCGGCGTATGCCATGCTGTTAGCATTATAGGAGGAAACTGATATGGACTATATCAAGGCATTTTTTGTGGGTGGCCTGTTGTGTTTATTCGGTCAAATTCTCATTGACAAGACAAAACTAACACCAGCCAGGATCCTTGTCAGCTATGTCGTCATTGGCGTATTCCTAGGAGCGATCGGTTTTTATGAAAAACTGGTAGATTTTGCGGGTGCTGGTGCGACAGTGCCGTTGACTGGGTTTGGCTTCAATCTTGCAAAAGGCGTAAAAGAAGCAGTTGATAAGGATGGATTTATTGGTATCCTAACCGGCGGTTTAAAGGCATCAGCCGGTGGTATTACTGCTGCCATCACCGCAGGTCTATTGGTAAGCTTACTCTTTAAAGCAAAGGATAAAAGCTGAAAAAAGGGGTAAGCTAGAACAGCGGAAAAACCGCAGAAAGAATGAACGGAGGAAATAATCATGAATAACAACAAGAACCAGAATCAGAACAACTACCAGAATAATCAGAATAACAACCAGAATAACAACCAGAACAACAATCAGAATCAGAACAACAACCAGAATCAGAACAACAACCAGAATCAGAGCAACAATCAGAACAATCAGAATCAGAACAACAACCAGAATCGCAACAGCCGCTAAATATAAATTACAAAACAAATTATGGGGCCAGGCATTTGCCTGACCCCATAATTTGATTCACTCACATTATCGTTTTTTTATAAGCAGTTGGTGTCATATTGGTGTACTTCTTAAATACTTTTGTAAAATATGTAGGGCTTTCAAAATTCAGCCGACTTGCAACCGTTTCTACAGGGAGATCATTGCGCAAAAGTGACTTTGCCTCTTGAATCTTAAGTGTAGTGAAATACTTCATAACCGGAAGGCCGGTATTTTTCTTAAAAATGTTGTTAATAAATGTCTTACTGTAATGGGTCTGTTCACTGATCTGATCCAATGACAATGTATCGAAAATATGACATTTGAGCAGATAAATAATATCATTGCAAAGACTGTTTTCCAACTCAACACTGTTCATAACAAACACGATATCTTTATTTTTCGTGATTTGTGTACGAATTAAATTGATGAGCAATCGTTCTATGCTGTTTTCAACCATCTGCTGTGAACCAAAAACAGGCGATGGCGTTGGGCGAAGGATTTTTTCGAAGGGAAAAAGAAAGGCATTTTTCGATTCACTTAGGATATCAGATATTATGCGCTTGCAGTCTTTATCCAGGGCAATTTTGTGGTCAAGGATGGACAGGCAATCTGAATTACTTCTAAAACAAACAATAAAAATCATTGCCGGCTGTTCTTTCGCCGCACAGTAGGAATGTTTATGAAAAGGAGGAATCAGAAAAAAGTCACCTTGACGCAGCTCAACAGTTTCCTGTTCCATATGGCACAGAATAGATCCTGAATCAACATACGCATATTCATAAAAATCATGTGTTTCTTCCGGATAGGAAAAGCCAAGAGATATTTCCAGCGTCTCTATGGTGACAAGATCTTTAATTACTACATCTTTTGTCACCTGATAATTTAAATACTTTTTCATTGCCTTCACCCCGTACTTCAAAAGTATAACACATTTTTAATGCAACATCAACAAAAAATTATTTCACTTAAGCATTAGTTTTATAATTTACCATTAATATATTGTTTTCTGCCTTTATGCGCTCATAAGAACAGATTATTATATTATTAAGCGATTGTGCAGTGATGTGCACACAATGTACAGTTCCCGTATAGGCTACTTTCATTATTGCAACAGTACAAAGCTTATAGGAGGTTACAGATTTGAAAATCGTATTGGGTTCACTCCAGTGTGAAGGCAACAGCCTTACACCCGTCTATACGCGGTATGAGGATTTTGACTACGCCGCAGGCACGGATATGTATGAAAAGATCAAAGTGGTAGATTACCTGCAGGAACATAACTGTGAGATTGTTCCCACGATCTACGGACACGCCTTGCCTGGTGGTGCTGTCATCAAAGAAGATTTCCTGCGGCTGGCACATGACCTTGTTGACAGAATTCCCACCGAGGGAATTGATGGCATTTGGCTGTACCTACACGGCGCTATGTATGTTGAAGAGATCGGTTCAGGCGATACTTATCTGCTTCGGATGGTTCGTGAAAAAGTCGGCTATGACATTCCTATCTCTTTGGCGCTGGATTTCCATGCAGACAACACCGATGAAATCGTTAAGTTGGCGAACTGTATAACCGGCTTTCGAACTGCACCTCACAGCGATCACCGCCAGACGCAGATCCGGGCAATGGAGCTGCTCATAAAATGCATTGAGAAAAAGCTTCTTCCCCATCCGCAGATTGCAAGAGCAAATGTAGTCATCTGCGGTGACGCAGTACAGACCGCTTTGGAGCCTTTAAAGGGCATCATGGAAGCCGCTGAGGAAATGGAACGTACTGTCCCCGGCGTTCTGTGCGTACAAGTTTTCAACGGTCAGCCATGGATTGATGAGCCTTATATGGGACCTAATATCGTTGTCACCCATGAGTGGGACGAAGATTTGGCTTTAGATTGTGCACATAAGCTGGCAAAGCAATTCTATGATGTACGGCATGACTTCAAGTTCCTTGTGGAAACCGCTACTCCCGATGAAGCCATCCGCCTTGCCATGGAAGATAAAGACCATCAAGTCTTTCTGTCGGATTCCGGTGATAATACAACCGCCGGTGCGGCAGGCGATAATGCCTATATGATCAATCGGCTGAAAGCCGCAGGCGCAACAAATGTTTTGGTCGCTGGCATTGCTGATGAGATCGCTTGTGAGATCTGCTACAAAGCAGAGCTTGGGCAAACCGTGACAGTACAAGTAGGCGGCAGTTTAGATGTAAACAGTGAAAAGACCACCCTTACCGGTAAGCTGGTCCACAAAGGAGATATTCTCTCCTATACCGGTGGAAACGCAGGCCCATCGGTTACGCTGGATTGTGGTGATATGACGGTGGTTATTACCAAAAACAGAGCTTCTATGTGCCGTCCGGATATCTTTGAATCGGTCGAACTGGACTTCCGTCCCTTTAAGATCGTCGTTGTGAAGCTTGGCTACCTGTTCCCGGAACTGGCGGCCGTAGCTGAGCGGGCCATTCTTGCCTTTACACCCGGCAGTTCTACAGAGCGGCTTGAGGATATGAACATGAAGAATATTCGCCGCCCCATGTTCCCGCTGGATGACAATTTTATGTAACACTGTATAAAACTGCCCTGTTGACACAGGCAGTAAAAATATGAAAAGGAGAACAGATATGTCATACTACAATCTGAATGAAACTCAAGAAAGAATCAAGAACGTCAGACAGATTCTGAAGGACAAGGGCCTCGATGCAGCTCTGGTCTACTTTGATGAACTGAACGTCGCCAACGGCTGGTACTTGACCGGTTGGTGTGGCCAGTTCGAAAAGGGTTCCGTTTTGATTCCAGTTGAGGGTGAGCCCATCCTGCTGGGCGGCCCCGAATCTGAGCCCTTTGCACTGGCTGAGTCCGCCATCAAAAAGGTTCGCTGCTTCCCCGTATTCATGGTTCCCGAAGAAGAGTACCCCAATGCTACCATTATTGACTTCAAGCAGCTGAACGATGAGCTGAAGGCTCAGGGCACTGTACTGAAGCGCATCGGCATCGTCGGTACCACCACCATCCCCCACCAGGTTTATCTGGACTTCTCTGCCGGCTTTGAAGGTGTAGAACTGGTCGATATTACCGACGAGTACGAAGACCTGCGCGCTTACAAGTCCAGCTGGGAAGTTGAGCAGCTGATCAAGTCCGCTCAGCTCTGTGATCTGGCATACGACAAGATGGTTGCCGCCATCCGTCCCGGCGCTTACGAGTTCGAAGTCGCCGCTGCCGGTGAAGCTATCTGCCGCGCAAACGGTGCACATAGCTTCGCATACTCCTGCATCGTCGGTTCCGGCGCAAGAGCAAAGTCCGTCGTTCCCACCGCTACCAATCGTCAGATGCTGGACGGTGAGCTGGTTATGATCGGTATTGCTCCCCGTATTAATGGCTACGCCGGTACCTTCGGCGATACCATCCCCGTAAGCGGTGAATTTACCCAGCGCCAGAAGGACCTGCTGAATCACATGCGTGAGACCATGCGTCTGACCAAGGATATGCTGAAGCCCGGTATGACCGGTAAGGAGATCGACGTCCCCGGCCGTAAGTACTATGAGAAGCATGGCCTGGCTGAGTACATCGTATGTCCCTTCGCCCACTCCATCGGCCTGATGGAAGCTGAGGCTCCCTTCTTCGGCCCCAACGGTGACTTTGAGTTGGTACCCGGCATGGCAGTTATGGTCGATGTCAGCTTCTTCGGTCATCCCGAGCTGCATGGTGGCCGTATCGAAACCGGCTACATCATCACCGAAAACGGCTGCAAGCCCATGTCCCCCAAGATGGACGCCTACTTCATGAAGGACCTGTAATCAGAAAGGAGCTAGAACCATGGAAAAAGAACTGGGTTACCGTAGATATATGTTTATTGATGGAGATCTGCCCGGCAATGGCGACGATCCCAGCCTGCCCGGCCACGAGGCCATGATGATCACCAACTACCATGATCAGGATGCGAACATTCTGGTAAACATCTACTTTGAGGACAAGGAGCCTGTGAAGGGTCTGCATCTGACCATCCCCGCACAGCGTGTTGTCTGCACCCGCATGGATCTGCCTGTCTGCCAGGAGCAGTTCCAGATCCCCTTCGGTCAATTCTCCGTTGAACTGATTTCTGACATTCCCGTCTGTGCCAGCTACGGCCGTCTGGACCGTCGCTACGATCTGGGTTATTACTCTACCGGTTACTGCGCAGTATAATCCTTCCTAATATAAACAGGCCTGCTGCAAAATCTTGTGATTTGCGGCAGGCCTAACTTTTTTACTATACTGTCATATAATTTATCTCTATTTTCTTGCATTTAAAGCTGAAAATTTTAGCGAACTTTTTGGTAATTTCTGAGGTTGAATGACTGCTGATAGGGCGCTAGAATCAAACATATTGATAACCGTGTGTTTGTACAGCAGCATGATGCCGCAATGTATACATAGCCATTATCATATAAATTCAAAGATTTTACATACAATCTTATATTTACTTTTGAATTCATCTGCTTTATCATGGTGATGAATATATTCCCTTAGAACGGAAGGTGAACAAATGAAAATATCAACAGAAATCAAATCCACTGCCAAAATTGTTGGTGAAGAAAGAGCAATTGAATTGATCGCAAAGGCCGGTTTTGACGCCTGGGACTTCTCCATGGACAAAATGTGCGACTACGACGGTGTCACAAAAAGCTTAAAACCCAATGACCATCCTCTGGCAGGCAACGATTATCTTGCCTTTGCCCGAAAGCTGAAGCAGATCGGCCTGGATAACGGAATCGTATGCAATCAGTCCCACGCACCGACACCTACATACTGCAGTGATGTTCACCCGTTCTTAAAAAGAGCGATAGAATGCACCGCAGAAGCCGGTGGTGAAATTTGTGTCATTCATCCCGATAATTTTAAGTCTGCAGAAGAGAATGCGGAAATATATCTGGAGCTGCTTCCCTTTGCCAAGGAATGCGGCATCAAAATCGCAACCGAAAACATGATCGTATGGAGCAGCGAACTGCAAAGAATCACTGTTTGCGCCTGTGCAACAAAAGAAGATTTCGTCGCGCACTTAGATGCAATTAACGATGATTTCTTTATCGCCTGTGTTGATATCGGTCATGCGGAAATACTGGGCAAGGACGGCGTAGATGCTGAAAGCATGATCCGGGCCATCGGTCAACGGGTAAAAACTCTCCACATTCATGATAATGATAAACGGCACGACTCTCATCAGCTCCCCTTTTCTATGAATATCGATTATGCGCCCATTGTAAAAGCGTTGAAAGATGTTGGATATGACGGATATATCACTTTGGAAGCATACAAATATCTGGAATCTTTCAATAAAGACAATGTATTTGACGGTATAAAAGATCTTGCTGCTGCCGCAAGAAAATTTGCGAGCTTGTTTTAATGAAAGGATAACCTTGGTATGAAATTCGAAGGACTTACTTTGCGAGAAAAGGTCTGCCAGTTGATGGCCCCCACCGTCGATGAGTATCTGCAGCACGGTGGAAAAAGTGAACAATACCCCATTGGCTTCCTTTTTGTAGAGCCGCCTGCATATGTTGTGGACGAAGAAACCGGCATCAGTCAGCTTGATAAGATCACAGGCGAATTTTGCGGCAAGGTACCTTTGGGTGTAGCCGCGGACGGAATCAACGGTTTTGGCGGCATCACCGCGCCTCTTCGCAAGATGCGGATCGGCGCTGCCAACGACGAAGAGCTTGCTTTCAAGTGCGGAAAGGCCTACGGAATGCAGCTGATCTATAATCGGGTCGACTGGAGCTTTGAGCCATCCTGCGATCTGGTCCGCCACCCCATGTCTGTTATGAGCAGCGACTCCTTCAGTGACATTCCCGAGATCAGCGCGGCTATGGCAAGTGCTTTTGTCAAGGGACTACAAAGTGTTAATGTTGCAGCGACTGTAAAGCATTTCCCCGGCTTGGGATCCTCCCCTACAAACCCCCACTGGACAAAGGCCAGAAATCTTCTCAGCATGGATCAGTGGGAAAAAGAAGAAGGCTATGTATACAAAAAAGCTATTGAGGCCGGCGTTGCCTCCATCATGACAAGCCATATTGCTTTCCCGGCGGCTTGCACCGAAAAGGATGAACACGGAAAATACCCCATCGCAACGGTATCTCACGAAATCACAACCGGCCTTCTCAAAGAGAAGCTGGGTTTTCAGGGTGTTGTTGTCACAGATGCCCTCACAATGGGTGGTGCCGGATGCAATGACACATTGAATGCCACCGTGAAAGCATTTGAAGCTGGTTCTGATGTGCTTTTGTTTGCAAATCTGGATGCGGTGGATGTGATCACCGCGAAGCTGGAAAAGGGTGATATCCCAATGTCCCGGCTGGAGGATGCCTTAAACCGTATTTATGAGTTGAAGAGAAAAACTGGCATTCTGGATCGGAAAAGAAATACAGAATGTCTGGACGAACAATTCGTCAAGCAAGTGCATCAGGAAGAGGCCAAACGTGGCATCACTGTTAGAGCATGGGAAACCGCTGATTTCCCCATCGACAAAACCAAAACAAAGAAGCTCTGCGTAGTAGGTATAAACTGCGGTGGAAACCCCGATTTCACGCCCTTGATAAAGAGGCTGGAAAACGAAGGCTTTTCTGTCGACTTTGAATACAATCTTTACTTAAAGGACGAAAAAACCGCAAAAGAATTCCAGAATAAATATGATCTTATTCTGTTTACCTTTGCAGGCGGCAGCCCTGTTCCGATCATCCCTGGCGAGGTAGGTCAGCCTTGCGTTTGGACACTGAACAGAATCGATCCGGAGAAAAAATATGTGATCCAGTTCGGTATGCCGAAATTGTATGAACTGTATTTCCAGGATGAACCGGTATATATCAACCCCTTTGAATCAAACCCCGCCACCTCTGCAGAAATCATCGACAATCTTGTAAAAGTCTTGATCGGTGAGCGAACCGCAACAGGTATCATGCCTTTTGATCTTTCCATTGACGAAAAATACTGATGGGAGGTGGTCTTGTGAAATTCGATCATCTTACTTTAAGAGAAAAGGTTTGCCAGATCATGGCACCACGTGCAAAGGACTACATCAAATACGGCTGCGACAGTGTAAAAACTCCGGTAGGTTTTATTTTCGTGGATGGGCCTGACTATCAGGCAGATGCAGAAACCGGCATCACCAGCTTTGATATGGTAACCAATGAATTTCATGGCAAAGTTCCCCTTGGTATTGTCGCAGACGGCGTTACCGGTTTTGGCGGCGTAACCGCAACACTGCGTAAGGCGCGAATCGGTGCGGCACACGATGAGGATCTTGCTTATAGATGTGGACGCTCATTCGCAATGCAGATGATCCACAACAAGATTGACTGGACATTGGAACCGTCCTGCGATCTTCCAGTACATCCCATGTCCCATATGTTTGATGATTCCTTTAGCGGGATTCCCGAGTTAAGTGCTTCTATGGCAAGCGCGTGTATCAAGGGTATTCAGAGTCTTGGTGTCGCGGCCACTACGAAGCATTTTCCGGGTATGGGCACATCACCTACCAATTTCCACTGGGCGAAGGCAAGAAACCTCTTGTCTAAAGAGGAATGGGATATGACTCATGGCTATGTCTACAAAAAGCTGATCGATGCAGGTGTTGCTTCCATTATGACAAGCCACATCGCTTTGCCCGCATACTCAACAAAAGATGAAACTGGAAAATACCCTGCCGCAACCATCTCTCACGAGCTCACTACCGGACTTCTCAAGGAAAAGTTAGGTTTTCGAGGTGTTGTCATTACAGACGCCATTACGATGGGTGGCTGTGAGTGCAATAACACTTTAAAAGTTGCGGTTGAGGCATTTGAAGCAGGCGCTGACGTGATCCTGTTTGCCAATCTGGATGCTATCGACGTAATTACGGAAAAGCTGGAAAAGGGTGAAATTCCAATGTCCCGGCTGGAAGATGCCTTAGACCGCATTTACGAGCTGAAGAAGAATACCGGAATCCTAGACAGAAAAAGAAACACAGCATGTCTTGATGCGGAATTTGTCAGGGAAGTACACAAGGAAGAAGTCAGAAAAAGCACCATTGTGAGAACCTATCAGGCACCTATGTTCCCCATCGATAAGGAAAAGGTAAGGAAACTCTATGTTGTCGGAATCACCTGCGGTGGAAATCCTGATTTCAAACCCTTTATTGAACGACTTGAAGCAGAAGGATTTTCCGTTGATTTCGAAGAAAATCTCTATCTCAAAAATGAGAAAGTGGCAAAGGAATTCCAGGAAAAGTACGACCTCATTCTTTTCACCTTTGCGGGCGGCTCTACCGTTCCGGTGATTCCCGGGGACGTGGGTATGCCTACGGTATGGACCGTGAAGCGGATCGACCCCCACAAGAAGTATATCATTCAGTTCGGTATGCCAAAAATGTACGATCTCTATTTCCAGGACGAGCCGGTGTATGTCAATCCTCTTGAGGGAAATCCTGCAACAGACGCAGAGATCGTGGACAATCTTGTAAGGGTCTTAGTCGGTGAACGAGTCGCTACAGGGCAGTTTACCCACAAGCTTGAAATTGATGAGAACTATTGATACATAATTTCAGGAGGATAGAAATGATGCGTAACGCTTTACTATATCATCCAACCGTTTGCGCTGTCGGAAAAACCTATCAGATCATGGTCGTGACCTGGTGTGATGCATTGGTCAGCATACGTGTGGGTGAGAAAACCTATTACAACCACAGCAACGGAATCAGAATATCTACTGCAGGCGTTCAACGATTCCACATCCCCATGGCGGATCTGGACGCAGCCCGCGCTTATACTGTATCCTGCCAGTGCATGATCGACAGAAGTCCCTACTACCCCACAACGGAAGAAGCAGTTGAAACCGAGTACACGTTCAGACCTTTAGAGAAAACCACGGATATCAAGATCTATCACCTTGCGGATGTGCATGGTTGGTGGGACTACGCCGTATGGGCAGCAGAATATTTTCAGGAAACCTATGACCTGCTTATTATGAACGGTGATATTGTCAGCGCATCCAACACTGTGCAGGAAATGACCTTGTGCTACAAGATCGCTTCCGCAATCACAAAGGGAGAATATCCCTGCGTGATCTCAAGAGGCAATCATGACTTAAGAGGCTACCGGGCAGCAGAGCTTTCGAATTACATGCCTTCAGACAACGGAAAGTCCTACTTTACCTTCCAGGTTGGCTGCATCTGGGGTTTGCTTGTGGATACTGGAGAAGATAAGGACGACACATGTCCAGCATACGGCGGCACGATCTGCTGTCATCAGTTCCGTCTTGAACAGGATGAAATGATCAGGAACACGATCAAAAACGCGGCTTCGGAATACGATGCAGACGGTGTCAAATACAAGTTGATCATATCCCATGTCCCCTTCCCATTTAAGGGGAATTACAGCACTGAGAAAGAGCTTTATACCAGTTGGTGCTCGCTTATCAAAGAGAATATAAAGCCAGACCTTATGCTATGCGGACATACCCATACCGCATGTATCAGTGAGCCCGGAAGCGAACGCGACGAACTGAGGCAACCCTGTACGATCATTGTAGGTTCTGCTTTCAATGACCGTGACCAGAGCGACGTGAACAATGTGGTTGCAGGTGCGTTCATTACGCTCAATGATAACTGCGCAGACATTAGGTTTAATACAAAGAAACAGATTATCGGCAATGATCATGTCACATTTTAATAATATAAAATAAGGGGATCGGATAATACCGATCCCCTTATTTTTTACAACCATCGAAAATCGCCAATGTGGAAATAGTAGAGGGCTTTTGCCTTAATCGGTAACTGAAAGATCCTGCAAAGGGCCTCAGCATAAGTTTCCACTTGTGGACGGTAGCGCTCTGTGACCGCATCAACAGTATCCGATGTTACATAGTCTGTTTTAAAATCAACTACCGTTATTCCATCAGTTTCAATCAGTGCGCAATCCACAACGCCCTGCAGAAGCACCTGCTCCCCTTCCAGGTTTTCACCATACTGACGGGCATCGTCCAATATAGAAAACTTAAACTCACGAATTACGTTATCACTTTGCCGCAAGTTACGACCAATAGATGTCTGGAAAAACCTAGCAATCATGGAGCAATCAACCAGTTTACCTTGATCTTGTGTAATATACTGCTCACGCACGAGGCGCTCTATCTCTTTTCTAACTCCATCGACATCACCGCAGGCTTCAAAGGAAATGTATTGCATCACTGCGTGAACAGCACTGCCGTAAGTCATTGGACTACTTCGCTTGGACAAAAAGTCCGGTTGACGCCAAGTTCGTTGAATGTGCTTAGGTTCTCCTGTTTGTTCGGCTGCTTCCTGATCCTTAATGCGACCTTTCCGCTGCGTCGCCGTTTGCTTGGACGGTGTCAGTGTTGCTGACATATAAGGATAATGAAAGTTCAGCCCTGCATGTATTTCAGAGAGTTTCTCTTCTGTAATTGATTCCGCGTTCGATACAATTTGCTGTTGAACACTTGCATTCCCAGCAAATCCATCACAGACACGAATACGCCATGGTGAATCACTGCTGTGCGTTTCCTTCGGCTTACATCCAAGCTCAAAAAAAGCACCAGCTTCCGTTCGTTGCAGGGCACTGTATAACACCCAGCGACCTGAGCAGTTGACATTGCGGGTCATGGCTATCTTGTCAGAAAGGTCCATTCTGAGTGCAATATCGTTGATATCCTTATCCAAACTTTGGGATGCGTACGTCATGATCAAACGATCCCGTGCGCGAGTCATAGCAACATAGAGAACACGCATCTCCTCAGACAAGCCGTCACTTTCCATTTTCGCAGCGATGGCCGATTTTGAAATCGTTGGATAGCGGACACGGTTACTATGATCCACGCAAGAAAGGCCAAGACCCATATCCTTGTGACACAATACCGGCTGACGCAGATTTTCTTGATTAAACCGTTTAGAAAGTCCACACAAAAAGACAACAGGAAATTCCAAACCCTTGGATTTGTGGATGCTCATGATCGTAACACAGCCAGAGTTTGCTTCATTGACCGCACTTGGAAGACCCCGCTGATCAAGCACCTCCAAATGTGTCAGAAAACGGTCCAGATCTCCACCACCAATAGAACTAAAGTCTATACCCAGTTGATAAAAGGTCTGCAAGTTTTCTACAGCATTTGTACTGTCGTCGATAACAGAATAAATTGTATCCAATCGCGTTAAATTTAAGATTCTCTCCAGAAGTTCTGAAAGCGTACCCATAACAGAAGTCTGTCTGAATATCTCCAGCACATTGATAAAGGCCACCGCTTTGGGGTTTTCACTCTGCAACAGCGCATCGTAGAAGCAGGATTGCCGATCTTCACTACGGATGGCGGCCAGATCGTCGGCTGTAAAATTGAATACCGGGCTTGCAAGAACTGCTAAAAGCGGAATGTCTTGACGTGGATTACTAATGACCTGCAAAAGAGAACGCATGGTCTGAATCTCGGGTGTCAGAAGAAGGTCTGCTCCACCGCCGGTGGCACATTGAATTCCTCGTTGCTCCAAAGCCTGTGCAAAATCCATACCCACTGACCCAGGAGAACGAAGGAGAATCACTATGTCATCTACAGTAATCGGACGAAGTGTATCGCCCTGACGAACAAAGTGTTGTCCATCGGTCAACTGGCAGATTCTTTCCGCCACAAAAGCAGCTTCCTCAGCATAAGTATCCTCTTGGACACGAATACCATGCAGCTCAACCTCCGGTTCATCCAGTGCAACATGCTGGATACCTTCACGCAGTGCCTCTGCATCCCCATATGCAATGCCGCCTACCGATTCTGACATGCAGGCTGTAAACACGTGATTCACACCCTCGATCACACCGCCACTGGAACGGAAGTTACTGGAAAGAATCACCTTCCGGCCCATACCTGATTCTGCAGCTTCGGCATCACCGTAGGCCGCATACTTCTTGAGAAATATATCAGGATCAGCCAAGCGGAATTGATAGATAGACTGCTTAACGTCACCCACCATAAATAGGTTCTGCTTTATTTCGGTCAACGATGAGAAGATCGCATCTTGAACCCCATTGGAATCCTGATACTCATCCACCATGATCTCACGAAAACGTTCACTGATCTCACGGGCAGCTGCGGTGGGACCGGAACGATTTTTTCCCAGAAGAAGGTCCAACATCTTATGCTCCAGATCACTGAAATCCAGTACGCGCCGCATTCGCTTCAGACGGCTGAAATTCTGTGAGAAGGATTGAACAAGCCGCATGAGTCCTCTGGCTGCAGCAGCAGATTGACACAGGTCATTCATAACCTGCTGTGCAGAATCAGAGAAAATCGCCAGTTTCTTCTCAATAATCTCCTTACAGTTAGCACGGACTGCTTTCACCGGCTCTGTAACATCGGGCACATCCGCTTTTTTCGGGAACACCAATCGTCCAAAATCTATCTGTTTTCTGGCAACGATTTCATCCCATGTTTTGCTGCTGCGCAGATGCTTAAGCTGATGCATTGTATCATAAAGAAGTGCTGCAGGTTTTTCCAACCCCGGAAGCAAAGACACTGATTCTGCGCAACGGCCCATTATTCCAATCTGGTCATCCAGACAGGCAAACAGATCATCCATCAGAAAGCGTCCCCATAGCGTCTCGCAGGGATCGGTTATCCCCTCAACTGTTACATCGCTGATGCAGCGCTGACACCATTTCTCGGGATCGATATGACACATAGCACTGTCATGCACAGCTTGAATGATCTCAGGTACCAAAGCATCACTGCGGCCAAGACCCTGTGTGTCCACGAAGGCCTGCAAATTCGGATCAGACCCGATATTATGATAGGCATCCTCCAAAACCTGTTCCATTGCACGGCTGCGAAGCTGTAAAACTTCATTCTCGTCTGCCACACGGAAATCAGCAGAAATATCCAACTTATAGGCATATTCACGCAAGATATCCGAGCAGAATGCGTGTACTGTGGAAATCTTTGTTAAATATAGCCGCTGAAGCTGCCGTTGTAAATGGCGATTACCCGGTGCAGCGGCAATATGTTCCGAAAGTTTTGCTGCTATCTTGCCACGCAGTTCCGAAGCCGCTGCCTTAGTATATGTAATCATCAGAAAATCATCAATGTTCGCAGGATCGTAGGGATCACAAATATACTTCAGTAGACGGTCAACCAGAACCTTTGTTTTTCCGGAGCCAGCAGCGGCAGATACCAGTAATTTACCGCCACGGTTATCAACAGCCAGTTGTTGCTGAACGGTCAGTTTTTCAGCCATGACGGTTCAACTCCTTTCCAATTTCCTCCCAGAAACGCTGGGCGGTCATTGCCTTGTAGTTTCTGCGTCCTGTCACCACCGCAAAATGACAAACTGCCTTATACGGGCAATAGGTACATGCATCGTGACTGGTACCGCGGCAGTACGGATTTGGATCGATATTACCCGATGCAATGTCTCCAACAAGCTTCTGAAGTACATAAAACACATAGCTCTTGAGCAGCCGGAGTTGCTCTCTGTCAGCAATGTCACCGGAAAGACTTCCATCTTTGCCTGTCTTACAGCTCAACCGTTTGGGGCTATCTTCCGATTCCATGGCGCTGATCACATCGCCGTCACTCAGGATCAATCCTTTTCGCTTTAGCTCTTTCCCCCGTTTCGCATCTGCCTGTTCGGCGTCCATGCGGCCGGTGGCGCTAATATAGGGAATTCGTGCCGGGAAATATTGCACGCCGGCAGGTTTGGCGTTGCCACCAAGGAGGGAATCACCCTTATCCTCCAATGCGAACATGTAAAGCAGCAGTTGTAGGCCGATTCCGTTAAAGACATCACAGTAGTCAAAGTCTTTACGGCCTGTCTTATAATCCACAACACGGAAATATTTTGTATAGCCGTTGTCCCAAATGTCCACACGGTCCACAAATCCGCGGAGCTGCGCATCCATCGCTGCATTCTGAATCTCAATGGCATCCATTTGCGCTTCGTCACCAAAAGCAACCTCAAAACCTACCGGAGCAAATGCACTGTTGCTGAGTTCCAGCCACAGTTCTTCCACTACCATAGCCAGTTCTTGCACATTTCGCTTGAACAGATAAGCCATACGTTCAGAGTCCAGCTGGCTGAACCGTTCCGCAATGTAGGAATCGGAATAGTCCATCGCAATGGACATCGCCTGTTCCAAAGAAACTTGATGGAAACCACCCAGTTCCATGACACGCCTTGCTGTATGCTCTAAAACCGCATGAACGTAGGTACCAAACTCTGCAGGGTCTACCGTTGCTTCCTTTCGCTCCTTAGCACGCAAGCCATAACGCAGGAAATAAGACATGCGACACTCTGCCTGTTTATCCACCTGAGATGCAGATAACCTCAATTTTTTACCATAGAGCTTGCGGATATTTTCTTTATCCACCGTTCCAAGTGCATAATCTCGTTTTTGGAGTATGGTATCATAAGCCTTAACAATATTAAGCGATGCAGCCGCATCCCGGGCATTATGTGCGACCAAATATGCTGCAGTATCCAGCAAATCAGCACCATCCAAAGATCCGTCAATTTCTGTTTCTCTACCAGCCATTACACACAGACGACGGTAAACAAAAGACGGTTGAGAGGGACCGCAAAATACTGCAACAGATTCCCTCGCTCCGCAAAACACGCCATAAATCTCGGAAAACTCTGCCTGCAATCCTTCCATGCCACCGCCGGTAAGGGGCACGCCCATTTGGCGAAGTAAGTTGCGTTCTTGATCCGTCAGCACGCCTCTGCTGCCGCAATAACTGGGCAGCATACCTTCTTCCGCCCCTAAGAGAATCAAGTGATCTACCTCTTGGCAGCGCATGGCACTGATCGGGCCTACTGTGACAGCATCCAATACAGGTGGAATCGTGCCTACATCATATTGACTTAAAAGCAACGTAAAGAGCTTGGTGAAGTTTTCTGTTTCCCATACAGTTTCCCCTAAAACGCTATGGAGCTGCTCCAATGCTGACAATAGTATTTCCCAAAGTTGATTGAGGATCTGGGCGCTTCTGTTATCTCCCGAAGCATCCATCGTGTCGGCCAGATCACTCAACCGTTTAGCAAGGTCGATTTCCTCAAAGAAACAATAAATGGCTTCTATCTGATAGCTGAGTTTTATACTCTGGCGGAAACGATCGCGAAGATTACACAAGGGTTGCAGCGCCTGCTGTCTTGCATCATTCAGACGGGATAACTTCAGCTTTGCTTTTTCTGTCCATTCTGCGCCTAAACCATCCGGATGATTTTCCCAAGTCTGCAGCCAACGGCTGCCTTGAATGCCCCATGTAAATGCATAGTTTTCAATTTCATCACAAGTTCCCATATCCACAGGAGAGAGAACAGACTTCAAATATCGCAGCGTATCCTGCCTGTCAAAGCCGCTAAGCGCAGCATCCATAGCAGACAACACCGTGCTGATAACAGTTCTTTGCAGAATATCCTCAGTACCGGATTGGTATAACGGAATACCGCAACGCCCAAAGACAAGTGAAAGTACATGTTGATAGGCAGCAATATCTGTGCATACAACGCCGATACGCCTATACCGACAACCGCTTCTAACCAGTTCCATAACCCGCTTGGCGGCGCCAACACACTCTTGGTATAAGGATTGTGCACGGCTTACAGTAAGCCTGTCTGCAAGTGATGGAACATACTCTGTCGTGCCCTGAAATAAGCAATTATGAAGCTGTAACAGCGGGGAATCTGTGGCGGCCAAATACTGAATCTTGTAAGGTACACCCAGATGCTGGGCACAGCGGATCAGTTCGGCAGTTGTTGCACCAGCCTTTTCAAAGGCAATGTGAGAAGAGCCGGGACGGTCGCAGTTCATGCTGATCGTCACTTCCGGAGACACCTTAATTACATACTCTAAAATTGCCAGATGCTGCCTTGTAAAATCCGGGAATCCGTCTATGTAGAAAGTGTGGTCTTGCGCAAAATTGCTGTCATAAAGCTGTTCCAAAAGCCACGTCATCTGGTCTCTGGGATCCTTTTTCCCTCGGCTGCAGAGTCCATCATAGGCTTCCAAAAGCAGAGCCAACTCTTCCAGTTTCTGAGCAAATCCGCCCTCTGCTTGTTTCGATGCGACATTCAAATCTTCTGCCGTGATGCAGCATCGCTTAAATTCATCCACCGCATCCACAAGGCCTGTCAAAAATTCCGGACGTGTTTCCAGTTGTGCATATGCCTTTAATCTGCTGTGAAGCTGCCTTGCTGCAGCCGCCATAGCAACAACACGGCCGCCATTATCCAGACATTCTCTTGCAGAGGCACCTACACCGTCAGCTACGCGGCTTGCCAAGCGTGTAAACGACAGCACCTCGGCATAGCGGCTGGCAGTGTCGCCGGCACGGGCACAGAGACGGCGCTCCATATCGTGGCTGATCAGTTCAGGGACCATCAAAATTCGATTATCTCTTTTCCCATGAACATCATCTGCAATCAGTTCCAGAATCCGGTCTCTGCCTGTGACCCAATCCTCACACAATATTAACTTCAGCATCGTGCCACCGCCTTTCTGATTTTATTATTTTATCACACATTTATAGGAAATGAAAGATTTTTCATTCAGCGGGATAATACCCAATTATTTGTTTTCAAAAAAACGCCTATACTGAGCATGTGTTCAGCATAGGCGTTCTATAAATTATTTAAACAGGCTTGGCAATGAATACATGCGGATAGTTTTCCTTGAGCATATTGCAGATCACTGCGGCATACTCAAAGTCAGTGACGATTGCAAACACAGCAGAACCGGAACCGGTCATCTGATAAGCAACCGCACCGTAGCTGTTGAAAATGGATTTAATATAATTGAGTTCGAGATGCTCCTCGGTAACTACCGGGTCAAAAACATTATAGATATTTTCACAGACCTTGCCCAGATCGCCGGCAATCAGCGCCGACTCCATAAGCTGATTATCGGGGTGCTTGGGAATCGGCTTCTCGTCTAGCTTGTGATATAGCACAGGGGTCGAAATGGAAAAATCCGGTTTGCAGATTACAAATACGCAATCTGGCATATCCGGCAATTTGCGAAGCTTCTCTCCTCTGCCTTCCACCATAGCTGTGCCACAAATGGTACAAAATGGTACATCGCTGCCAACAAAGCTGCCCAACTCCGCCAGTGCGGCAATCGACAGCGGGTTTCCATAATGGCGGTTTAAAGCACGAAGAACTGCAGCCGCATCGGCACTGCCACCTCCAAGCCCAGCCTCAACTGGAATGCGCTTTGTAATGCGAATCTCCAGGCCATCGGGATCCTTTTTGATGGTATCAAAATAGAGCTTGGCCGCCTTCCATGCCAGATTTCGCTCATCGGTGGGAATGCCTTCCATAGTACATTTCAGTTCCCATGGCTTACCGGTACCAATATCAATTTCGATATCGTCTCTCATAGAAATCGTCTGCATCACGCTTTTCAAGTCATGGTAGCCATCCTCGCGCTTCCCTAGTACGTCAAGTGTCAAATTCACCTTGGCAAAAGCGCCTTCATACAGTGTTGTCATAACTTTCATCCTTCCGGAAATAATCTTTTTATACTCTAATGGAAAATGAGGCATTTTGCAAGTGTTTCCTTTTGCATAATTTTCGGCAAATTGGAAATGCTACCGACAGCCACTAAATGGAATGGAGGTAGCGTTATGGATACACTGGCATTGATTCTATCCATCATCGGTAGTATCAACTGGGGACTGGTTGGTATATTTCAGTTTGATCTGGTAGCCTGGCTCTTTGGCGGTCAAGGCTCTGTTGTCAGCCGGATTATCTACACCGTTGTCGGACTTGCAGGTTTGTGGTGCATCACACTGCTGTTTCGCAAAGGTCAGCACATCGACGGTGAATAAGAAAAAACGGCAGCACATACCGTGCTGCCGTTTTGTTTATTCTCAGAAATCGCAACGGATAACACAACTAATCTTTACGCCGTTATACTCTGCATACACGTTGGTAAGGCCAGGGCCAACTGCCTTGACGACACCATCTTTAACGGTAGCAACAGCGGAATTTCCGACAGACCACTTGATGTCCTTTACATCGATATCGCCATTATAGAGGTTATAGGTCTGCCCCTTGCCATCGAATGTAATGTCAGATTTTTTGAGCTTAAAATCGCTCACATCTACAGGCTTCGTCTCTTCAGGCTCAGTCTCCTCGGGATCAGTTTCTTCGGGATCAGTTTCTTCGGGTTCTGTTTCTTCTGGCTCTGTTTCATCCGGGAGGGTTTCATCAGCGATCTGGCAAGTAACCTTGCATTCCACACTGATGCTGCCACAACTAATCGTGATCACAGTTTCACCATTGGCAACTGCTACGATCTTACCGTCAGCAGAAACGGTAGCAATATTCTGATCTGCAGAGGAATAGGTAATCTCATCAGTGGTATTGGCAGGTGTAGGAACTACATTCAACAGCCATTCGCTACCCACATGATTCAAAACCACAGACTGTTCATACAATGTCAAATCCGTACAAGAAAGATCAACGGGGATAGTCGTTCCCTCAGTTTGCTGTGGCAAAGTCTGCTGTACAGGTTCAGTTGTAGTTTCCACAGGCAGTGTATCCTGTGCGGGAGGTGTAGGGCTGGCGAAATAAGTAAAATAAATATATGCGCCAAAACAGATAACGGATAGCAGCAACAGTACAACTGCAATGATCAAACCAATATCTGATCCTGCCTTCTTACCAGACTTTTTCTTCGGTCTGGCCTTAGTCGGCTTATCATTATTCTTGATAACATTGGATTTTGAGAAACGTCCACCTCTAACATATCCGGAAGGTGCGGAGCTATATGCAGCAGCATCGTCTGATGCAAATTCTGCAGTTTCAGGCTTTTCAAAGCCACAAACAGGGCATTCCTTCTCGGTATCGGGATAGGCAGTGCCGCAAATTTCACAAATTACTTTGCTCATGTTGGTCCTCCTGTGATGGCAGTATTTTACCATTGAGTTCCGATATAGTATAACATATTTCTACAATAAATACAACTATAAATATTTGTATCCATATTTTCATACTTTTGAAATTAAACGCTAAAAGTTATTGCTTTTTTTCGATTTATATTTTATGATATAGGGAGTGAAAGTATAAGGAGGCGATGGATTTGTCAGAACCGAAGCTGATCTCTCCCATGTTGGACGGTTTTTCCATGGGTGAACCTTTCAGCAATCACCACGGCGTGTGCTGTTGCCCCGCCATGTCCAGTAATTCTGATAGTAGGTACATTGTAAAAATCATTTCCATCCCCGCATCCCAAGTGCAGCTACAGGCGCTACTGTTGACAGGTGCCTATCAAAGTGAGGCTGCTGCCAGAGATTATTTCTTGGAATTGGCCCAGGGTATCATTGCGGAATCGGATATTTTATGTAGTCTTTCCAAAAAAGAAGGTTTTCTGCCTTTTGAAGACCATCAGATTGTTCCCAAAGAACAGGATGTAGGTTACGATGTATATTTACTCAGCAGCTACCGCCGTACTCTGGCTCGTCATTTGCGTAAAACCAATATGACGCACTTAGCTGCCATTAACCTAGGTCTTGACCTGTGTGCAGCTTTGACGATTAGTCGACAGGCCGGTTACTTGTATGCTGACCTAAAGCCGGAGAACATCTTTATTTCCAATGACAGAGAATTCAGAATTGGTGATCTGGGTTTCTTAAAACTGGATTCTTTGAAGTTTACCTCCATACCCGAGCGTTACATCAGCAACTACACCGCTCCAGAGATCATCGACGCATTTTCTGATATCAATCCTACCATTGATATCTATGCAGCAGGTCTGATCCTGTATCAGGTCTACAACGGCGGCACGCTCCCCTTTGAGGGTCGTGCACCAAGTGACGCACTTCCCGCCCCTGCTTATGCGGATTATGAGCTGGCCGACATCATTCTAAAGGCCTGTGCCCCGGATCCGAAAGACAGATGGCAGGATCCCTATGAAATGGGACAGGCATTAGTCGCCTACATGCAGAGGAACGGCGTCAATGATATTCCCATTGTGACTTCAGCTGAATCCTATACTGAAGAAACCTCCGAGCAGCCTGAGCAGTGTGAAGATCAGAGTGAGACGGAAGAAACTGCTACAGAGGATCCCACCGTTGAGCAGATCTGTTTGGATGATTTCTATGAGATCTTCACGCAGGATGAGCAATCTGTAACTGCGCAAGACGACGAAGTACATGTTGATATTCCTGTTGAGAATGCTGTCACTGATGAAGAAGATTATTTAAATCTCTCTTTCTTGGATGATCTTCTTGGTGACGATACTGCTCCCAGTGAGGCAATGGCGGGTGAATTCACCTACGATGATGTTTCCGCTGACACTTCCTCCATTTTATCCATGGCAGATGACCTGATCAGCAACAAAGCCCCCGAGGAAGATTCCGATGAGGCGTCAGTTCCCGATTCAGTGGTACCAATGTCTGAAGTCGCACTTCAGATGGATGACGCAACCAAGGTAATCACCGCGCCTGCAGATATTGAAAGTGCAACCGCCATTGAAAATGATGCTGAAGATGAGATCATTTCTGATGACGAATGGCCTGAAAACACCATTGATGATACAGATGAAGATGAAGACGAAGACAACGGTGACATGAAGGCTGCACGAAGAAAATCTGCGGTAAGGAAATCAGCACAACGACGTTCCGCCAAGAAGAAAACTGAGAAAAAGAAACTCTCAGGCAAGTGGATTGCTCTGATCAGTGTGCTGCTTCTGCTTTGTGCTCTGGCTGTTGGCGGTTATCTATTCTATAAGGAATACTACTTACGCAATGTCAACACCCTAACACTGGAAGGCAGCGAAGATCAGCTTATAGTAAAGGTTTCTGCCAATGTGGATGAATCCTTACTGACTGTTCACTGCGTTGATACATACGGCACGCCACTTTCCTCCCCTGTGAAAGACGGAAAAGCGGTGTTTACAGGTCTAAATCCCAATACTCTATACAGAGTCAAAGTTGAGGTAGAGGGACTTCGTAAACTCACAGGCAAGATTGAAGACAGCTATACCACGCCAGTACAGACAGACATTGTCACCTTTTCTGCTGTCACAGGCACAGAGCCCGGTACAGCCATTTTGAGCTTTACCGTTGATGGAATGGATTCCAGTGCATGGTGCGTTCGTTACTGGGCAGATGGTGTTGCAGAGAAAACAACGATCTTTAGCGGTCACATGGTTAACATCTCTGATTTGATCAGTGGCACGACCTATACTTTCCAGCTGGAAGCAGGTACCAATCTTTACATCACCGGTAATGATACACTGGAATATACAGCTGTTGATCCTGTTGTTGCTGAAAACCTTACGATCACCGGTTGTACTGATAGTTCTCTGGATGTCAGCTGGACTGTTCCTGAAAATGCGCATGTACAAAGTTGGACAGTTCGTTGCTACAGCGATTCCGGTTATGATGAGACCATTGTTACCGCTGATACATCTGTAACCTTTAACGGTCTTAATGGTAACGAAGCACATACAGTCGAAGTTCTGGCGGATGGAATGAGTGCAGGAAACCGTTGCTACATGACAGCAAATGCTGTAACCATCAAAAACGTGAATGCAACACAGAATAAGACCAATCTGCTGCTCACCTGGGAATTCACAGGCAATACACCCACCGGCCCCTGGATCTTGACTTACAATGTGGACGGTGCATCCTATAAGGAAATGGTGCGGACAAACACCAATTCCGCAGTGATCACCCCTCTGGTACCGGGTGCTACGTATTCAGTATCCATTCTCTTGGAGGACGGTACTACAGTGTTCAGTGAACCCTTTACTGTGTCTGCTCCTGATCCTGCCCGCTTCTCAGGATATCTGACCGGTGCTGATTATATCACAGCCAGTATGTGCCGGACCCCCGGCAAAGCAAACTGGACACATACTGATCTGGCAGCAAATGATTATACCGACACCTTCAAAAAGGGCGAAAAGGCCTCCTTCTTGCTGTATACAAGTAGAAATTACAACCGTTCCAATGATGTAATTACGACCATGTACGTCATCCATAAGGAAGATGGCACACTCGTCAGCAGCAATATTACTCAGCAAACTTGGACCAATATGTGGTACAAGCGTTACTGTGAACTGGATATTCCGGCAATGCCCACAGAATCCGGAAACTACACAATTGCAGTTTACTTCAATGGTGCCTTTGTTCACAGCCAGAATTTCCACATTACCGAATGACCTAACAGCGGCAGCCGCGCGTTGCGGCTGCCGCTGATTCTTTTACAAGGAGATTTCCTATGAAAGCCATCCATGTAACGGCTTCAACTGAATATGATGTTCTGGTTGGTAAAGACTTACTGGATATTGCGGCAGACCAGATTCGCTCCGTAGTCAAAGGGAACGTCCTATGCATTGTCAGTGACCATACAGTGTGGTCGCTTTATGGGAATGATTTGAAAGACTCCCTTACAGAAGCAGGCTTTCAATGTGTGGGCATCAGCTTTCCTTCCGGAGAAGTAACAAAGTCCACAGCTAACTATGTCAAGCTTCTAGAGTTTTTAGCCGAAAACCGTATTGGAAGAAACGATTGTATCGTTGCCTTGGGTGGCGGTGTTATAGGTGATCTGACCGGTTTTGCAGCGGCCACCTATCTTCGGGGTATCGACTATATTCAAATTCCCACAACGGTCCTCGCAATGGTGGACTCCTCCGTTGGGGGAAAGACGGCTATTGATCTGATTGCTGGCAAAAATCTGGCCGGTGCTTTCTGGCAGCCAAAGCTGGTGCTGTGTGATACAAATGTTCTGAATACACTTTCCTGCGATTTTTTTCAAGATGGATGTGCCGAGATCATCAAATACGGTATCCTTTATGATCCTGATCTTTTTATGCACTTAAAAGAGCATGGTCTCGATTTTGATCGTGAATGGGTCATTTCCCGGTGTGTGCAATTAAAACGTGATGTTGTGGCCATTGATGAATTTGATCACAGTGACCGTCAAAAACTGAATTTGGGGCATACCCTCGGACATGCAATTGAGGCAGCTTCCTGTTATTCGATATCACACGGGTGCGCTGTTGCCATTGGAATTGCAATAATCTGCCGTGCAACAGCGAAAATGGAGCTCTTCTCTCCACATGATGCGCAAGATATCCTTTCCCTTTTGCAGCAATTTGGACTTCCTGTCGATACCGCATTGCCACAACGTACCCTATATGACGCCACTCTTAACGACAAAAAGCGAATCAGCGATCGCATCAATCTCATAATTCCAAAATCCATAGGCAACTGTGAAATCATACCGGTTTCCACGGAAAGCTTAATGGATTGGATTCGGTTAGGAATGTAAGTATGGATATTACGATTCAACCGGCAAAACTTATCGGCACCATTTCTGCCATTGCATCAAAGTCTCAAGCACATCGGCTGTTGATCTGCGCTGCCTTTGCAGATAGACCTACCACTGTGATCTGTCCGGACACCAGCAGTGATATTGAGGCGACAGCACACTGTCTTGTAGCCTTAGGTACTGAAATCAAAAAAGACGCAACCGGCTATCACATTACTCCGATTGTAACGCTGCCAAAAAAGGCTGTCCTTTCCTGCAGGGATAGTGGTTCAACGCTGCGTTTTTTGCTGCCCATAGTTGGTGCCCTCGGTATAGATACCAGTTTTACCATGGAAGGCAGACTTGCAAACAGACCTCTAGAGCCGCTATGGACGGAAATGGAACGCCACGGATGTAAACTGGAATGGCAAAGCAGCAATACCCTACACTGTTGCGGACAACTTCAATGTGGCAGCTATCATATCGCAGGCGATGTGTCAAGCCAGTTCATTTCCGGGTTAATGATGGCTTTTCCTCTGATTAAGGGCAACTGCACACTAGATATTACTGGCCCTGTCCAATCGAAACCATATATAGCATTAACAAGGAATGTCCTATCCAAATTTGGAATCGACTCTTCTTTCAATGGAAGCTACTGCTCTCCCGGCATAGTCAGCGTTGAGGGAGATTGGAGCAATGCCGCATTCTTTCTTGGGGCAAACACGATTGGAAATCGTGTACACATTTTAGGACTAGATACAGACTCCTGTCAGGGAGATAAGGATATATCTGCCTTACTGGAAGGATTGGAATCATGTACAAAGATGGATGTTTCGGACAATCCCGATCTGGTTCCCATACTGGCAGTAGCTGCAGCCGCAAAAAATGGAGCCTTATTTACAAATATCAAACGTCTACGTCTAAAAGAATCAAATCGTGTTGTGTCTATCAGTACTATGTTGTCATGCCTTGGCATTTCAACTGAAGTCACAGAAAATACGTTGAAGGTATATCCCGGCATCATTACCGGCGGCATTGTGGACAGTTTTGGTGATCACAGAATTGCCATGGCTGCTGCCATTGCTGCAACTGTCTCGTCTAAACCGGTTACGATTTTGGGAGCGGAATGCGTAGCAAAGTCCTATCCTCGATTCTGGATGGACTATCAAGCATTAGGAGGTCAGTATGAGCTCGATTTACGGTGAGAAGCTGAAGCTTTCTATTTTTGGCCAGTCACACGGCCAAGCAATCGGTATGACTCTGGATGGAATTCCAGCTGGACTTTCTATTGATGAGGAGAGTCTTCGGACTTTTCTTGCACGCCGTGCTCCCGGAAGCTCTGTCTACACGACATCCAGAAAAGAAGCAGACCGTGTTGAATTTCTCTCCGGCGTCGTTAATGGATTTACCTGTGGTGCACCAATAACAGCTATCATCAAAAACCACGATGCCAATCCCGCCAACTATGAAGCACTTAAAAACACGCCCAGACCCGGTCATGCAGACTATACTGCGCAGGTTAAGTACGGCGGGTATCAGGACGCAACTGGTGGCGGCCATTTTTCCGGCAGACTCACCGCGCCCATGTGCATCGCGGGCGGTCTTTGCAAGCAATGGCTGGAAAGAACAGGCATTTTTATTGGCGCGCATATCATTCAGATTGGGAATACGTTATGTGATGGTTTTGATCCGATACATCCGCAATTAGAGCAGGTTGGCCATGTTTTCCCGACACTGACAGCAGAAGCTGCTGAAGTGTTCCAAGCTGTTATTGCCACAGCAAAAGACATGCATGACAGTGTGGGCGGCAGAATCGAATGTGCCATCACTGGACTTCCTGCCGGGCTTGGTTCACCGATGTTTGGCGGTGTAGAAAGCCGAATCGCCCAGATCATTTACGGAATTCCCGCCGTAAAAGCCATCGGCTTTGGCTCCGGTCAAAAGCTTGCTTCCATGTCCGGCAGTGAAAGCAACGATGCCTTTACGATTGACTGTGATTCAGTTATAACCGAAACTAATCATTGTGGTGGGATTCTTGGAGGAATCACCAATGGAATGCCAGTGATTTTTGACGTTACGTTCAAGCCCACACCGTCCATTTCCAAGCCACAACAGACCGTAAACATGTTGACAGGAAAGGTCACTACTATCAAGATTGATGGCCGTCACGACCCCTGCATCGTGCCAAGAGCTGTTCCGGTTGTAGAAGCAGCAGCGGCTTTAGCTGTATTGGATATGATTCTGGAAAGCAACGGAGGACTATAACATGGATATTTCGGGTCTTCGCTTGCAGATTGATTCCATTGATGAAAAACTTCTTGATCTTTTCATCCAACGGATGTCTGTCAGCGCGGAAATCGCCGCATACAAAGCAGAAAGAAACCTTCCCGTACATGTCCCGCAACGGGAGAAAGAAATTATCGATAAGGTATCCAATAGCTCTCCGGAAGCACTTGTCCCTTATGTGTCCAGACTTTATGAACAGATCTTTACGCTGAGTCGTGAATACCAGCAGCAATATACAAAGGAATAACACCATGATCAAATGCGGATTATTGGGCCGTAGTCTGGCTCATAGTTATTCACCTCAGATTCATAGCAGGTTAGGAAATTATGCTTACCATATCTTTGAAAAAGAACCGGAATCACTAGAGGAATTCCTACAGGTCGTAAATTTTACAGGAATTAATGTGACGATTCCTTATAAGAAAGCCGTACTTCCCTACTGTGCCGAACTCACACCAATCGCCAAACGATTGGGTGCAGTCAATACCATTGTACGCCGTAAGGATGGTTCACTTTTAGGCCATAACACAGATTACTTTGGCTTCTTCTTTCTGATGAAGCGGCTCGGCATTGATTTAAATGGAAAAAAAGCTTTAATCCTTGGTAGCGGCGGTGCATCCAATACGGTTTTTGCTGTTCTGGAGGATCTTGGTGCAATCCCTGTAGTAATTTCCCGAACAGGCGAGAATAATTATCAGAATCTGCACCTGCACTATGATGCCGCGTGCATTGTCAATACAACGCCGGTGGGAATGTACCCCAATACAGATGGTCAGATCATAGATCTGGACGACTTTCCCGTATTGGAAGCTGTAGCAGATTTGATCTACAACCCAGCCAGAACACGGCTTTTGATGGATGCTGAAATGCGTGGATTAAAAACTGAGAATGGACTTTACATGCTCGTAGCACAGGCTAAGCAAAGCGCAGAGTTCTTCACAGGATGTTCTATTTCTGATTCCGTGATTGATTCGATCCATCACGCTCTGAAACTACAGATGGAAAATATTGTTTTAATTGGCATGCCCGGCTGTGGAAAGACCACTGTAGGTACTGCTCTGGCACTGAAGCTGAATCGAACATTTATAGATACAGACCAAGAGATTGAGGCTATGTGCGGTTGCTCTATACCAGAAATCTTCCGGACACAGGGTGAAGCGGGTTTTCGAAAATTAGAAACAGAAGTTTTGTCACGGTTTAGCAAGGAATCAGGTCTTATCATTGCAACCGGTGGCGGCTGTGTCACAAAAGAAGAGAACTCCCCTCTCCTGCACGCAAACAGCAGGATTATTTGGCTGAAGCGGGAAATTGATAAACTACCGAAAAGCGGACGACCCTTATCCCTATCCCATGATCTGCAGACTATGTATAAGATCAGAGAACCATTGTATCAACGGTTTGCGGATTCGATTATCTATAATGATGCTTCTGTCGATGATACTGTAGATAATATTCTAAATGATCTGGAGAATCCATTATGAAAATTCTTGTGTTGAATGGGCCAAACATCAATATGCTAGGTATTCGAGAGCCGGGTATCTACGGCTCAGAATGCTTTACTGATTTATTGGAGTTGCTGAAAGATACCGCAAAGGAATTGTGCATAACCGTTGACCAGTATCAATCAAATCACGAGGGCTGTCTGGTCGACAAAATTCAATCGGCCTACGGCGTTTATGACGGTATTATAATCAATCCCGCTGCCTACACGCACACAAGTATTGCCATTTTGGATGCCCTTAAGTCTGTTGGTATTCCGACTGTGGAAGTACACATTTCGGAACTATCCAAAAGAGAGTCCTTTCGCCAAGTGTCCTACACCGCATTGGCCTGTGAATATTCCATCATTGGACATGGTATTAATGGCTATCGCGAAGCGCTTATATATCTAAGCGAGAAATATGGAAAATAAAAAGAGCCGCAATGCGGCTCTTTTACTTTTTAAATACCAACAGTTTGCTGGCGACATAGTTGAGGATCACAACAAGAACACTTGTCAGCAGTTTCCACAGGTTGCCGTTCCATTGGAGAAAATCAACCGTTACAAATAAGATCGCTGTTTCCGCCAGACCGGAACCAACGCGGCAACCAACAAACTTTGTAAGTTCAGGCAATACCGTTTTTATGCTCCAATCATGACTTTCAAATACAAATGGCTTATTGGTCAGGTATGCAAAGGCTACCGCAACGACCCATGCAAGGGCATTGCTAATTGTTGCGCTGAGATGTAACCAATTATACAGTGGCAGGTATACCGCATAATTGACCAATGTGGTTAGGACACCGAAGATCAGATAGGTCACCACTTCTTTTTGGGCCTTAACGAGATCCAACAGCTTTTTAACCATTCTTTTGCTCCAGAATCTTCTCAAGTGCTGCCAGCTTCAAGCAGGTACAGAACACTTCCATTGCCTGTTCCAGCTCCTGTACAGGAGGCAAACTGGGCGCAATACGAATGTTGCTGTCATTGGGATCGATACCATAAGGGAATGTTGCACCGGCATCGGTCATTGTAACACCGGCTTCCTTACACAGCGCCAGTGTTCTTTTTGCTGTACCGGGCATTGCATTCAAGCTGACAAAATAACCGCCTTTGGGTTTGTTCCATTGGGCAATGGACAGCGGTGCAATCTCAGCATCCAGCATTTCCAGCACCTTAAGGAACTTGGGACCCATGATCGCAGCATGAGCCTTCATGATCTCAAGGGTATGGGCCTTATCCTTCAGAAAACGCACATGACGCAGCTGGTTGAGTTTATCGTAAGAAATAGTCTGAACGCCCCAAAGCTTACTCAGATACTGAATATTTGCCACAGAACCGGCCATAACAGAAATCCCGCCGCCGGCAATGGTGATCTTGGAAGTAGAAGCAAATTCCAGAACCATATCAGGGTTACCGGCCTTTTCGCACAGAAAGATAATATCCGCAAAGGGCACAAACTCCCCTTCAAACTCATGGATACAATAGGCATTGTCCCACATGATCACAAAATCGGATGCGGCGCTCTTCAGAGCGGCCAGCCGGGAAATAACTTCATTGCTGTAGATAATGCCGTCGGGATTGGAATACTTGGGAACACACCAAATACCCTTTACAGCAGGATCTTTGACCAGTTCCTCCACCAGATCCATATCGGGACCATCCGGAGTCATCGGTACGGTGATCAGCTCCGCACCAAAGGATTCCGTAATTCGCAAATGACGGTCATAACCGGGAGCAGGACAAAGGAATTTAACTTTTTCTTCTTTGCACCAGGGCCGTTCACTGTGGAGTAAGCCGTGAGTATAAGCCTTGGAAATCACATCGTACATCAGATTCAAACTGGCATTGCCGCCAATAAAGGTCTGCTCCGGCTTACAACCCAGAATCTCTGCCCAGTAGTTACGTGCACAAGGCAGGCCTGCCAAATCACCGTAGTTACGGGCATCGATGCCGCCATCAAAGCAATCCTCTGTTTTGCTGATTACCGAAAGGATATCTGCACACAGGTCCAGCTGTGCCTTTGCGGGTTTTCCTCTTGCCATATTTAAATTCAAGGCTTTAGCTTTACAGACAGCAAATGCTTCCTGCTGCAAACTGAGTTCAACGCGCAACTCTTCATTTGTCATGGATCCATAGGTTTTCATACTCGTCATCCCTTCCAGTGATAATTTGCCTTATTATATTCCGATTATATAGAAAATGCAAGTATTTCTCATGCATTTGTGGAAACACACAAAGGAAAGTCACTTATAATTTGAATTTTTTACCTGTTGCGCTATTGCTTTTTATCACTTTTTAGAATAGAATTTTAGAAGATATGTTTATTGGAAAGGATGGGTCCTATGAGCGAGATTTTGAATGTGCCTCAAATTTTTGGCTGTGATGTTTTCAATGAGGCTACCATGCAGCAACGGCTGTCCCCTGAAATCTATAACGCCTGGAAGCAATGTATCGCCACCGATACCCCCCTGCCCCTTAGTGTTGCGAATGAGATCGCGGAAGTTATGAAAAACTGGGCCGTTGAGAAAGGCGCTACTCATTTTACCCACTGGTTCCAGCCGATGACCGGAATTACGGCAGAAAAGCACGATTCCTTTATTGTACCCACAGGTGACGGCAGAGTCATTATGGAGTTTTCCGGCAAGGAGCTTGTTCAGGGTGAATCCGATGCCAGTTCCTTCCCCTCCGGCGGTCTCCGTGCTACCTTTGAAGCAAGAGGCTATACCGCATGGGATCCCACTGCATTTGCTTTTGTTAAAGACGGTAGCCTGTTCATTCCCACCTGTTTCTTCTCCTATACCGGTGAAGCACTGGATAAAAAGACGCCCCTGCTGCGTTCCATGCATGAGGTTTCTCGGGAGTCACTTCGCATTTTACGGCTGTTCGGTGATAACGAAACACAGCGCGTTCTGACCTGTGTTGGCGCTGAGCAGGAATATTTTATCATTCCCAAAGATTTCTATGCCCAGCGTGAAGATCTGCGGCTGACCGGCCGTACACTCTTTGGCGCTCCCGCTCCCAAAGGACAGGAACTGGACGACCACTATTACGGCACCATCCGTACCAGAATTTCCAACTTCATGAAGGATCTGGATGAACAGCTTTGGCGATTGGGCGTGCTTTCTAAGACCAAACATAATGAGGCTGCACCCTGTCAGCATGAGCTGGCACCCATTTTTGACAATGCCAACACCTCCTGTGATGCCAACCAATTGGTCATGGAGATTCTGAAAAAGTGTGCTGCAAAGCACAATCTTGTTTGTCTGCTCCACGAAAAACCCTTCCACGGAGTTAACGGTTCCGGTAAGCACAATAACTACTCTCTTGCCACCGATACCGGTCGCAATTTGTTCCGTCCCGGGCAGACACCAAGGCAGAACGCACAGTTTCTTGTTTTCCTTGCTGCATTTATTGCCGGTGTGGATGAATATCAGGACTTCCTGCGCTGCAGTGTTGCTTCCGCAGGCAACGATCACCGTCTGGGAGCACATGAAGCACCACCTGCTATCATATCGATTTTCTTGGGTGACGAACTGACCGCTGTCGTTGAATCTATTATAAACGGCACAAATTATCAGGACCCCGAAAAGAGTGTTATGCGCATCGGCGTGGATGTTCTGCCCGCAATTCCCAAAGACACCACTGACCGCAACCGTACCAGTCCCGTGGCTTTCACCGGCAATAAGTTTGAATTCCGTATGCTGGGTTCCTCCCAATCCATTGCAGATCCCAACATCACGCTCAATACGATCATGGCTGAGGAGCTGAGCCGCTTTGCTGATGAACTGGAACAGGCTGAGGACTTTGATTCTGCGCTGCAAAATCTGGTTTGCCGTACTTTGACAGAACATAGCCGCATTATCTTCAACGGAAACGGTTACTCAGCAGATTGGGAAAAAGAAGCTGAAAAACGCGGTTTGAGCAACTATCGGTCTACCGCTGAGGCTATGCCCAATTATGTTAGCAGAAAGAATATAGATTTGGTAACCAAGCACGGCATCTTTACAGAAAACGAATTCCGTGCCCGTCACGAGATCTATCTGGAAGCCTACTGCAAACTGATGCACATTGAAGCACAAACAACTGTGGATATGGCCATACGGCAGATTCTGCCCGCCGTCAGCAAGTACTGTGGAGATCTGTGTGCAAGAGCCGAGCTGAAGCAGCGGCTGTCCGTAAGTTGCAATGCGGAAATGGACCTGATCACGCAGCTCAGCAATGGTATCGATCAGCTGTACACTGCCTGCGGTGACTTGAAGAAGGCGCTGAAGGACGTACCCACCGACAGTGTGAATGGCACCGATTACTACCACCGCGTCATCACTCCCGCAATGACACAGGTTCGCTCTTTTGCAGACAGTCTGGAAATGCTGACCGACAAGGCCTACTGGCCCTTCCCTACTTATGCGGATATTCTGTTCTATTAACAAAAAGGCGCCCTGTGGCCGCCTTTTCTATGTCTGAACATTAGAAAAACCCGAAAGCTAAGCTTTCGGGTTTTTGTTATTTAGTAGTTGCAATTACAGCAGGGACAATTCAGATCCTTCATCAAGCATTCTCAACAGCAGCAACCACACCGGCCACTACTTCGGTGTCAACCGTTTCCATCAAACCGCTGTCATAAGCCTCTGCTACCTTGGGATCGATAGGCAAACGGGCAAGGATAGGCAGATTAAATGCTTCGGCCACTTCAGGGAGTTTGCTTTCACCGAAAACTTGAATCTTCTTGCCGCAATCGGGGCACTGCAGGTAGCTGTAGTTCTCAACGAAACCCAACACGGGAATGTGCATCATATTGGCCATCTTCACTGCCTTGGAAACGATCATGCTGACCAGATCCTGAGGACTGGTAACAATGACGATGCCATCCACGGGCAAACTCTGAAATACGGTCAGCGGCACATCACCGGTTCCGGGAGGCATATCTACAAACATATAGTCTACATCTTCCCAGATCACGTCAGTCCAGAACTGCTTGACGGCACCTGCAATAACAGGTCCACGCCAAACAACTGGATCTGTACTGTTATCCAACAGCAAGTTAATAGACATAACCTGAATGCCACCACGAGTCAGCGCAGGATAGAGGCCATCTTCATTGGCGCCCTGGCACTCTGTTACGCCAAAGGCAGTGGGTGCGGAAGGACCGGTGATATCGGCATCCAATACACCTACCCGTTTTCCCTTACGAGCCATAGCCACTGCCAGCATGGAAGTAACAGTGGATTTGCCGACGCCGCCCTTACCGGAAACAACGGCAATCACTTTTTTGACGCTGGACTTGGGATTGGGGGATGCCAGCAAGCTCTCAGCCTTACGGTCGGCGCAATCACTGCCGCAGCTGGAGCAATTACCATTACAAGAACTCATATAGATTTGCTCTCCTTCATATTTATCTGGGCATATTATAGGACTCACTGCAAGTCCTGTCAATAACAAAGAAGACATTTACTGCTGAGCAGCTTCCCACTGCTCCATCAGATCCATCAAGAGCATTTCAGCTTCCTCTTTTTCTGTAATCAGACGGGTCAGTTCCTGGTAATCAGCAGCTGCTGCTTCGATTTTGACATCGTAATCAGCAACTATCTGTTCTTGCTTTTCGATCTCCCTTTCCAAACGTCTGATCAGCTTGTCCTGTTCCTTAGTGCCGCCCTTCGGCTTCTCTTTTTTGAGTTTTGGCGCATCCGGGATCACTACTTTCGAAGCAGCTTCATGCTCCAAAATGGAGCGGTATTTGCTGTATCCGCACTTGAAATCCCGGATTTTTCCGTCTTCCAGAAGCCAAACGCGCTCAGCAAATTTTTCAATGAAGTACCGGTCATGGGATACGAACAACAATACACCCTCAAATTCTTCAATAGCTGCCTCGATCCATTCTCTGGATGCGATATCCAAGTGGTTCGTCGGTTCGTCCAAGATCAGCAGATTGATTTTTTCATCCATCAGCATGCACAGCCGCAGACGAGACTGCTCGCCACCGGAAAGGTTTCCTACTGTCTTGAACACATCCTCACCCTGGAACAAAAAGGCGCCCAGGCGGTCTCTTGCTGTCTGTGGTGTGCAATTTTTCTCATAAAGCATGGTATCGTAGAGTGTCCGCTCCGGGTGGGCAAACCGGATGGTCTGCGGCAGGTAACCCCATTTGACCGTAGGGCCGAATTTTATCTTACCTTCGCAATCCTCGTCACCAAGCAGACACTTGATGAAAGTCGTCTTGCCTGTTCCGTTATCGCCTAAAAGTGCGATGCGTTCACCGCCTTCAACAACCAATTCTACATCCGAGAATAGTGTTCTTCCGTCAAAAGACTTTGCTAGGCGCTTGGTCTCAAATACAAGATCACCGGAAAAGTCCTTTTGGCCAAACGTAGCCTTCATTGTTTTTTCTGTTTTGGGTTTTTCTGTTTTTTTGATTCGTTCCATTCTATGCTGAATGGACATGGCACGGCGGTATAAAGTTCGGTTGTTGATGCCCCAACCTTTCATACGTTCAACGGTGTATCCAAGCTGCTTCAGTTTTGCTTGTTCCTGCTCATACTGCTTCAACTGCAAATTAAACCGAGCCTGTTTTTCATCAATATAGAACGAGTAGTTACCGGAATAAAACTCCGCGTGACCATCTACGATTTCAATAATTCTGTCCGCAACGGTGTCCAAAAAATAGCGGTCGTGAGATATTGTCAACACAGTGCCCTTAAATGCTTTTAGGTACCCTTCCAGCCACTCCACGCTGTTCAGATCCAGATGGTTGGTCGGTTCATCCAACAGCAGAATATCTGTCTTTTCCAGCAGTAGACGGGCCAGATTGACCCTTGTCTTCTCACCGCCGGACAGGCTGTCGAAGAGCTGTTCCCGTTGGGGAGCAGTAATACCTAAACCGTTGGATATCTTATCTACCTCAACATCCATATCATAGCCGCCCCCTGCCTGAAATGCGGCACCTAGACGGTCATATTCACGGAGCTGCTCATCGGTCACACCGTTTGACATCGCTGTTTCCAGCGACTCCATTTTCTGCTTTATAGCAAGTAACGGAGCGTATGCACTGCGAAGCACATTTTCAACGGTATATCCCTCGGGAAATCTGGGAATCTGGGAGATCAGGCCGATGCGCTTGTGAGGATTGACAAATACTTCACCATCATCATAGTCCATTTCACCGGTAAGGATTTTAAACAGTGTAGTCTTACCACAGCCATTACGGCCAAGAATTGCCACACATTCTCCTTCTTGAATTTCAAAGGACAAACCCTCAAGCAGGTTTTCACCGATGACAAAGAATTTTGTTAAATTGTTTACCTGTATATCAACCATTATTACTCTCCAACTGTGTCATCGTTTCTCTCAATTCATCCAATGTATACAGTAAATTCAACGCCTGCAGCATAGCATTGGCGCTCATGTGTTCTGGTAAAGAAAGCATTTTCAGTAGTCTGAGTCGTTTTGCGCTGCTGTCAGCGCCACCGGAAAGACCCAGATCCATTAGGTCCTGCTTGGTAATCAGGCTGGAAAACGCTGTTACTTCACCTTCTATGGTGGCACCGCTACGGCGCAACGCCTCTAAAATGATTTCCGGTCGCATACCTTCTACGCCCAGTTTCCCTTCCTTGCCGGGTGTAGATTTCCGCCGCTCCTTTCCTTCTATATCAGGAATATAAGCATGCTTCAGGTATTTTCCCGGAATGGTGCTTTTCACATGATTACGAATCACAAATCCGGCACCATCAGAGTCTGTAAATACGATCAAACCACGGGTTTCGGCTACTCTGCGCAGCAGCGACATCTGTTTCTTGTCTTTGAAAATACCAAAGCCGTTGGTTTCCAGAATCGGTGCATCCACGATTTGAGAAAGAGTATTCTTATCATAGCGCCCCTCAACCAAAATGGCCTCTCGAATCTTAACCATTTCGGGCCTCCTGTGCTAACTGCAGAAGCAGTAACTCCAAAAGCCGTTCCGCCTCATCGAAAGAAGTTTTAATCCGATTGTCAGTTTCCAATACAAGCTCCGCAGCTTTTGCATAGAAACGGGACGAAAACCGACCCGCCGCGGACATAGTCTTTCTGGCAGGATAATCCCCTAAACCGCACAGGCGCATTAATTCCTGTGGACCTTTTCCGTTGTCCATTAGGATACGCGCCGCAGCAAGCCTGCGGAAATGCGCGCCTATCGCGCCTAAAATAGAAAGCGGTTCCTGCTGCATTTTCAATAACTGTTGCAGCTTCAAAAGTGCAGGACCATATTCACCTTGACTCAAAAGGTCCGTCATCTGGAAAACAACCGCATCCAGAACCGGCTCTGTAACGGCGTCAATATCGCTTTTCCGAATATCATCGGCACCTGAATAGGCAGCTATTTTCGCTATCTCACCGCTAAGAGCTGTCATAGTGCCGCCGGTAATATCAATGAGGTAGGCACACAGATCATTGGATATCCGCTTATTCCGGGAAGCAAAATGACGAGCCACCCATGGAACCAGATCCCGGGGTTCCTGCTTGGCAAATTCAACGATGGTACCATTCTTGTCCACCGCGTCCCAAAGCTTCTTCAATCGTTTATCCGGCTTCCACGCAGTTGTAATATAGGTAAAAACAACCGTACAGTATTCCGGGATATCCGAGAGAATCTCAGCCATTTTTTCCCTGTCTGACTCGTTCATTTTGAAAATATCGATCTCATCCACCCAGACAAATGTATTTTCTGCCATCATAGGCAGATTCTCCACACTGTCAGCAAAGGACTGGATATCAAAAGTTTCGTTATTAAGCTTATGGAAGTTAAAGGATTCTGTCAGCTCATCCAGCAGGATTTTTTTAAGCTGCTCCAAATAGTGATGCAACAGGAAGGTCTCCTCACCATGGAAAAAATACAGGCGCTGGCACTGCTTACTGCGGATATCCAGTTTCAATTGCTGCAGATTATTCGGTTTTTCTACCTGTTTCGCCATGGTCCTCACCCCCTGATTATAATCGTTCCTTCTAGATCCGTACGCCGTATTTGACAGCGATAGTCTGTTAATCTGTCCAAAGTCTGCTGGGAAGGATGATTGTAAGCATTATCCTTGCCGACAGAAATCAACGCCATTTTAGGTCTGGTCACTTCCAGAATTGCCTCACCTGTAGAGCTGCCTGCCCCATGGTGTCCTACGACTAACGCATCCAATTTTGGAAGTGCTACTGTTTTCAAAAGAACTTCCTCACCAACAGCACTGCGGTCTCCGGTTATGAGTATAGCACATTTTTCCGTTTGAAACAAGACACACAAACTGCTTTCATTACTTGTTTCTGTAGTCCATCCGGAATATAGCGTAATCATTCCGTTCTCCCAATTGATCTGCATATCCTCGTCGGCACGAAGCACTTCACCTTTGTGGTGTTTGAGTAAAGTAGGATCCCAATCGCTCGCTTCACTACCCTCCGACAGAATCAGAACATCGGCGCCAACACGGTACAGTAAATGCCCAGCAGCACCCACATGATCCTTGTCGTAATGTGTCAGGATTAAACCATCCAGATGATTCACGCCTTGGGAAAGCAGCATTGCAGCCGCAGTATCCGCTGCATCCTCATCATAGTCACCGCCGCAATCAACCATATATGTTTTCCCGTTACTTTGCAGCAGAACACACTGTCCTTGTCCCACATCCAGCAACGTTACGCGGTATTCATCCAGAAGCGGTTCTGTCCACGATGTCAATAACGCAACGCACAAGCTGAGAACCGCGCAGCTACACAGTATGGCCGGTCTTTTCTGTTTACTGAAAAGGAATACACACAGTAAAATGTATAGAAAGATCAACCATGCAACCACATACGGACTCTTGGTATAAACTACAGAAATAGGAACTGATGCTATAATTTCGGCAATCGTAAGAATATATCTGATTAGCCATGTCAACAGCCATGCAAGCCCTTTACCAAGAGGTATCCAAACAGTGCCTAAGATACAAGCGCCAATAATGCCGCAAAAGAGGATCGTCACGACCCAAAGGCATAGCAGGTTGGTCAACGCGCTCAGTAAACTGACACAACCAAAATAATAGGCCGTCAGCGGTGTTGTAGTAATCAACGCACTAAGAGAAACCGATATTGATGCCGTAACCATGTTGATCAGTTTACTCAACGGCTTATTTTTCTTATATTTTCCCAAACGTTTTGGGTCTAGAAGCCAGTTGTTGATTTTACCGCAAAACAAGAAAATACCCGCTACACTGGCAACGCTTAATTGAAAGCCCGTTGATGTAATGGCCAGCGGATTCACCGTCAGCATAACCAAAACCGCAAAGGATAATGCTGTCGGTGGATCATACTCTTTTTTGAACAGTAATGCCAACAGCATCAAAAGCTGCATCAAACTCGCTCTGACGATGGAAGGCGAAAACCCTGCCGTCGCTGCAAACAGAAAAAGTACCGGGATTCCCAGAATCACTGTAAGCAGCCTTTGTTTTCCAGAAAAGAGATATATGAGTGAAAAGAGGATCGACACATGCAAACCGGATACAGCCGCCACGTGGCGAATACCGCTGGCAGAAAGATCAGATTCCGTTTCATAATCCAATCCGGAGGTGTCTCCCAGCAGCAGTGCCTTCGCAAAGGGCGATCCGTCATCGGGAAATATATCTGTGATCAGAGTCAGCAGATATTGCCTCAGATATGCGGGTAGATAGCGGATAGAAAAGCCTTGTACTGGTGAAACTGTTTGCTCACCTTTGGGATAGGCTAGCAATAAAATTCCGTTTCCGCTGTGATGCGTTGGGTCATCTTTGCCACCGGGCGCAGTGTAACGGAGGCGAAATTCCCCCGTCACCCGATCTCCCGGAGAAAGAGGCTCCCACTGATTGAGATAAAAGCGAACACGGCACCGCTTGCCTGCTACCTCAGTTACGCCATCAGCTGTAATACCATAGTCAGATTCAAAGGAATAATCCTCTGTCTCTATTTCAATGGTTCTGATCTCCCCATCCACAGATTTAACCTGAGACAGTTGCACAGCATCATAAAGCCTATACCACAGAAAACCCGCAGCGATTCCTACGAAACAAACCGCAGCAATGCGTACCCAATTTTTCCTGCGAAGGCTCAGTAAAAAAGCTCCGATTGCAAGGAAAAGCAATCCAAGCACAAATACCAAACCCCCACTAAGTACATAAACACCCAACGCACAGGACACGCAGAAGCCTATGCTGAACCACATCAGTTTACGCACCCGCAGTCCCCCTTTTTAAGAAATAGGGACATCGCACAATGCGATGTCCCTATAAAAATCAGTTAAGCTTGGAAGCCACAAAGTCATCCACTTTCGCCAGAGCATCGTCCATCTTATTGATGTCCTTGCCGCCGCCCATGGCGCTGTCCGGCTTACCGCCGCCGCTGCCGCCGCAGGCAGTGCAGACCAGTTTCACCAGATCGCCGGCCTTGATGCCCTTAGTAACGGCTTCCTTGCCGCAGGCAGCCAGGAAGGTCAGCTTATCACCATTGACAGCAGCCAGAACCGCAACAACGGAAGGATCCTTATCCCGGAGCAGGTCGCCCATCTGACGCAGCTTATTTGCATCGGCATCGGGAACGGAAGCTGTGATCACATGCACACCGCTGATGGTTCTTGCGCCGTACAGGAAACGCTCGGTCTCACCGGCAGTTTCTCTTGCCTTGAAGGTCTCAATGGCCCGCTTCAGACCCTTGATTTCTTCCACTTGAGCATGGATCTTATCTTCCAGCTCAGCAGGCTTGACCTTCAGCTGAGCACAGGCGCTGTAGATCAGCTCCCGGTTCTTCTGCATATCTTCCAGACAAGCCTTACCGGTAATTGCCTCAATACGGCGAACACCGGAAGCAACACTGCCTTCGCTCTCAATACGGAAAGGACCAACCTTAGCGGTATTATCCAAATGGGTACCACCACACAGTTCGATGGAGTAATTGCCCATATTAACAACACGGACAGTGTCACCGTACTTCTCGCTGAACAGTGCAGTTGCACCGATTTCCTTAGCCTTCTCGATGGACATCTCACGAACGTCTACGGGATAGCCTTCCAGTACAGCAGTCTGGACAATGGCATCGACCTTTGCCATCTCCTCGGGAGTCATGGCAGAGTAGTGGGTAAAGTCAAAGCGCAGGTGGTCAGGCTCGACCAGAGAACCGGCCTGATGGACATGGTCGCCCAGGACTGCGGTCAATGCCTTCTGTAGCAGGTGGGTAGCAGAGTGGGCACGCATAATAGCCCTACGGCGGTCAACATCGATAGCAGCACAGACGGTATCATCCACCTTGATGGTACCGCTGACCATCTTGCCGTGGTGCAGGTACTTGCCGCCCTTGTCCTTGAGAACATTGGTGACTACGAAGCGGCTGTCGCCAACCAGAATGGTACCGTGGTCAGCTACCTGGCCGCCCATTTCGGCATAGAAGGGCGTTCTGTCCAAAACGATGATACCGTTTTCACCACCGGTGATAGAACCGGTAACTTCTTCGCCAACGCAGACAGCCAGAATCTTGGCTTCGCTGTTGTAGTAATCATAACCCAAGAATGCGGTGGGAGTGGTATCCAATCCCAGATCAATACCTGCCCAGCCCAAGTCACCCAGAGCCTTACGAGCCTCACGAGCGCGGACACGCTGCTCCTCACGGCACTCGACATACTTTTCCATGTCAACGGTCATACCTTCGTCTTCCAACATTTCTGCGGTTAGGTCGATGGGGAAACCGTAGGTATCAGCCAGCAGGAATGCGTCAGCACCGGAGAAAACGGTAGCGCCATTTTCCTTATGCTCAGCCAGCTTCTCGTTGAAGATGCGCATACCGCCATCGATGGTCTTGGCAAAGTTCTCTTCCTCGATCTTGACGATACGGGTGATATACTCAGCGCGCTCACGCAGGTAACTGTAGTGGGTCTCGTTCTCCTTAATGACAGTGCCAACAACCTCGAACAGGAAAGGCTTATTCACGCCCAAAAGCTTTCCATGACGGGCAGCACGGCGCAGCAGGCGGCGCAGCACATAGCCTCGGCCTTCATTGGAAGGCAGAACACCGTCAGCGATCATGAAGGTGGAAGCACGAACATGGTCGGTGATCACGCGCAGGCTCACATCGGTCTTGAAGCTCTGACCGTAGGAAGCGCCGGTGATCCGGGTCACATGGTTGGTAATGTTCATAACGGTGTCTACATCAAACAGGCTGTTAACACCCTGACAGACAACAGCCAGACGCTCCAGACCCATACCGGTATCGATATTCTTCTGTACCAGCTCGGTGTAGTTACCCTGTCCGTCGTTATCAAACTGGGAGAAAACGTTGTTCCATACTTCCATGAAGCGGTCGCAATCGCAGCCGGGACGGCAATCGGGCTTACCGCAGCCGTACTTCTCACCGCGGTCATAGTGGATCTCACTGCAGGGGCCGCAAGGACCTGCACCATGCTCCCAGAAGTTGTCCTTCTTGCCCAGACGTGTCATGCGCTCTTCGGGAACGCCAATTTCCTTAGTCCAGATATCCCATGCCTCATCGTCATGCTCGTAGACAGTGGGATACATGCGCTCGGGGTCCAGGCCTACCCACTCGGGGCTGGTCAGAAATTCCCAGCTCCAGCGCAGGGATTCCTTTTTAAAGTAGTCACCAAAGGAGAAGTTACCCAGCATCTCAAAGTAAGTGCCATGCCGGGCGGTCTTGCCAATATTCTCGATATCACCGGTACGGATGCACTTCTGGCAGGTACATACGCGGCGGCGAGGCGGTTCCACTTCGCCCTTGAAATAGGGCTTCATGGGAGCCATGCCGGAATTGATCAGCAGCAGAGACTGGTCATTCTGAGGGATCAGAGAAAAGCTGGGAAGACGCAGATGGTTCTTGCTTTCGAAGAACTTCAGAAACATTTCGCGCAATTCGTTTACGCCAAAGGGTTTGGGATCCATAGGATTACCTCCAATATAAAATACAAAAAATAAAACTCGCCCCTATTTACTAGGGGCGAGTGTAAATCGCGGTACCACCCTAATTCGCCGCATAAGCGGCCTCTTAGCTGCTCTGTAACGGGAGCACCCGTCCCGGTCATCCCGGGCGACGCGGAAAGTGGCTTGCAGCATTCCGGACGAGGGCTTTCACCTTTCCCCTCTCGCTAAGGACCTTCCTTCTGCTTGGCTTTCGCATAGTCTTTTCATATAAGCACGTTCACACGCCAACTAATTCTACCATAAATCCATGGAATGTCAATGATTTTTCCGCAGATTTCCACATTTTTCTGATTAAATGTGGTCTTCCAGCCAGGCTTTCATTGCCGCTCGCCCATCATCGGTAAGGGGGAATGTTTCTTCTCCCTCCATTTCGCTTTTTTCATAGCAGAAAGGACCGTGCCAATATTGGCAGTAGATGATGCTCTGCTCGAAATCTACCTCTTTGGCTGTGGCCATGACTACCTTTGGTTCTGCTTTAAACCGGAAATCTCCACAAGAACCGGTAAAGGGATTTTTCATTGCAAACCAGTGGAGTGTCGGCAAATAGATTTCTTTCATCACAGTTCGTTCGTCAGTTCTTCCATCTCATCCAGCAAACGGCCAAAGAGAGCCAGTGCTTCGTTGACAGGCTCGGGCCCGGTCATATCTACACCGGCGCCCTTCAGCAGATCGATAGGACTCTTGGAGCAGCCACCGGACAGGAAGCCGATGTAGTCCTTAACAGCACTTTCGCCCTCTGTGAGGATCTTGCGGGACAGCGCAATGGCTGCGGAATAGCCGGTAGCGTACTGGAAGACATAGTAGTTGTAATAGAAGTGAGGAATTCTTGCCCACTCCATAGCGATCTCATCATCAACGATCATATCAGGTCCGAAATACAGCTCGTTCAGACGGCGGTACTCAGCGCAAAGAAGATCGGCTGTCAAAGTCTTACCCTCGCTGACCATACGGCCGATGTTCAGTTCGAACTCAGCAAACATGGTCTGGCGGTACAGAGTACCCTTGAACTGATCCAGGAAGTGGTTGATAAGGTATGCCCGCTCCTTCTTATCAGTGGTCTTACCAAGCAGGTATTCCATCAGCAGTGCTTCGTTGCAGGTGGACGCTACCTCCGCCACAAAGATAACATAATTTGCATCGATGGGATTCTGGTTCTTATGGGACAGATAAGAGTGCAGGGCATGGCCCATCTCATGAGCCAGTGTGAACTGGCTGTCCAAAGTGCCGGTGTAGTTCAGCAGCACAAAGGGATGGACAGCAGCACCGGCAGAATAAGCACCACTGCGCTTACCTTCGTTCTGGTACACATCAATCCAGCGGTTTTCAAAGCCTTCTTTCAGGATCTTGCGGTAATCCTCGCCCAAAGGTGCCAGAGCATCATAAACTGTCTGCTTAGCTTCCTCAATAGGAATATACTTGTCCACGCCGTCGACCAGAGAGGTATAGACATCATAGAAGTGCAGTTCCTCAACGCCCAGCAGCTTCTTGCGCAGGCGAACATAGCGGTGCATCTTGTCCATATTCTGATGGACAGCTTCAATCAGATTCAGATATACGGAAGTAGGCACATTGGTGCGGTCCAGAGATGCCTCAAACGCATTGGGATATTTCCGGGCCTCGGCAAAATACTTCAGCTGCTTGTTCTGTCCATTGAGCAAAGAAGCAGCAGTGTTCTTGAACTTACCGTAGGTGCGATACAGATTCTCATATGCGTTCTGGCGCAGTACGCGGTCTGTGCTTTCTTCGCACAGCACAAAAGTGCCCTGGCTGACAGGATGCGGTTTACCCTCGCTGTCCAGTGCGTCGGGGAAGGTCATGTCAGCATTGGAGAACTTACCGAATACATCACTGGGCGTACCGGACATTTCGCCGGCGGCAGCCAGCAGCTTCTCTTCAGCTGCAGACAAAGTATGTGCTCTGCGGCGGCGCATATTGGTCAGGTAGCGGCGGTAGCGCTCCAGCTTGGGCTGTGCGGCATAGAAGCTATCCAGCTGTTCATCGGAAATCGCCATGATCTCAGGTGTCTCGAAGCTGCCTGCTGCGCCCAGCGCCACCATAATACCACGGAACTTGCCACCCAATGCCTGGTAAACAGGGTTACGGGTATCCTCGTCGCCCTTACGCATGCAGTAACTGGCAAGCAGGGAAACCTTCTCATCCATCTGCTCCATAAAGGTCAGATATTCGTACAGCACATCAGCGCTCTCAGCCAAACGGCCAGCAAAGGACTGGAGCTTTTCCTTATCAGCTCCAACAGTAGCCAGCTCTTGCTCCCATGCTTCGTCGCTGACAAACAAGTCTTCTGTTGCCCAGGTATCCTCAACGGGGATCTCAGAACGCTTGCGGATTTTATTGGTTTGTTCCATAGGGATTCCTCCTAAAGTACAATTTTTTCTTATTATACCATGGAGCGCAAGCACAATGGTATAATATAGCCATATTTTCCGGTTCCCGGCACCGCCGGGGAGGAAAATGGCGATAAGTGGATATAACAACTTCTTTTGCAGTTATTATATCACAGGATTTGCAAATTGCAATTGAAAAGAACCAATAGTTGTGATAAACTGACATGCGGTGATATTATGAAAAAACAACTTCAAGGAAGCGCTGTTTTACTCCTTGCTACATTTATCTGGGGTACAACCTTTATTGCGCAAAGTGTAGGTATGGACCATATTGGCCCGTTTACCTTCCAAGCTGTCCGTTGCGCGCTGGCAGTCATCGGACTTTTGCCCATCATATGGCTCTTTGATAAAAAAGAACGCAAAAGCTTCCGTAAACGCTGGATGGATAAAAGATTGTGGAAGGCCGGTATCCTGTGCGGAATTCCACTGTTTCTTGCCTGCAATTTGCAGCAGATCGGTATCGTATATACCACTGCAGGTAAGGCAGCATTTTTGACGGCAATGTATATTATTCTGGTACCGGTATTGGGTCTGTTTCTAAAAAGGAAGCTCTCGTATATGGTACCCATCAGTGTTGCCATCGCTGTGGCAGGTCTTTATCTGCTCAGTTTCGCTGGGGTATCCCGGATCAACATCGGCGATATTTTATTGCTGGGAAGCGCGATGATGTTTGCTGTTCAGATTCTGGCGGTAGACCATTTTGCCGGTGATACAGACGCCCTGCGTCTTAACTGCCTGCAAGCTGCTGTGTGTGCGGTAGGCTCTGCCATCATTACATGCTTTGCTGAAGATGTCAGTGTCTCCAATTTGCTAAACTGCTGGTTTCCCCTGTGCTATGCCGGATTTCTGTCCATGGGCGCTGCCTATTCTTTCCAGATCATAGGTCAGAAAAATGTGGAACCCGCTGCTGCATCCCTCATTATGAGTATGGAATCGGTATTTGCGGTTCTTGCCGGATGGCTCATTTTAAAAGAGACTATGACACAGCAGGAAACACTGGGATGTGTGCTGATGTTCATTGCGGTAGTCCTTTCCCAAATCCCCATAAAATCAAAGAAGGCGCTCGTTTGAGCGCCTTCTTCTTATTTTGCCTTGTCTGCTGCAATGATCCGCTTCATTGCTTCGATGCCAACCCGAATCGCACCGGAAGTATCCTCTGTCATGGGCATGGTCATGCCCAGCTTTTCCCGCTCCTGGTTCCATACCGCATGGAAACAGCTGCCGCAGCGAACGCCCAGTGCCGCCGCCACCACAAACAGAGCAGCAGATTCCATTTCGCTGGCCTTCACTCCCAAACGTTTCCAGCTTTCCCACTTCTGTTCCAGCTCATAATACACAGGAGACTTATGAGGCGCATGCTGTCCGTAGAAGGAATCTTTACACTGGACTACACCGGTATGAACCCGAAATCCCAAGTCCTCACCTGCCTGCTTCAGTGCCATAGCAATATCAAAGTCAGATACAGCCGGGAATTCGATTGGTGCATATTCCATGGAAGTATGCTCGTAACGGATTGCTCCAGTAGCAACCACTACATCACCAGGCAGGACATTCAAGTCGATACCGCCGCAGGTGCCAACACGGATGAAGGTATCCGCGCCAATGGCAGCCAACTCTTCCATAGCGATGGAAGCGGAAGGTCCGCCGATACCGGTGGAGCAAACACTGACCTTTTCTCCGAGCAGTGTACCGGTATAGATATTGTATTCCCGGTTCATGCCAACATGGACAGGATTATCAAAATGCTTTGCAATGGCCTCGCAGCGGCCGGGGTCACCGGGCAAGAACACATACCGGCCCACGTCACCTTCACGGCAGCGAATATGAAACTGCATACCAATATCTTGCATCTGTGTACCTCCTAAAAGTTAAAATAAACTTACCTGGCTGGTCTCCGGCAGATCTCCAAATGCACCGGCCTCTTTCAGCATTTGCATATGGGTCTTGGACACTTTGGGACAGGCTGCCGCCACCTCTTCGATGGAAATAAAGGATTTGCCTTCTCTTCCCTCCATCAGATCCCACGCTGCGCTTTCACCAAGACCGGAAATTGCCACAAAAGGCGGCAGGATCTTTCCGTCCTTGATCAAGAACTTGGTCGCATGGCTGTCGTAAATGCTGATGGGCGCGAATTCAAAGCCACGCAGATAGAATTCATATACCACTTCCAATGTGGTCAGCAGATCCTCATCCTTGGCGGTAGCATCTTCATTATTATCGATGGCATTGATGTTGGCAAGAACCGCGTCCATACCGTTCGTCATCAAAACTGCATCGAATCCGCCTTTCTGGCTTCTACGGTAAAAATAAGCAGAATAAAATGCCAGCGGGTGGTAGACCTTGAACCAGGCGATACGGAAGGCCATCATGCAGTATGCCACTGCGTGAGCCTTGGGGAACAGATACTTGATCTTTTTACAGGAACCGATATACCAGTCGGGAACACCCGCCGCAACCATCTCTTCTTCCGCACCGGGTGGCAAACCCTTGCCCTTACGGACGGACTCCATGATCTTAAAGGCCCGCTTATCAGGCATACCGCAGGAGATCAAGTAGATCATAATATCGTCACGGGCGCCGATGGTTTGGTCAACCGTAGCAGTTTTGGAATTGATCAGATCCTTCGCGTTACCCAGCCACACATCCGTACCATGGGTATAACCGCAGATACGCACCAGAAAATCAAACTTTGTAGGCATGGTATCCAGCAGAACGCCACGGGTAAAACGGGTATTAAACTCGGGAACACCAACCGCACCGGTAGGGCCAAGGAGTTTGTCATTCTCATATCCCAAAATCTTGGATGTGGTAAAGATGGACATAGTCCCCTTGTCATCCAAAGGAATGGTCTTGGCATCCACGCCGGTCATATCTTCCATCATACGGATCATGGTGGGGTCATCGTGACCCAGCATGTCCAGCTTCAGAAGATTTTCTTCCATGGAGTGATATTCAAAGTGGGTGGTGATCTGATCAGATTTGGGGTCATCCGCCGGATGCTGCACCGGGCAGAAATCCCAGATCTCGTTTTCCTGCGGGATAACAACCAGACCGCCGGGGTGCTGACCCGTAGTACGGCGAACGCCGACACAGCCTGCCGCAAGGCGGTTCTTTTCTGCACTGGCAGCGGTTTTTCCCCGCTCTTCCAGATACTTTTTTACATAACCAAAGGCCGTCTTTTCCCCAACGGTACCAATGGTTCCCGCACGGAACACATGGGAAGAGCCAAACATAGAAATACAGTACTTATGGGCTTCCGCCTGATACTCACCTGAGAAGTTCAAGTCAATATCCGGCACCTTATCGCCGCCGAAGCCAAGGAAGGTTTCAAAGGGAATGTTAAAGCCATCCTTTTCCAGTTGTGCGCCACACAGGGGGCATTTCATATCCGGCAAGTCTGCACCGCAGTTGAATTCCTTTGGCACATCCAAAATGGTATGTTTACATTCCGGATTGGGACAGCGGTAATGGGGTGGGAACGAGTTAACCTCCGTAATGCCGGACATAAAGGCTACAATGGACGAACCGACAGAACCACGGGAACCGACCAGATAGCCATTTTCCAGAGAATTCTGCACCAACCGCTGGGCAGACATGTAGATCACGTCATAGTGACAGGAAATAATATCATGAAGTTCCGTTTCCACGCGCTTGACAAACAGTTCCGGGGGATTCTCACCGTAAAGACGATGGAGTTTTCCGTACACCAGATCATTCAGATCTTCCACAGAATTTTCGATCTTGGGTGCGAACAGGTTATGAGGCACGGGACGAATGGTCTCGCACATATCCGCAATGAGGTTGGTGTTGGTAACAACTACCTCATACGCCTTCTGTTCACCAAGATAGGCAAATTCCTTTAGCATCTCATCGGTAGTTCTGAAGTACAGAGGATTCGGCTTGTCCGCATCGTCAAAACCCTTGGTGGCCAACAGAATGTGGCGGAAGATCTCATCTTCCGGATTCAGGAAGTGAACGTCACCGGTGGCAACAACAGGCTTTCCAAGTTCTTCGCCAAGACGAACAACTGTCCTGTTATACTCCCTCAGTTCCTCCTCATCTTTGGCAAGGCCCTTTTCCAGCATAAACCGGTTATTGGACAGTGGCTGGATCTCCAAAAAATCATAAAAAGACGCAATGCGCTTCAGCTCATCCTCACTTTTCCGTGCCAGAATTGCTTGGAACAATTCGCCTGCCTCACAGGCAGAACCAATGATCAGTCCCTCACGGAGCCTAAGCAGTTCGGATTTAGGCATTCTGGGAACACGCTTGAAGTATTGGAGATTAGACAGGGAAATCAGTTGGTATAGGTTTCGCAGACCTGTCTGATTTTTTGCAAACAGGATAATGTGGCGTGCATGACGGTCACCAATGCGGTTTTGAGAACGGAGGCCCTCCATCGCAGGATTGATTTTCTGCAGCGAATCGATCCCATGCTCCTCTACCAGCATGGCAAAGAATCTGTTCATAATCATGCCGCAGATCACCGCATCGTCTGCCGCCCGGTGGTGATTGAACTCCGGCAAACTCAAAGCATTGGCAACAATATCCAGCTTATGCTTGCCAAGTTGCGGCATCAGATTCTGGGCAAGGATCAGCGTGTCGGCAGAAGTAAACTGGTACGGGAGTCCCAATTGTTTACAGGCCGCACGAACAAAGCCAGTATCAAAATCTGCGTTGTGGGCAACCAGAACACGGTTGCCGCAGAAATGCAGAAAATCAGGAAGCACTTCCTCAATAGAAGGGGCACCATTCAGCATTTCGTCGGTAATGCCGGTCAGCTCAACGATCTTCTTATCCAGAGATCTATGAGGATCTACAAAGGTCTGGAACCGGTCGATCTCCTTGCCATTTTTCATAATCACGGCACCGATCTCAATGATCGTATCCGTTTGAGAGGAAAGACCGGTGGTTTCCAGGTCAAAGGCAACAAATTCCCGGTCAAAGGTCATATCCCGCTGACCGTGGACCACAATGCGGTCATCCACATCGTTGACGAAGTAGCCTTCGCATCCATGGAGTATCTTAATTGTATCATCGGTACCAGCTACCTTTGGTGGGCCTTTCCAGTCCTCTACCACATGGAGTGCATCAGTAAAGGACTGACAGCAGCCATGGTCCGTAATGGCAATGGCACGATGTCCCCAAGCTGCTGCCTGCTTGATGGCAGCTTTCGTACTGGTCAGTGCATCCATATTGCTCATGGATGTATGCAGATGCAGTTCGATCCGCTTTTCTCCCTCAGCGGTATCTTTCCGTTTGGGCATGGTACCAGGCATAATGGCATAGGGTTTGAGCACCATTTCATTGTCAAAATTATTGACCATCAGTTTACCCTGAACCCGAAGAATGGAGCCTTCTTTTACATTTTCAAGGATGGGCTTTGCCTCACCGCTTTCCATAAAGCGATTGATACGAACAGAACCCATATTATCGGTCATGTCGAAATTGACTACCCATGCATTACGCTTTTTCAGTTCCTTGTGCTCCACAGCGAACACCCGGCCCTCAACAATGACACTGCCCATATCCAGATTCAGTTCCTGCATGGATACCGCGTTACCCTTAAAGGGTTTGCCATAAATCGCTTCACTGGGTGCAGCATTTTCCTGTTTTTTCTGCTCCGGTGCTGCTGTTTTAGGAACAGCACTCATTGTATTTGCGCGAAGCCGCTCCATTTCCGCAAGAAGCGCCTGACCTTCCAGATTTTTACCCGCAATAATTTCAATGGATACATCAGCAGCAAACCGTTCCCGCAGTTGCCGGCATACAACAGGAACAGCCTCTTCTAATTCTTTTTTACCATTTCCGGACAGGTGAACGATCAGTTTTTGCGCATCCCACTCCCACTCAGCGCCTGCCAGACTTCCCCGATTCATAGAATTCTGCGCAACAAACAGTTCCCGCAGTTCCTCAGCTTCCATGCAGGAAAGCTGGTCAGCAGGATGGGTAGCCGTAATATTTAACTGGTTGAGCGCATAATCGCTCTGGATTTGGGTTGATACCTCACGTAAAATCGTGCCGGACATATATGTATGAGAATGGATACATACGTCCACACGTCGTTTCACAGGATCGATATCCGCAGCAACAACGGCCGCCTGAGAAAGGACGCTTTTCAGCGCCTCAGGCGGCTCGTACAGAGAGAACATATTCAGTAAGCTTACGGATTCAGACATGGTATTTCCTCAAAGTTTTTCAATTCTCTTCAGCAGGGCGGGCAGCAACTCTTCGTAGGGAAGTTTTTCTACCTGCTGACCCTTTTCAAAAAGCATACCCCAGCCATCGCCACCGGCAATGCCGATATCCGCTTCTCTGGCTTCGCCGGGGCCATTAACAACGCAACCCATAACTGCCACAGTGATGGGTTTTTCACAATTTTTCAGTGCTTCGTCTACTTGGTTCACTAAACCAATAAGATCAATTCTGGTACGGCCGCAGGTGGGACACGAAATAATATTCACGCCATCTTTCCGCAGGCCCGCAGCCTTCAGAATATCCTTGGCAGCATAGATTTCTTCCACAGGATCGTCGGTCAGGCTCACTCGAATGGTATCACCGATGCCGTCCAGCAGCAATGCACCAATACCCATAGCGGATTTCATTAGGCCCATTTTCACAGGACCGGTTTCGGTTACGCCGATGTGCAACGGATAGTCGCACTGATCCCGGAACAGACGAGAAGCCGCTACCATGGTAGGCACGGTGGAAGATTTCATAGATACACAGGTATCATAAAAATCAAACTTTTCCAGCAGCGCGATATGCTCAAAAGCACTTTCTACCAGTGCTTCCGCCGTAGGATGGCCGTATTTTTGGAGCAACTTTTGGTCTAAGCTTCCCCCATTCACACCAATGCGGATAGGAATATTACGGGCCTTGCAGGCTTTCACCACTGCCTCCACCCTGTCCTCACCACCGATGTTACCGGGGTTGATACGAATCTTGGCAGCGCCGCCCTCTGCCGCGGCAATCGCTAACTTATAGTCGAAATGGATATCCGCAACCAAAGGCAGAGGACTCCTCTCACAGATCTTCGCAAAGCTTCTGGCGGCCTCCATATTGGGCACAGCCAGACGGACGATTTGACATCCGGCTGCATGAAGCTTTTTGATCTGTTCCAGTGACCCCTCCACATCAGTGGTTTTGGTGTTGAGCATAGATTGAATGGCAATGGGAGCGCCGCCGCCAATGGGCACGTTCCCAACCATAATTCTTCTAGTCATGTGTTTACCCCTTGAAAATCATAAAAATATCTTTAAACAGGATCAGCGCCATTAGACCAAGCAAAAGGATCATACCGGCACCGTGGATATAGCCTTCATATTTGGGATTCAGTTTCTTTCCGGTGATGGTTTCCACTACGGTAGTCAAAACAACACCAACCACTCTGCCGCCATCCAGTGCAGGGATCGGCAGCAAGTTCATTACTGCCAAATTCACAGAAATCATGGCACCAAAATTCACAAGGTTCATCAAGGCAGTAAAAGCATTTTCAGATTGTTCCGCCGTTTCTGACATCTGCTGCACAATGCCAACCGGACCGGACAGATCCGCTACGCCCGCCTGACCGGTAAGCAGCATACTTAAGCTCAATCGCGTAACGCGAACAAAATCTAAAGCCGTAAACCATACGGTTTTCAGTTTGTCACCAAACGTCAAGTCATGTATGTCAAAGGAAAAACCGTACCGCAGCGAGGTAGTGCCATCTTCATTTGGAAACTCAGCGCGCTGCATGTGAAAATCATCCAGACATATTTTTTGATCACCCCGAAGGATCTCCAGGTCATGGTACTCTCCGCCCATGATGCTTAGAATCATAGAAAAGTCGGATTGAACGTATATCTTTTCTCCGTCAACACTAAGAAAGATGTCTCCAACCTGTATTCCATCTTCTCCGGCCAGCAAGCAGCCTTCTTCAATATAAGCAATTTCAGGAACGATTATCTGTTGTGCAGGCAAATACACGACTGTCAGCAGCAGCAAACCGGCAGCAAAATTCATAGCAGCACCAGCTACCAGAATAATCAGCCGCTTCCACCACGCCGCACTGGAAAAAGCACGGGGATTACTGCTATCCCCATCCTCACCTTCCATGGCACAGTAGCCACCAAAAGGTATGCAACGGATGGCATACAGTGTTCCACCCCGTTCCCATTTTACGAGAGCAGGTCCCATAAAGATGGAAAACTCATTGACTTGGACACCGGAGAGCTTCGCTGCCACAAAATGGCCCAACTCATGGAGAAATATCAGCAGACTAAACAATAGGATTGCAAACAGAATCGTCATAACGCGCCTCTTAAATGATCAAAAATTCTTCACCGCAATGCGGGCCAATCGGTCAGCCTCCAAAATCTGCTCAAGATTGGGATTCTGAACAAAAGGAACTGCATCCACTGCATGGGATACACGTTCATAAATATCATAAAAACCGATTTCGTCCGCCAGGAACATCCCAACAGCCTCCTCATTGGCACCATTCATCGCTGCGCAGGCAGTACCACCCAGCTTTGCACATTTCCGTGCCAATGCCAAGCAGGGAAACGCCTCCATATCCGGCTCACTGAAGGACAACGGACCGCATTTCACCAAATCCAAAGTATCTACCACACAGGGTTTCCGCTCCGGATAGGTAAAAGCCAACTGAATTGGCAAACGCATATCCGGTGCACCGAGCTGCGCCATCACGGCTCCATCCGTGAATTCTACCAGACTATGAACAATACTCTGCCTGTGGATCACCACGTCCACCTGCTCTAAAGGCAGGTTATACAGGCGCATAGCTTCAATGACTTCAAGGCCCTTGTTCATCAGTGTAGCACAGTCAATGGTGATTTTAGGCCCCATCTTCCAGTTCGGGTGTTTGAGAGCATGGGCCTTTGTTACTCCGCCAAGAGCGTCCTTTGTCATGCCAAAGAACGGGCCACCGGAGCAAGTAAGAATCAACCGTTTAATTTCCTTACGGTCACTACTTCCCATCAAACACTGAAAAATAGCAGAATGCTCAGAGTCTACAGGAATGATCTCTGCATGATGTTTTGCAGCCTCGGCCATTACCAGTTCACCGGCGCAAACCAAAGTCTCTTTGTTGGCAAGGCCAATACGTTTCCCCGCTCGAATCGCAGCAAGTGTAGGCTTGAGGCCTAACATACCGACCACGGCAGTGATCACACAATCCGCATCAGCGATCGTTGCAGCGCGGATCAAGCCTTCCTCACCCCATGCAATTTCTACATCCAGATCTGAAACCTGTTTTTCCAAAGATTCAGCAGCTTCCCGGGTTGCCATAACAGCCAGTTTGGGCAGAAATTCACGGCACTGTTGCGCCATTCTCTCAACACTGGCACCCGCGGTCAACGCGGCTACCGGAATATTCAGATGCTTCACAATATCCAGACTCTGCCGACCGATAGAACCGGTAGACCCCAAAATGCTTACACACTTTACCATATCTTACACCACCACAGGCAGTAATATTAACAAAACTTCCGTCAAAGGTCCGACCATCAGCATAGAATCAAAACGGTCAAGAATGCCGCCATGCCCGGGAATCAGATTGCCGTAGTCCTTGATGCCCGTCTGTCGTTTCACAGAGGAAAGCATCAAGTCACCAAATATATCCGCAGCCGCACCCAACACACCATAAAGAAGCGCAATTGCATAGTCCACTTGCTTATCAAATGCCAGATCCATAATCACGGAATACAGAAGCATACCCACAATGGCGGTCAGTGCAGCGCCAACAGCGCCCTCAATGGTCTTATTGGGGCTAATGACTGGAGCCAGCTTACGTCTGCCAAAATACCTACCTGCAAAGTATGCACCACTATCCGGCAAAAAAGCCAAAATAAATGGAATGATAATGGTATATCTTCCGGAGTATGTACCCAGAATGCGGACAATTGATGTCAGCAGATAGGGTACCAAAAGACCACCAACGATACACAGGCAGATTTTTTCAAAACGGACTTTTACGTGATTGAGCATCATCTCTGTGAACAGAGCGCTCAAAAAAGCCACTACCCCCAGCGTACCCCATCCACGGTGCATGTCGTAAAAAGACCATATAGACATCAAAAAAGCTACAACGATACAATAGGCAACCAATCGCACCTGTCGCACAAGTCCGGTACGGTATAGCAGTTCATAGGCGGCAATGGCGGCAATCACACCGATCAAGATCGCACACACTACCTTGGGTAACACCCAAATTACTAAAAACAGTACCGGCAGCAGCACTGCCGCAGAGATCAAACGGGTTTTCATCTATCAAACGCCTCCAAAACGGCGGTTACGCCGATTGTATTCTTCAATGGCCGCATCCAAATCAGCCGGACCAAAATCGGGCCACAGTACATTCATAAATACATATTCGGAATATGCAGATTGCCATAGCAGGAAATTACTGGTACGCATTTCTCCGGAAGGACGGATGATCAGCTCCGGGTCCGGAATACCTGCAGAGTACAGATAGTTCTCAAACAGACTCTCATCCAGTTCGCCCGCAGTTCGTTTCCCTTCCGCTACTTCTCTGGCGAAGCTTTGCGCTGCCTGTACGATTTCCAGACGTCCACCATAATTTAAACAAAAATTCACCTGCACGTCATACTGGGAGGACTTGTTTTGCGCTTCCAGGCATCTGGTGCGCAATTCAGGACTCAAGCGACTCAAATCGCCAAAAAACCGGAAGCTGACCCGATTCTTCTCCATATCTGCCAATGCCTCTTCCAAATACTTTCCCAACAGCTTCATGATTCCGGAAACTTCTTCTGCTGAACGCTTCCAGTTTTCTGTAGAGAAGGCGTAAACAGTTAAATACTTCACACCCAGTGTACGGCAGTAATTGGCTATTTTTCTGAATGCTTCCGCCCCTGCGGCATGGCCGGCAGTGCGTGGCAGACCTCTCTTTTTAGCCCAACGCCCATTTCCATCCATAATGATTGCAATGTGTTTGGGCACAACTGGGGAGTTCTTCTGAATGTCGGCTGTAGCCATCACGGTACCTCTCATATTCTGAAATGATAACACAAGATTGGGGGCGCGAGCGCCCCCAATGATCAAATCGCCATCAATTCCTTTTCTTTGGCTGCCAGAGCCTCATCGGCTTTCTTGGTATATTTGTCGAGCATATCCTGCAGATCCTTTTCTGCCTTCTTCTGCTCATCTTCTGTAATCTCAGAGTTCTTCTTCAGCTTCTTCAAATAATCCATGCCGTCACGGCGGACGTTACGCATAGCGACCTTAGCTTCTTCAGAGTACTTTTTTACCTGCTTGGCCAGTTCCTTACGGCGTTCCTCTGTCAACTGGGGGAATACCAGGCGGATCACACGGCCATCATTCTGGGGATTGATACCCAGCTCACTGGTCTGGATTGCTTTCTGAATATCCTTCAACAGCTTGCTGTCCCAAGGAGAGATCACAAGTATGCGGGCATCGGGAGAGGAAATGGTTGCAACACCGTTCAAGGGTGTTTCACTTCCATAATACTCAACGGTGATACGGTCCAGAACCTTTGCGTTGGCACGGCCAGCACGAACGGCATCGAATTCCTCTGCCAGATGGTCCAGAGCCTTTTCCATTCTTCTTCCATATTCTTTAAAATCAACGGCCATAATTCTTGTCCTCCTTAAAATTGATTCTTAACGGTAGTTCCGATCTGCTCACCGCGAACAACCCGTACAATACTGTTTTCTTCATCCAATCCGAAGCAGACCATCGTCATATCATTGTCCATTGCCAGAGCCATGGCGGTAATATCCGTTGCCTTCAGATTCTTTGCAAGTGCTTCGCCGTAAGTAAGCTGGGTATACTTCACTGCATTGGGATCCTTCGCAGGATCAGCAGAATAAATCGCATCCACGTTCTTGGCCATCAGAATAGCATCGGCCTCGATTTCAACACCACGCAGCACTGCACCGGTATCTGTGGAGAAATAAGGGTTACCGGTACCGGCAGCAAACAGAACCACCTTACCCTCATTCAAATACCGCTCGGCGGTATCCCGGGTAAAGTACTCCGCAAACTTGTTCATTTCCACAGCACTGAGAACTCTGGCATCCATACCATGTTTTTCCAGAGCGTCTGCAACCGCAATGGCATTCATCACAGTGCCTAACATACCCATTGCATCGGCGTGGGAACGCTGCATCTTGTCAGCACCATCCTTCACACCACGCCAGAAATTACCGGCACCGATGACAAGACCGATCTGCACACCCATGTCCACACATTCCTTAATGGACACGCACAGATTGTTAATGATATTGAAGTCCAACCCACGGTGAGCCGCACCCGCAAGTGCTTCACCGCTAACCTTTAGCAAAATCCGCTTATACTTAATTTCGCTCAAGACAATCACTCCTCTCTATTCTATCCTATTCTAATATAAGACAGCCAAATTGACAATAAGAATTTGTGTTTTTTCTGAAAAGTTTTCAGTTTTTTCATCGTTGTCAATCAAAAATCAGCATTTGATACACTTTTAAGCAAGTTTTAAAAAAGTTTTGCGGTCAGACACACTTTACCCGTTGCAAAAAACATCTGCATCGGTTATAATAATTTGAACTATTTCTAAAAGAGAGGGTATTCCTTTATGGCTGAAATTACAGAAAGCAAAAATTTCATTCATGCCTTCATCGAAGAAGATATTGCCGAGGGCGGTCGCTATGCCGGACAAACCGTCCACACCCGCTTCCCGCCCGAACCCAACGGATATCTGCATATCGGTCACTGCAAGGCTTTGATTATCGATTTCGGAACTGCTGAAAAGTTTAATGGTCTGTGCAATCTCCGTATGGATGACACAAACCCCACCAAGGAAGATGTAGAGTTTGTGGAAGCCATCAAAGAGGATATCCACTGGCTGGGCTTTGACTGGGGTGACCGGTTCTACTACGGTTCCGATTATTTCGAAAAAGATTACGAGTACGCAGTTGAACTGATCAAGAAGGGGCTTGCCTATGTCTGCGAGCTGACCCCCGAACAGGCAAAAGAATTCCGTGGCGATCTGAACACGCCTGCCCAGTCCCCGTGGCGTGACCGCCCCATTGAGGAAAGTCTGGATCTGTTCGCACGGATGCGCGCCGGTGAGTTTGAAGATAACAAGTACACCTTGAGAGCTAAGATCGACCTGGCTTCCGGCAACTTCAATATGCGCGATCCTGTTATCTACCGCATCCGTCATATGCACCATCACCGTCAGGGTGACAAATGGTGCATCTACCCCATGTATGACTTCGCGCACCCCATTCAGGATGCTCTGGAAGGTATTACACACAGCCTGTGTTCTCTGGAATTCGAAAATCATCGTCCCCTGTATAACTGGGTCGTGGAAAATGTTTCCGTTCCCCATCATCCCCGGCAGATCGAGTTTGCCCGTTTGGGTATCGACCACACCGTACTGTCTAAGCGCAAGCTGAGAGCTTTGGTGGAAAACGGCTATGTTTCCGGCTGGGATGATCCCCGTATGCCCACCCTGTGCGGTCTGCGCCGCCGTGGTTATACCCCCGCATCCATCCGCAATTTCTGCGACCGTGTTGGCGTTGCCAAGAGTCCCAATACCATCGAGTATGCATTCCTTGAGTACTGCCTGCGTGAGGATCTGAACGAAACCGCGCAGCGTGTCATGGCTGTTCTGAAGCCGCTGAAGCTGACCATCACCAACTATCCCGAAGGCCAGAGTGAGACCTTCCTTGTGGAAAACAATCCCAACGATCCTGAAGCCGGTTCCCGCGAGGTCACCTTCTCCCGGAATCTGTGGATCGAAGAGGATGATTTTCTGGCAGAGCCGATCCCGAAGTACAAGCGCCTGTTCCCCGATGGACCGCAGTGCCGCTTGAAGGGGGCTTATGTGATCCAGTGCACCGGCTGTGTGAAGGATGAAAACGGCAATGTTGTGGAAGTTCTGGCTACCTATGATCCCAACTCCAAGGGCGGCGATCCCGCTGACGGCCGTAAGATCAAGGGTGCTACCATCCACTGGGTTGATGCCGAAACATGTGTCGATGCAGAGGTCCGCCAGTACAGCAACCTGTTTGACGATGCCGATCCCGATGCTGCCGGCAAGGATTTCCTGGCCTGTCTGAACCCCAACTCTCTGGAAGTTCTGGAAGGCTGTAAAGCAGAAGCCAGCCTTCGTGATGCCAAGGCACCTGCATCCTACCAGTTCATGCGTCTGGGCTACTTCTGCCCTGACAGCAAAGACTCCACACCCGATCATTTGGTATTTAACCGCTCTGTCAGCCTGAAAGACAGTTTCAAACCCGGTAAATGATGAAAAGAGGACGGCTAAGCCGTCCTCTTATTTCTTTTCCTTCATGTGTGCCTGCAAATGCATGGAAAGCACAGCTAGTGAAGTTGCCATATTTTCATTCTGAACAAGGATATGCTCAGGGACCTCCAAATGGGTGGACGCAAAATTCCAAACCGCCTTGATACCACAGGCGATCAACTGGTCGCAAACCTCTTGTGCATATTTTGCGGGAACTGTAATGATACCCATCAGAATTTTATTGGCACGACAAAAGCTATCCAGCTGAGAAATGTGGTAAATGGGTTTTCCGTCATCAGTTGCATCCGCTGTCGGATTTGCATCAAAAGCAGCCAGAATGTTCAAACCGTACGCTTCAAAGCCGCTATAACCCAATAACGCCTGTCCCAGCTTACCGGCACCGATCAGCACCGCGTCAGTGGTATTGTCATAACCAAGGAATTGTTCAATATCCTCGATTAAATTTTCCCGCAGATAACCGATCTTGGGTCTACCGCCATCAGAAACCATTGCCAGATCCTTACGAACCTGTACTTCACCCATACCCAAAGCATTTGCCAGTGCTGTAGCTGAAATATAGGGTGATCCACCCTCAGGAATGCTGCGCAGATATGTCACATAACCGGGCAACCGTTTCAATACGGATTTTGAAATTTCCTTCCGTTCCATAATAGTACCTTCCAATCATTTCCATTCGATACATTATTGTATCGATATAAAACTGTATCGATTATAACACACATTTTATGGAATGCAAGGTGAATTTTTTAACCCGTTGACAAAAAATCGATACTAAGCGCAGCTTGTCTGCCGAATAAGTTCTTTTTTTAGTCTCAGCATGATTCGCTTCTCCAATCTGGAAATGTAGGACTGGGAAATCCCCATTTTCTGTGCTACTTCCTTTTGCGTCAGCTCTTGGTGTCCTTCAAGCCCAAAACGCATCACCACGATTTCCCGCTCCCTGGCAGGCAGTTCCTTCACTGCCTGCCGTAACAGCCGTAGGTCCAAATCGTCCTCCATGGGTTTTAAGATCATATCTTCATCTGTTCCCAGAATATCCGATAGCAGCAACTCATTGCCATCATAATCCATATTGATTGGTTCATCCAAAGATATCTCTGCTTTTTGATTTGTGATCTTGCGAATGTGCATCAGTATCTCATTTTCGATGCAGCGAGAAGCATAGGTAGCCAGTTTAATATTCTTGTCCCTACGATATGTACCAACAGCCTTGATCAGGCCGATGGTACCGATTGAGATAAGATCCTCCAAATTGACGCCTGTATTTTCAAACCGTCTGGCAATAAAGACTACCAAACGAAGGTTCCGTTCGATGAGTCTTTGTTTTGCGCTCTCACTTCCCTCCTCCATTTGCGCCAGTACCTCCTGCTCCTCGTCTCCCTTTAAAGGTGGCGGCAATACGTCTGTTCCGCCTATATAATAGATGGCTTGAGGTTTTGCGAGTCCCAGTTTCGTAATGAATTCCATCAGTTTATGCATCATACCATTCCTCCTGTCAATGCCCGATATGTATGATCCTCACCTAATCCCTCTGGTGCAAATGCAACAAGAGAGCTTCCCTGCCACTTTCCAATCCTCACTTTTTCCAGACGGACCGCCACCAGCATCCCGGTAGATTGCCCTACGGTACGATACGGTATCAGCCGTAGACCAGGAATGATACCGGATGCAACTGTTTCCACCGGGGAACTGAGCTGGTGCTTGTTTAGGCCCAAAAGCGTCTGAGCGGATTTGGCATCAGCCACCAGCACACTCTGTCCGGTTACCGGATCCCGCAACACATTACCGGTATCCCGCAATGCGATGAGTTTCTCCTTCTTACCGCGGGCAGACAGTTCAACCTCTACAAATTCCTGATTTTGTGCCTTTCCTCTGGATCCGAAAACACACAGACCACAAAGCACCGCTATTCCCAACAGTAAGAACGAAACACGTCCCTCTCCTGTCCCCTGCACAATGCCATCAAATGCCATACTTAAAAATACAAACATCACACATCTATGGATGCTTCCACTGTGGCATCCAAACGCAATTGCGCCCATAATTCCCCAAAAAACAAGGCGCCACAACGCATTTCCCAAAAAGCCAAATCCAGGCAGCATGCAGAAACCTCCATATAAGCCTCCAAGTGCCGCCGCCATGAGAAATCTGATGATTTGTGTGGAAAATCCTTCAAGACGATTCGCTGTCAGAATCAGCAATAAGTTGACCATGAAATTGAACAATATTACTACAGCCAGATATTCTCTCACACAGCGCCTCCTTCATAGGTTGTACCCACAGTATAGCGGTCCTCTTTAAAAAAGTCGGTCGCATCTATGGGACGACTTCAGGCCAGGAATCGCCTTGACCACACCAGATTCTGTGAAACACAATAACCCGTACAAAAAAGCGGCAGCTGATTTACTCAGCTGCCGCTTCATTCTGTCGAGGTTCCGCGCGCAATATTTGTTTAATATTTTTCTCAAATTTAAACCGTGGCTGCATCACTTCATGCCCACACCCCCGGCACCGCAGACGAAAATCTGCACCCGTACGCAATACGAGCCACTCCTTGCTCCCACAGGGATGAGGTTTTTTCATCACCAGAATATCGTTCAGACGAACATCCATAGGCGTTTACTCCTTCTTGATGGCTTCCCAATACTGTTTTGCCGCCTGTTCCAGCTTGTTTTCCCCATATCTGTAGTAGACGGTTCCCACCAGCTCATCGGGCAAATATTGCTGCTTCACCCAATGGTTAGGATAATCATGAGGGTACACATACCCCTGTTCCCGCTCCATGGTATAACTGTCAGCATGCATATTCTGCAGGTGTCTGGGAAAATCACCGGACTTTCCCTTCCGCACATCCGCCAGAGCCGCGTCCAATGCAATATGACCGGAATTGGACTTAGGTGAGGTTGCCATC
>JAZOLX010000074.1:0-14868 GCA_045653485.1 Faecousia sp. | reverse complement strand
TGGACTGGCTGCGCCAGTACTCCGTTAAGAAGGACGATGTGTATCTGCGCGGCTTCCTGGGCCGTATGCTGTTCAGCAACGAAGATGTATTCAAACAGGTTCATGTGCTGTCCGGTGGTGAAAAGGTTCGCTGCATGCTCTCCAAGATGATGCTCAGCGGTGCTAATGTAGTTCTGCTGGACCAGCCTACCAACCATCTGGATATGGAATCCATTCAGGCCGTCAATAAGGGTCTGGAAGCTTTCCAGGGTGTTGTGCTGCTGGCCTCCCATGACCATGAGATGCTGCAGTCCACCTGTAACCGTGTTATCGCCTTCCAGCCTGACGGCACCATCATCGACAAGTACGGCACTTACGATGATTACCTTGCCTGGATGGCTGAGCAGAAAGGAAAATAATCATGGAAAAGATTCTTAATATTATCACTGCCAAAATGCAGCAGGCATTTGTGGATGCCGGCTACGACGCATCCTTTGGCCGAGTAAATGTATCCAACCGGCCCGACCTGTGCGAATACCAGTGCAACGGCGCTCTGTCTGCCGCCAAGCAGTACAAGTGCGCTCCCATTCAGATCGCAAACGCAGTGGTTGCCAAGCTGGATGCCACCGACTATGACATGGTGGAAGCAGTTATGCCCGGCTTTATCAACCTGAAGCTTTCCGGCACTTTCCTGCGCAATTATCTGGAAGAAATGCGTACCGCCACCGACTTTGGTGTAGAAAAGGTCGGTGCCGGTAAGACCATCGTGGTGGACTATGGCGGAGCCAATGTGGCAAAGCCTTTGCACATCGGCCACCTGCGTCCTGCCATTATCGGTGAAAGTCTAAAGCGTCTGCACAAGTTCCTAGGTTACAATACCATCGGTGACGTGCATCTGGGTGACTGGGGTCTGCAGATGGGTCTGATCATCGCAGAGCTGCAGGAGCGCCAGCCGGAGCTTCCCTACTTTGATCCCGATTTCACCGGTGAATACCCCGCTGAGGCGCCTTTCTCCGTTGATGAGCTGGAAGAGATCTACCCCACCGCATCCGGTAAGAAGAAGGATCCCGAATTTTCCCACAAGGCCCATCAAGCAACCTTTGAGCTACAGCAGGGCCGCCGGGGTTACCGGGCCATCTGGCAGCACATTCTTAATGTTTCCGTCACCGATCTGAAGAAAAACTACAACAATCTGGATGTGTATTTCGAGAAGTGGCTGGGCGAAAGCGATGCCGATCCCTATATCCCCGCTATGGTCGAAGATCTGAAGGCCCGGGGCATTGCAGTTCTAAGCGAAGGCGCTTGGGTCATTCCCGTGGCAGAAGAGGGCGACAAAAAGGAAGTACCTCCCATGATCCTCATCAAGTCCGACGGCTCTGCCATCTATGCCACTACGGACCTTGCTACCATTGTGCAGCGTATGCAGGATTGGAACCCCGACAAGATGCTCTATGTTACCGACAAGCGGCAGAACCTGCACTTTGAGCAGGTCTTCCGTGCTGCCCACAAATCCGGCATCGTAACCGAATCCACCGAGCTGGAGCATGTGGGCCACGGCACCATGAACGGCAAGGATGGAAAGCCTTTCAAGACCCGCGACGGCGGTGTTCTGCGTCTGGAACAGCTGATTCGGGATATGACCGACTTCGTCCGCTCTAAGGTTGTGGAAAACAAGATCCTCGATGAGGACGAAGTGGGAGCAACCACCGCAAAGATCGCCCTGGCCGCTTTGAAGTACGGTGATCTTTCCAACCAGCCTACCAAGGACTATAACTTTGACCTGGAGCGCTTTGCCGCTTTTGAAGGCAACACCGGTCCTTACATTCTCTACACCATCGTACGTATCAAGTCCATTCTGGCCCGGTACGGCGCGTGGGAAAACCTGCCCATTCAGGCACCTGCCAACACCTATGCTAAGGATCTGATGCTGGCCATCACCAAGTTCGGCCCCTCTATGGAGACCGCCCTGAAGTCCTCCGCCCCCAATCTGATCTGTGCCTATATCTACGAGCTGGCAGGCTGCGTCAACAAGTTCTATCATGAAACACCCATACTCAAGGAAGAAAACGAAGAACTGAAGGCAGGCCATATCGCCCTCATCGGTCTGGCCAAGAATATCTTGGAAACCTGTATCAGCATCCTCGGTTTCTCCGCACCCGAAAAAATGTAAAACCGCGGGACAGGCCCAAGATATTCTATCCATGCACAATGTACACAATTGACGGAGGCGTAAAATGAATATCAACAAAAAGGTCAAGAACGCGATCATGATTGGTGTTCTCTGCTCAATCTCATATTTTGCCGTCTATATCGCGAGAAACATATTGAGCGCGGTAACGCCGCAGATGGTTGAGCTTGGCTACACCGAGGAATATATCGGCGAGATATCCTCCCTCTATTTCATCTTTTACGCCGTAGGACAGCTTATCAACGGTGCAATCGGCGATAAAATAAAGGCGAAATGGATGATATGCGCAGGGCTTATGGGTGCGGGCATTACCAATCTCATTTTTTCAAACATTACCCTTTATCCCACCGCGGCTATGTTTGTCTACGGTCTTACAGGATTCTTCCTCTCGATGATCTACGGTCCTATGACTAAGGTGGTCTCAGAAAACACCGATCCCATCTACGCCACAAGATGTAGTCTCGGTTATACCTTTGCCTCCTTCTTCGGCTCTCCTGCGGCAGGACTTCTGGCATCCTTCCTCGCATGGCAGAACGTTTTTGCCGCAAGCAGTGGTGTGCTTGTGCTGATGTCAGTGATAGGATTCCTTTTCTTTTCGGTCTTTGAGCGAAAAAAGATCGTGCAATACGGCCTTTTCACGCCCGAGAGAAAAGGTGCAAAGAATATCAAGGTCCTTTTCAAGCATAAGATCATTAAATTCTCGCTGATTTCGATACTTACGGGAGTTGTGCGCACCTCGGTGGTCTTCTGGCTTCCTACCTATATCTCACAGCACCTCGGCTTCCCTGCCAAGATCTCGGCGAGCATATTCACCGTCGCGACTTTTGTGATATCCTTCACAGCGTTTATTGCGGTCTTTATTTACGAAAGACTCGGATTTGATATCAACAAAACGGTTTTGGTGATGTTTTCGAGCTCCGCGCTCTTTTTCCTACTGACCTTCCTTGTGGATATGCCCATGCTCAATATCGTATTTATCGTTCTTGCCATCATGTCGTCCAACGGCGCGGCAACGATGCTTTGGAGCCGCTACTGCCCCAGCCTGCGTGACACGGGGATGGTGTCATCCGCTACGGGTTTTCTTGATTTTCTGAGTTATATGGCTGCCGCCGCCGCGAATGTCATCTTCGCAAACGCCGCTACGGCGATAGGTTGGAGCAAGCTTATCCTCGTCTGGCTTGGACTTATGATATTTGGTATCATAATCGCCCTTCCATACGATAAATTACACAAAAAAGCGTAAATTAATATCCGATTGTTTAAAACTGCACCCCATTTCTTAGCCAAGTATACTATCATACTTGGCTAAGAAATGAGGTGCAGTTTCACTTCAAAAATCTGTCGCGGATTTTTATTCTTATGAGAAGTAGCCGCAGTCCTTTTTTATCTTCCCTCCAACGTCAGTGCGTTCTGGGTTTTATACAGATTCGCATAAATACCATCGGTATTTACCAGCTCACCGTGGGAACCAGCTTCGGTGATCACGCCGTCGGCAATAGAGATGATGCGGCTTGCGTTGCGGATGGTTGAAAGTCGGTGGGCAATAATCAAGGTGGTGCGGCCTTGGGCCAGTGCGTCAAAGGCCCGCTGGATCTTGGCTTCCGTCACGGAGTCCAACGCAGAGGTGGCTTCATCCAGAATCAGAATCGGAGGATTCTTCAAGAAAATTCTCGCAATCGCCACACGCTGCTTTTGTCCACCGGATAAAAGCGCGCCCCGCTCACCTACATAGGTATCAAAGCCGTTAGGCATAGCCAGAATATCATCCAAAATTTCTGCTTTCCGGGCCGCCTCCATCACTTCTTCCTTGGTAGCATCCGGCTTACCGTAGCGGATATTTTCAAAGATGGTGTCCGCAAACAGGAACACATCTTGCTGTACGATACCAATGCTCTCATGGATGGACTTTTGGGTCACATTCCGCACATCCAGACCATCGATGGAAATACTGCCGCCGGACACATCGTAAAACCGGGGGATCAACTGGCACAACGTACTCTTGCCGCCACCGGAGGGACCGACGATGGCAACTGTCTCACCGGGCTGGACATGCAAGGAAACATTGTGCAGAACATCCAGATCGCCCTCATAAGCAAAGGAAACATCCTCCACCTTGATCTCACCTTTGACATTTTTCAGTTCTACCGCATCCTGCTTATCCTGAATGGTCGGCTCGGTACGCATAATATTTACAAAACGGTTCAGACCGGCGAAGCCGTTGGCAAACATTTCGGAAAAACCGGAAAGCTTGCGCATAGGGCCAACAAAGGAAGAAATGTACAGTGTAAAGGTCAGAAGATCCCGGTAGTCCATTTCCTCGCGCATAACGAAATAGCCACCAACACCGATGACCACCACATTCAAGCTGCACAGGAAAAACTCTACAGAGCTGTGGAATTTGCCCATAGCTTTGTGAAAGCCTCGGCCGGAGAGTTTAAACTGGGCATTGGCTGCATCAAACCGGGCATTTTCCACATCCTCATTGGCAAAGGCCTTGGCTGTTCGAATACCGGACAAGCTGCTTTCGATCTCAGTATTGATATGGGCGGTCTTCTGCTTGCGAACGGCAGATGCTTTACCCATGCTGCGGCGCATTGTCATGACCACCACCAGAAATACGGGAATCATCAATCCAACCACCACGGCCAATTCCCAACGGATGGTGATCATTACGATCAATGCGCCAATGATAGTCAGTATGGAGGTCACCAGATCCTCCGGGCCGTGGTGAGCCAGCTCCGTCAGTTCAAACAGATCGGAAGTCAAACGGCTCATCAGTGTGCCGGTACGGTTGCGGTCATAAAAGTCAAAGCTCAGCTTCTGCATATGACGGAACAGATCCCGGCGAATATCCGCTTCCACACGGATGCCAAAGGTGTGACCGTAAAAAGCTACAATGTAATTGAGTACTGACCGCAGCACGTAGCACACGATCACTACCGCCATCACAACAAAAAATGTTTTGTAAAGCTGATTCGGCAGCATATCGTACAGGGCACTGCGGGTCACCAATGGGAACATCAGATCGATACCGGCAATCGCCAGCGCACAAAGCATATCGATAGCAAATAGACCCTTATGGTTTTTAAAATAGCTGAGAAATATCATCAGCGGGCGTTTCTTCTGAAATTCTTTGGTTGTCATCTCTTCTCCCCCTATTCACTATCCTCCATTATACTCCTTTTTTCGAATGTTGCAAGCGCAACTTGCAGTTTTTGGGATAGACTTTCGGAGTATTTCTGCTATACTATCAGAAAGAAGCCAACTGGCGATAAGAACACCAAAGTGAGGTATCCATATGAATGCAATCAAGCATCTGCTGCCCCCTGTAAAGCAGTATTTCAAGGCAAACCTGCATGCCCACTCCACCATTTCTGACGGCACTTTAACGCCGCAAGAGATGAAGGATGCCTATAAAACCAGAGGTTACAGCATTCTCTGTCTGACCGACCACAACATCGCAGTGGATCACAGTGATCTGAATGACGAGAACTTCCTGATGCTCACCGGTACGGAATACGATGTGGCGCAGGGCAGCATCCCCATGAGCCGTAATAAAGCCTATCACATCAATATGATTGCCAAAAAACCCGATACTCTTTGGCAGCCCTTTGCCAATGAAACATACAAAGAAGAAACACTTCCCTATTTGGAAAAAGCAGAAATTGAGAACATGACCCGGGAGCACTCCGTTGAAGCCATCAATGCAATGATCGCCCGGGGCAATGAAAAGGGCCATCTGGTGTCTTATAATCACCCCGCTTGGTCGTTGCACGACTACACCGATTACGCAGGGCTGAAAGGTCTTTGGGGTATGGAACTGTGCAATTCCGGTTCCGTTGTCAACGGTATCTTTGACCACCACAATGCCACCATTTACCGCGATATGATGAATCTGAACGGTCCTGTTTTCCCCATTGGTGCGGATGACGGACACCGCCTGTGCAATATGTTTGGCGCATGGGTCATGATCGGCGCGGAAGATCTGGAATACGGCAGCGTAATAGCCGCCTTGGAACAGGGCGATTTTTACGCCACCACCGGACCGAAAATTTACAGTTTGACTTGGGACGGAGCAGTTTTAAAGATTGCCTGTTCCGATGCCGCAATGATCAGTGTGGAATGCAGCAACCGCTATGGCAGAACAGCCAGACCTGTCCACAATGACGGTCTTTTGCGTGAGGCAGAAATCGACATGTCCGCATGGATGGCCAGTTGTGCTGATCTGCCGGGTAATTGGTTCCGTGTTGTGGTCAACGGCCCTTATGGGCATTACGCATCCACCCGGGCGTTTACCTACGAAGAACTCAAATAAGCAAACCGCTGCCGCAGGATGAAGTGACCCCAAAAAGTTAGACAAATATTTCTAACTCAAATTGTTCAAGCAACCAAAAGGGCTTGTTGTCTGTGTAAAGCAGGCGGCAAGCCCTTTAACTTTGCCTTGCTGCGTTTGTTGTTATAGTAGACTAGGTAGTCAACGAGTTCATTCTTGAAGTGTTCCATGGAATCAAAGTGCTGCAGGTACAGAAGTTCGCTCTTCAGTATTCCAAAGAAATTCTCCATGACAGCATTATCCAAACAGTTACCTTTGTTGCTCATGCTTTGGATAATGCCCTTTTGTTTCAACATCCGTTGGTACGTCTTATGCTGATATTGCCATCCTTGATCCGAGTGCAGGATCAGTCTGGTTCCATCTGGTATGGCGGTGAAAGCCTGTTCCAACATAGTTGTGACCATGGATAGTACAGGGTGTTCCGAAATTGTATAGCTGACAATATCCCTGCTGCACAAATCAAGTATTGGGGACAGATACAATTTCTGACCAAAGAGATGAAGCTCCGTAACATCTGTGACCCATTTCTGGTTCGGCTTCTCGGCATAGAAATTTCGTCTGTGATGTTTCGGTGCTGTTTTTCCAACCTCACCCTTATAGGAACGGTATTTCTTCATCCGAACACGGCACTGAATCCCCAATTCTCGCATTAACCGTTGTACTGTCTTATGATTCAAGGAAATGCCACGCTTGTTCAGTTCGGTTGTAATGCGACGATAACCATATCGTCCTTTGTGTTCATGATAAATTGCTGTTATTTCGTCTTTGGCAACAACATATTTATCCGCTCTGCTCTGAGCTTTTAGGTGGTAATAGAAGGTTGCACGGGGCAATTGAGCAATCTCCAGCAGCATTGTCAAGGGGTATTCTCGCCTTAGTTCCTGGATCGCCGTCACTTTTTCTGTTGGCGTTGCTCTCTTTCCGAAACTAAGGCTTGCAATTTTTTTAGGTATGCATTCTCTGCTCTCAGCCGCTGCACTTCCGCAAGCAGATCTTCTTCGGTTTCTTTGGGAAGTTTTCTTGGTCGACCGGTACTGGCACGGCCTCGACGCTCGATATACAAACCCTCTGGCCCTTCTGTGAGGTAAATGCGCTCCCAACTGCGTACACGATCTTCGCCTGCAATATCAAATCGCTTTCTGGTCTCTATGTAGCTTAACTTTTCTTGCATCATGGTTTCTACAACCATCTGCTTGAACTCTCCTGTATATCTCTTGTTAGGTATTCCTTTAGGCATAATAAAAGCACCCCATTTCTTAGTACAAGTATATCATACTTGTCTAACAAATGGGGTGCAGTTCAGGAATGTGCGGCAGCGGTTATTCTTACAGAAACGATCTTTCACGATCGCCTATGGACTTTTCCGAAATATATGTTATACTGGCGAAAAGGAGCTGACACCATGGAGATTTTGTATTCCGACAAAGCCATCGCTGTTTGTGTAAAGCCGGTGGGTTTGGACTCTGAGCAGGAAGTTCCCAAAGCACTCCGGGAAACCTTGGGCGGCGATATCTTCCCTCTGCACCGGCTGGACAAAAATGTGGGCGGTGTGATGGTATATGCCCGCACAAAAGCGGCTGCCGCGCAGTTTTCTCAAATGATTCAAGAGGGTAGATTGATTAAAGAATATGTAGCCATGGTCCACGGCACACCACCGGAAACCGGCGATTGGCAGGACCTCCTTTGGAAGGATAGTCAGAAAAACAAGGTATTTGTAGTGAAGCGTGAGCGTAAAGGCGTCAAAGCCGCCCGGCTGGAATACGCAAGGCTGACGGATAGCGACCCCGCTCTGGTGCGTATCCGGCTTTATACCGGACGATCCCATCAGATCCGGGTTCAATTTTCCTCAAGGGGATTTCCTCTGGTTGGCGATCACAAGTACGGCTCCCGGGATGAGGCCACCGCTCCCATGCTGTTCTCCTGCCGCATCACATTCCCCTACCAAGGCAAGGAACAATCCTTTGAGCAACTGCCTCCGTGGGCAAATATATAAAGTGAGGTACTGAGATGGATACACTCAAGTATTTGCTTCCCCAAGTAAAAAAGTATTTCAAAACAAACCTTCACACCCACACGAAAATATCCGATGGCAATCTGACACCCCAGGAAGTCAAGGAGTTGTACAAGGCCAAGGGGTATAGCATTCTTTGTCTGACCGATCACGATGTGGTTGTAGATCACAGCAATATGAATGAAGAAGATTTTCTGATGCTCACCGGTGCTGAGTACGACATTACACAGGCCGACGGTCCAAAAGCTTATAAAAAAACGTATCACTTGAACTTTATTGCAAAGCGGCCCGATTTGTTATGGCAGCCTTTTGCCAACGAAAAATACCGTGAAGAGGTACTGCCCTATTTGGAAAAGGCAGAAATTGAGAATATGACCCGGACATATGATACGGATGCCATCAATGCCATCATTGCCCGTGCCAACGAAAAGGGCCATCTGGTTATGTACAACCACCCAGTTTGGTCGTTGCAGGACTATACAGATTATGCACCATTGAAGGGTCTTTGGGGCATGGAACTGAACAACCACGATTGTGTATATGTCGGCTACGATGATGCCTGCAACAGCATCGTATATCGGGATCTGATGAATCTGCATGGATCTATCTTCCCAGTTTGTTCCGATGACTCTCATGCAACCGTCACTGCCGGCGGTGGTTGGATTATGGTCGGTGCCCAAAAGTTGGAATACAGCAGTGTCATAGAAGCGATGGAAAAAGGCGATTTTTATGCTTCTACCGGTCCAGATATCTATTCTTTGACTTGGGACGGTACATTCTTGGACATTTCTTGCAGCGATGCCCGTTATATTACCGTAGAATCCGGAAACCGCTTTGCCCGCGGGGCAAAACCCATCCACAACGATGGTCTTCTGCGCAATGCACGGTTTGACTTGAGCGCATGGCTGGAGCTGTGTGAAGGGCATCCCAAAGATTGGATTCGCATAGTTGTCCACGGACCTTTCGGTCATTACGCGTCCACCAGAGCCTATACATACGAAGAACTGAAATAAATAAGGCCGCTGCCACAAATCGTAGCAGCGGTCCTTTCTGTTTTCATTTAGTGCATAACCAGTTCGCCATTCCGGGCATCCACTGTGACGGTCTGTCCGGGGAGAACTTCACCCGCCAACAGCTTTTTGCTGAGCATCGTTTCCACCGTATGCTGTACATACCTCCGCAAAGGCCGGGCACCATACTGGGGATCATAGGCCGCATCCACAATCACCGTCTTAGCAGCATCCGTCAACTCACAGCGAATCTGCTGGGCATCCAGACGGCTGTTCAGTTTGGCAATTTGGAGATCGATAATCTTCGTAACATTTTTCTTAGTCAGAGGTTTATAGAAAACGATCTCATCCAAACGGTTCAAAAATTCCGGTCGGAAAGACCGTCGCAACAACGCTTCCACCTGTACCTTGGAATTTTCGTCAATGCTGCCGTCTGCATTGATGCCGCTGAGCAGGAACTCACTGCCCAGATTAGAAGTCAGAATGAGAATGGTATTCTTGAAATCCACTGTTCTGCCTTGAGAGTCAGTGATCCGACCATCATCCAGAACTTGAAGCAGCACATTGAATACATCGGGGTGTGCTTTCTCTACTTCATCAAACAAAACCACACTGTACGGCTTCCGGCGTACAGCTTCCGTCAGTTGGCCGCCCTCTTCGTAGCCCACATAGCCGGGAGGCGCGCCGATGAGCCGGGAAACAGAGAATTTCTCCATGTACTCCGACATATCGATCCGCACCAGGTTATTCTCATCATCAAAGAGAGCCTGTGCCAGAGTCTTTGCCAGTTCTGTCTTACCCACACCGGTAGGGCCAAGGAACAGGAATGAACCAATGGGCCGGTTGGGGTCCTGAATACCTGCACGGCTGCGCTGAATTGCTTCCGTAACAGACCGTACTGCTTCATCCTGCCCCACTACACGCTTGTGGAGGGTTTCGTCCAAATGTAGCAATTTTTCCCGCTCTCCCTGAACCAGTCGGGATACCGGAATCCCCGTCCATCGCTCGACAATCTTTGCGATTTCCTCATCGGTAACCCGGTCGGCCAGAATACTGTTTTCTTTCGCGGCTGCGGCTTTGGCTTCCTCTACCTGAAGCTTTTTCTGTAGCTGAGGTAGCTTTCCATATTTCAGCTCCGCGGCTTTTTCCAGATCATATTGCTGCTCCGCAGCCTCGATCTGCCGATTCATGTCCTCCAACTGCTCCCGCAGCTGCTGCACATATGCAATGGCATGCTTCTCATTTTCCCACTGTGCCTTCATGACATTGAATCTATCCCGCTCCTCTGCCAGTTCCTTTTGCAGCTCCGCCAGACGATTCTTAGAAAGGGCATCCTCTTCCTTTTTTAGCGCCGCTTCCTCAATCTCCATCTGGATGATACGCCGGGATACAGAATCCAACTCTGTGGGCATAGAGTCCATTTCTGTGCGGATCTGAGCGCAGGCCTCGTCAATCAAGTCGATGGCCTTATCCGGCAGAAAACGGTCGGTAATATAGCGATTGGAAAGGGTCGCAGCGGCAATGATAGCCGGGTCAGCGATCTTGACACCGTGGAAGACTTCATAACGCTCTTTCAAGCCCCGGAGGATAGCGATGGTATCTTCCACCGTCGGCTCGTTGACCAGCACAGGCTGGAAACGCCGCTCCAATGCTGCGTCCTTTTCAATATACTGTCGGTATTCATCCAATGTAGTAGCACCAATACAATGGAGTTCTCCCCTAGCAAGCATGGGTTTGAGCAAATTACCGGCATCCATACTTCCTTCGGTTTTTCCCGCCCCCACAATGGTGTGCAGCTCATCGATAAAGAGAATGATCTTTCCGTCGGATTCTTTCACCTCATTGAGAACTGCCTTTAGACGCTCCTCAAATTCGCCCCGATACTTGGCACCGGCGATCAGCGCACCCATATCCAAAGAGAAAATGGTTCTGTCCTGCAAGCTCTTTGGCACATCCTTTTTCACGATCCGCTGGGCAAGACCCTCAGCGATGGCCGTCTTACCAACACCCGGCTCACCGATCAATACCGGATTATTCTTGGTCTTTCTGGACAGAATCCGAATCACGTTGCGAATCTCTTCATCCCGACCAATGACCGGATCCTGCTTCTGTTCTCTGGCTCGTTTCACAAGATCAGTGCCGTACTTTTCCAGTGCGTCATAGGTACCCTCCGGGTTATCGGTAGTCACCCGTTGATTGCCGCGAACACTTTGCAAAGCCTGTAAAGCAGCCTCCTTTGTGATGCGGTACATATCGAACAATCGCTTGACTCCATCTCTGGCGCTGTCTAACAAGCCTAAGAACAGATGTTCCACGGAGACAAATTCATCCCGCATGATCTGAGCCTGATTTTGGGCCGCTGTAAAGACCGCATCGGTATCTGCTGTAATATAGAAGCGGTCTGCTTCCCGGCTGCCGCTTACCCGTGGCAGCTTATTCAGTTCTGCAATGGCAGCCGCTTCCAGACTCTCCACTGTCACATCCATCTTTCTTAACAGCTGTGGAATCAAACCACCCTCCTGCCGCAATAGTGCCACCAGCAGGTGGATCTGCTCCATCTGCTGATTTCCGTTCTGCACAGCCAACTGCTGTGCGCTCTGCACGGCCTCCAAAGACTTTTGGGTATAGTTTCCAAAGTTCATAAGAAACCCTCCTTCTGATTTTAGCACTCTCGTCGCTAGAGTGCTAATTCTTTTTCTTCATCATACTCTATTTTCCCAAAAAGTCAATAGGCTACGCCACGGCGTTACAAAAAATTCAAAATGTGTCACTGTGCAAAGCTGTCGCTTGTGATTTTACACAAAAATTAGCTTCCATTTTTTAACAACTTCATACTTATTTAACATATTCCGCATATTTTCCTTAACACCGTATTGTTATAATAAAAGTGCAAAGATGATCTTTTTCATTTTCTTACCTCTCTTTCATAAAAGTACCGGTATCATCTGGTCGATGATACCGGTGCTTTTATGCGTACAAGCAACCGGGGGTTGTCTCATTTTGAGACAACCCCCTCCTGTATTTACATTACTGCATGTACTCCATGCCCAGCAGATCTCGCATGTCATAATAGTTTTTCGATTGTCGCCAGCCGCCCTCTGTGGGATGCTGTCCATGGGTATACACCTCAGTGTTTGACAGAGCTTCCTTTAGTTTTGGATTCTCACTGTCGGGCAGACCGATGCGTGTGGCCCACAGACGTTTAAGCCATGTCATCTGTTTCAGTAGCTGTGGTTTTTTCAAACTGGTCCAAGATATATTCAGATCTTCCAGCTTGGTCAAGTTCAGCAGCAGCTCCGTATCCCGGAAGTCACTGTTAAACAGTTCAAGGAAGATCAGCTCTGTCAATCCTGCTACAGGAGAATAGTCCTTTGCCTGAGTATCCGCCAATATCAAATACTTCAAATTCGGCATATTTTCCAGGAACGACAGATCCTTCATCCGCATATGTCCCAGATCCAGACACACCATATCCACACAATATTTCAGTTCCCGGGTTTGGGTATCATTGCACGGCCCCATAAAATCAAAGCCATAAGTGTAGGGAATAAAGGCAGTGGCATCTGTCCGCAGATATCCCTTCCCCATGGGGATGGACCATACAAATCGTGTATTGGGATGCCGTTTTCCCAGAGCATCCATCTCTTCACTGGATATGCCGCACTGACACATTTCCACACGCTGCAGATCGTAGAAGTATTTTAGGGCATTCTCTACTTCTTCCACCGACTCCATCTGAATCCCAGACAGGATCAGCTCTGTTGCTGTGCTGGATGTTGCTACACCATGAACCAAGAACTCCCAATGGAAGACGATATCCGGGAATTGGCACATCATTTGATAGACGACTTCATTGTCCGGCATGATGCCGGTTAACGTCACATCCGTCAGTGCATAGAAATACGGCAGGATACGCAACAGCTCTGTCCCATCCGCATTATGTACCGCAAGCTGCGTTGTATCACTGGGCCAGGCTTCTTCACCAACAGGGATCGTGTACAAAAGATTCAGTTCCGGGTAAGCCATTCTGATTTTATGCAACGTATCATAATCAGAACAAGCCATCGCATCCACACGCTTTAAATTCGGCAAATGTCTAACGGCATCCAGCAAATCGGAAGCATCTTCACCACCAATTACCAACTCGGTAGTATTTTCACGCACTGCTGTTCCATCAATGGACACAGTATAGATCACTTCCACGTTCGGATAGGCATCCTGCAATGCTCGCAGCATTTCATAGTCCATGCAACCTGTGGCGTTGACCGTTTCCAGCTCCGGAAAATACGCAATATTTTCTATATCATGGACAGTAATATCTAAAGTAGCCAGTTCCGCCTTTGTGTTATCATACCGGCCGCCAAAGACCGGCACCTGCCACAAGATCTGGCATTCAGGAAGATCAGACCGCAGCTGCTCATACTGCCCCGGTTGAATAGGGATTTTGCGGACATCCAATATTTTCAAATTCCGTATCTGCTTCAACAATTCCGCATCCGGCAACTCCTCATCACGCAACACAACTTCCTCCGCGGAAAGGGAAAAGAAATCCCCATTGATTCTGATATGGGTACTGCTGAACCAGATAAACGCGGCAGCAAGAATAGCCAGAGAAAAGATCGCTGTCAAAATAATCTTGACGTTTTTTTTCATAGACAATCCTCTTTCCAAACTTTTGAAGATATTATAGCATGCTATGCTGCTGATTGCTACACCTATTGCAACAATTCCGGCATTTCACAAATAAAACCGCGAGAGAGGTCATTTCGATCTCTCCCGCGGAGTGTTATGTTTTGACTTTTGCTATTCGGTAGCTGACAGTCTCTTAGTAGCCGACCTTTTCCCAGCACTCGAAGGGAGCAGCCAGTTCGTCGGAAATGTAGACCTGGGTCTTCTTGGTCTGCAGCATAGAAGAAGGAACCAGAGGAGTAACGGGGCCGTGGGTAACCAGACGGCTGGTCATTCTCTGCCAGGAAGAGAATGTACCGTTGGTTGCCAGCGCATGGACCTCGATACGCTCCTTGGCACGCATCACGTCGATTGGGCCGATGGTAGCGGCCTTGGGAGGTACATTGGCAATGTCACCGGACTGACCGAAGGTGCCGTTCAGAGAGTTCTGCAGGATGGTCATGGGGTGCAGCTTGACGATCTGGGCGGGCTGATTCAGCCACTCTCCAATGTCGCCGCTGCCGATGAATTCGGGGATGGGATCGACAAATGCCGCGTGACCGGTCCACCGGGGGGAGGTGGAGATAATATCGGCGCCGCCCTCGGAGATATCGTTGATGATCTTGGAGTAGGCGCCGATGTTCTTGTTGGTAGGATAGTGGACATTCTCCATGGGCAT
>JAZOLX010000073.1:0-5335 GCA_045653485.1 Faecousia sp. | reverse complement strand
CGGTGGAGGTGGAGTCATGCTGAATGATACCAACCTTGTAGCCGGAAGCGATGCCCTGTGCCTTCAGGTAAGCGTAGAAGTTCTCAGCAACAACACCGCCAGCCTTGCGGTTATCAGTTGCAACCAAGCCGATGGTGGGATCCTTGCCAGCGGTGATGTCAGCGCCGTTAGCGTACAGACCGGAGTCGAACTCGACGACGCGCAGCTTCTTCTCGTAAGCAGAAACCAGCTCATCAGCGAAACCGGTACCGATGGTAGCCAGAACGATAGCCTTGACGGTCTTGTCGTTCAGAGCAGCCTGAACCATTTCACGCTGTGCGGGAACTTCGCTCTCGGACTCAGAGGTGGGGCCGCGGAAGGTGACCTTGTAGCCCTTCTCAGCACCGGCAGCCTCAGCACCGGCCTTAACAGCCTGCCAGAAAGCGTGGGTCTCACCCTTAGCGATGACAGCGATGGTCTTCTCGCCAGAGTTGCTGTTGCAGGCAACCAGGCCACAAACCATGACCAGAGCCAGCAGCAATGCAATCAGTTTCTTCATTGATATTTCCTCCTAAATTTTTATATAAACCTGACGGTTTATTACGGAATAAATAGGGGTTACTTCTTTGCCTTTTCGGCGGGCTTTTCGATCTTGACCTTGGCAGCGTTCTTCTTCTTCAGAACGTCCAGCATAACAGCACCTACGACGATGACACCGGTAACAGCGTAAGTAACGTTGGTTGCGGAGACACCGACACCGCCAGCCATAGCCAGGTTCAGACCCTGACGGATGATAACCAGAATCAGAGCGCCCAGAACAGAGCCAATGATGGTTGCGCTACCACCGGTGGTGGAAGTACCGCCGATGTAAACGCCTGCAACTGCATCCAGCTCCATGCCGTTACCGGCAGCCAGATTCAGAGAGGGGTTAGCAGCAACGTAGAACAGAGCAGCCAGGGAAGCAAACAGACCGGTGATGACATAAGCGATGATCTTGTACTTGTCGGTGTTGATACCGGACAGACGGGCAGCTTCTTCGTTGGAGCCGATGGCCAGGATGTAACGGCCAACGCGGGTCTTGTACATAACGATCATGCAGATGATGGTCAGACCCAGAACCCAAACCAGACCGATGGGGAAGCCGTTCAGGTTGGTGAACACCTTCTGGAACCAGCCGGTAGAGGGGTACTTAACAGCGGAAGAGGTGCCGCGGGTAGCTTCTGCCACAACAGCGGTCAGACCGCGGGAAACCATCATGGTACCCAGAGTAGCGATAAAGGGAGCCAGCTTGCACTTTGCAACCAGGAAGCCGTTGATCAGACCGAAGACCAGACCGGTAGCCAGAATGATGGGAATGGTCAGCCACAGGGTGCCTTCTTCAGCGGTAACACCGGTCTTGCACAGAGCACCGGCCAGAACAGCGGAACCGAAGCAAACGGTACCGATGGACAGGTCAATACCGCCGGTAGCGATGGCGAAAGTAACACCCAAAGACAGGATTGCGTAGGGAACCAGAGACTTAGCCATGGTCAGCAGGTTACCGCTGCTGGCAAAGCCGGGGTTGATGATAGTAAATACTGCGAACAGGGCAATGGCAGCCAGAATGATGATGAAATTCTGCATGCCGGAGGTGCCTTTACTCTTCAATTTGTTGATCATATCAATTCTCCTCTCGCATAGTGGCAAGTTGCATAATATTTTCCTGAGTAGCTTCTGCGATGTCCAGCTCGCCGGTCTTGCGGCCTTCGCACATGACCAGAATCCGGTCACTCATACGCAGAACTTCCGGAAGCTCGGAAGAAATCATGATGATGGACTTGCCCTGCTTGACAAGCTCATCCATCAGGGCGTAGATCTCACTCTTAGCACCGACGTCGATACCGCGGGTGGGCTCATCAAAGATGAACACATCTACATTCTTCATCAGCCAGCGGGCGATGATAACTTTCTGCTGGTTACCACCGGAGAGGTTCTTCAGCAGCTGCTCCATGGAGGGAGTCTTGGTGCGCAGCTTTGCGTTAAAGTCTGCGGATAATGTACGCATCTCATTGTCGTTGATCAAACCGCCGTGAATGAAGTTGTCAACAGAAGCAATGGTGGTGTTTTCGGTAACGGACTTGTCCAGCATCAGACCAAAACGCTTACGGTCCTCAGACAGGTAGCAGATGCCGTGCTTAACAGCCTGCTCAGGGGTCTTGATCTTGACCTTTTTGCCGTTTAAGTAAATCTCGCCAGTCTGGCTGGGATCGGCACCGTACAGAGCGCGGGCAACTTCGGTACGACCTGCGCCCATCAGACCTGCAAAGCCCAGGATCTCGCCCTTACGCAGGGTAAAGCTGACATCTCTGACTTCCTTGCCGGCATTCAGATGCTTGACTTCCAGAATGACGGGGGCGTCGCTGGCAACGCAGCTGCATGCCTTCTGCTCACCCATGATCACACGGCCGACCATCATCTTAACGATGTCGTCGCGGGTCACATCGGCAGTGTTAACGGTGCCCACATACTCGCCGTCACGCATGACTGTGACACGGTCAGAGATCCGGGTGATCTCATCCATACGGTGGGAGATGTAGATCATGCCGATACCCTTTTCTTTCAGCTCGCCCATGATCTTGAACAACTCTTCAACCTCGGGGAGGGTAAGGGCTGCGGTAGGCTCGTCCAGAACCAACAGCTTACATTCACGGGATATTGCCTTTGCAATCTCGACCATCTGCTGCTTACCGACGGTCAGTGTACCCAGTTTGACAGAAGGATCGATCTTAACGCCCATCTTGTCAAAAAGACGCTGAGCCTCTTCTTCCATTGCCTTATCATCGATAAAGGCACCCTTCTTGAACTCACGGCCGATGAACATGTTCTGCGCTACGGTCAGATGGTTCATCATGTTCAGCTCCTGATGGATTACGCTGATACCTGCAGCCTGAGATTCTGCTATGTTATGAAAATTGACCTCTTGACCGAGGTATTCCACAGTGCCGCCATCCCGGGCATGGATACCGCAAAGGACCTTGATCAAAGTGGACTTACCGGCACCGTCTTCACCCATCAGTGCGTGGACCTCACCGGCTTTCAGCTCAAAATTAACGCCGCTCAGAGCATGAACACCAGCGAAATACTTGTGGATGCCTTGCATCTTCAGAATCGTTTCGCCCATTCAACATCACCTTTCTCATTCACTGCTTCCGTGCTCCAAACATGACCAAATTCCAGATTTTGTCACTTTTAAATCAAGCCTGCACTCTTTACACAAACGCGAAACGTTTCGCTTGTGTTTTTTGCACAAAAGGAGAGCACGTTAGGGCAGACTCGCCCTGTCACTGGGTATACTATAATAAACTTTACTAAAAAAATCAAGCTATTTTTTAAAAAATTGTATTGACAGCACAAAGTTGTTTTTATATTATAGTTAACGTAAGGGTGTCCATATGGGCAGGATATTTGTGTTTTCATAGCGAAACGTTTCACTTTTAGGATGGGAAGGAGTATGGAATGGCGACCATTAAAGATGTGGCCCGTATGGCCGGCGTGTCCATTGCTACTGTTTCCAAGTATATTAATGGTGGTAACGTGAGACTTGAGAATGTAGATGCCATCAGCAAAGCCATCGAAACATTGGATTATCGGGTCAACCCTTTTGCCAGAAGTCTGAAGACACAGCGCAGCCGTTCTATCGGTATCTTGATTCCCGATATCGCGACCCCCTATTTCGGTACAGTATTAACTTCCTTGGATAAGACCCTTCGGGAACACGGTTACCATAGCCTGATATCCTGCTACGGTGCCAACCATGGTCTGGAACGGGATAACCTGCACTTTCTGATCTCCAATGGAATCGACGGATTGATCTACGCACCGGAAGATCTGACGGCAGATGAGTTTTATGAGTTGACAGCCAACTGCAACATTCCGGTAGTGCAGATCGACCGGATGATTCAAGGCGTTTCCAGCGATACGGTGCTTGTGAATAACACAGATGCGGCTTATCAGGCAGTATCCTGTCTGATAAATAAGGGTCATAGCCGTGTGGCAATGATCACAGGTCCTAAATCGGTGTTGACGGCAAAGGAACGGCAGATCGGCTATCTGAAGGCAATTTCGGACCATGGCCTCATCTATGATGATGACCTGTTTATCAGTGACCAGAATGATTTTGCCACCGGATACCGGGGTTGTGAGCGTCTGATAGCCCAAGAGCATACGCCGATGGCCATCTTTGCTACCAACTACAATATTACCATGGGATGCGTCACAGCTGTCAGAGAGCGTGGACTTCGAATCCCGGAAGATGTTGATGTGTTTGGTTTTGACTGTGTGGATATTTGTACCATGATGAAGCCACCGCTGCCTGTTGTGCAGCAACCGGAAGAGGAAATCGGCAGAATGTCGGCAACCTACTTGATAGAGCGGTTAAATGGTTTCTCTGGCGATCCCCGGATCGTACGGCTGCCCTGTAAACTGGTGCAGACATAAATTCGTATAAAGGCACGCTTGTGTTTTTATATATAGTGTAAATACGTTCGTGAAATAATCACGGCAAGAATCAGGAGGAAAAAATATGGCAAACAACAGATATGTTGGCGATTATCCCGTAATCGGTATTCGCCCCATCGTCGACGGCCGCCGTGGCCCTCAGATGATGCGTGAATCCCTGGAGCCTCTGGTCTGGGCAATGGCTGAGTCCGCCAAGAAGCTGTTCGAGGAGAACCTGTTCTACTCCAATGGCGAGCCCGTTAAGGTCGTTATGGCTGACACCTGCATCGGCCGCGTACCCGAGGCTCCTGCCTGCGCTAGCAAGTTTAAGAAGGAAGGCGTTTCCATCACCCTGTCCGTTACTCCTTGCTGGTGCTACGGCTCCGAGACCATGGACATGGATCCTCACACCATTAAGGGTGTTTGGGGCTTCAACGGCACTGAGCGTCCCGGCGCTGTTTATCTGGCTGCTGTTCTGGCCGGTCATGCCCAGAAGGGTCTGCCCGCATTCGGTATCTACGGCCACGAGGTTCAGGACCGTGACCAGGTCACCCAGATGCCCGAGGATGTAAAGGAAAAGCTGCTGCGCTTCGGCCGTGCTGCTGTTGCTGTTGCTACCATGCGCGGCAAGTCCTACCTGCAGATCGGCTCTCAGTGCATGGGCATTGCCGGTTCCATCATGGACCAGAGCGTGCTGGAAGAGTACTTCGGTATGCGCGTTGAGTCCGTTGACGAGGTCGAGATCCTGCGTCGAATGGAAGAAGGCATCTACAACGAGGAAGAGTTCCAGAAGGCTCTGGCATGGACCAAGGAGCACTGCAAGGAAGGCCGCGACGACAATGTCGAAGAGGTTGAATTCCTGGGCGAGAAGGTTCGCATC
>JAZOLX010000072.1:0-51143 GCA_045653485.1 Faecousia sp. | reverse complement strand
CCTTGCCCGGTATCGTTTTTGCTGTGATTATCGATACCGAGCGGGTTAGGGAAGTAACGAATAGTACTGCACTATGCACGCATTGTCAGCGGGCACTGCCCGCATAAACGATCATTTACAGTTCCTTCACCAGTTGGGTATATCCCAAAATTTCGAAGCCTGACTTGCGGTATACCGCCATGGCGCGCTCATTTTCCGACTCTGCCTCCAAGCGAATCCGGGAAACCTTTCCTTCATAGCGCTGCTGCACAAAGGCAAGAAATCTGGTGCCAAAGCCTTTTCCACGGTATTGGGGTTGGATGTAGATATCTTCGATCCACGCACACAGGCCACCGGCTTCCGTAGAATAGCTCATGGCCACCATGCCGTAGCCGGCCAACACACCATCCTCTTCAAAGCCAAAACCTTCCAGATAGGGTGTATCCGCTAACGCATCGGTAAGGGTCTTCCGAAGTACTTCCTCACTTGGATGGATCAGCAGTGCATCCGATGCGTAGAACGTGCGCATCATGGAAAGCACGGCATCAAAATCCCCTTTTTGCAATTTGCGAATGGTCATATTCCGTTCCCCCCATTCATTTTTTCTTATTATACGCCAAGGGCAGTAAAAAGGCAAGATAGTGGATTTTTCCTGCTTTTGCGGTTGCTTTTCCCCGGGGTTTCGGTATAATAAAGACATATTGAGAAAGTTGGTGTCGGAATGAAAAAAGGCAAGATCGTTCTGCTTTGTGCATTGTGTTTTCTGTTAGCAGTGATTCTGGCTGCACTGGCAGTCTTTTTCTGGTATTGGCCCCATTATGCCCTGCGAAAAGAGGCCGCGGATATTACCCCCGGTGATCCTTCTAAGATCACCATGATGAGTTGCAATTTGCGTTGTCTAACCCCGCTGGATCTGGGCAAAAAGAGTTGGTTCTACCGGGCCGACCTCATTACCAAGGACATTGAAAGTCAGACCCCCGGTATTATCGGTTTTCAGGAGGCTACCCGCTGGCAGTATCAATACATGGTAGATGTACTGCCCGGCTTTGACAGTGTGATCACCTATCGGGACAACTCACCTCTGTCCGAAGGCTGCCCCATTTTCTATGACACTGCCCTGTACACATTGGTGGATAAAGGCTCTTTCTGGCTGTCCGAGACCCCGGAGGTCATGAGCAAGGACTGGGGCAGCGCATGCTATCGGGTCTGCGGCTATGTGATCTTGACAGACAAGGCATCCGGTAAGGATTTCGTTGTTTTTAATACCCATCTGGATCATGTCAGTGACGAGGCCAGAATCAAAGGCATCCAAGTAGTGCTGGATAAGATCGCCCAGTTCGGCGGTCTGCCCGCCGTTATTATGGGCGATCTCAATGCACTGGAAGGCTCCGAGACCTATATCAGCGCAACGGAAAATTTTCTGGATGCCCGGTATGCAGCGACTGATACCATGGAGTCCCATACCTACCAAAATTGGGGCAACCCGGAAAATTTCAAGCGGCTGGACTACTTTATGATCTCAAAAACCGGTATTCTGGCAGAGCGCTACAGCGTTGTTCCCGCTGTCCATGACGGCGTATACGCCAGCGACCACTGCCCCATTACTTTGACCATCACATTGGAGTAACCCCATGACCGTACTTACCAAACAGGCCCCGGGCCTTACCGGCAATCAACTGAAGCTGATCGCTTTGGCCGCCATGACGATCGATCATATCGGTGTGCAGTTTTTTCCTCAGAGTGTGATTTTTCGGATCATCGGCAGACTTGCGCTTCCCATCTTTGCCTACATGATTGCACAAGGCTGCCGCTACACGCGAAATAAGGCTCGGTATCTGGCCACCATCGCCGCGGTAGCACTGGTATGCCAGTTGGTGTATTTCTTTGCCATGGGTTCGCTGTATCAGTGCATTCTGGTGACATTCAGCTTGTCTATCCTTCTAATTTTCTCTTTGGATGCAGCCATCCAAAAGCCATCTGTCAAAAACACCACTGTCGCGGCCCTTGCGTTTGTTTCCGTATGGTGCATCAGCGATATGCTGCCCCGTTTTCTGCCCGGGTTCTATGTGGATTACGGATTTTTCGGTATTCTCCTGCCTGTGCTGATCTGGCTGGGCAAAGACAAATGGCAATGCATCGTTCTTTGTGGCATAGGACTTGTGCTGCTCAGCATTGGAACTCCCGTACAATGGTTTTCTCTGCTGACGTTGCCCCTATTGGCCCTTTATAACGGCACTCGGGGGAAAATGAAGCTGAAATACCTGTTTTACATCTATTACCCCACCCATCTGGCGTTGATCTATCTGATCAGTCTGTTAATCTGATTGAACTAGGAGGGAATCTATGAAGATACTGGAAAAAATCGTTGATTTGGCCATGAGTGTTGCCGGTGCGCTGCCTCAGGGCCAAGGGCATCACAATCCAGCAAAGACCATAACCGACGGTATGCCGGAAATGCTTCGCACCGCAGCGGCCCAAGGCGCTGTCATGCTTGAAAACCGGGTTCTGCCCTTTGCCGAAGGCACTTCTGTTTCCCTGTTTGGCAGGGTGCAGTGCCGCCACTTCTGCACCGGCTACGGCAGCGGCGGTGATGTAAACGCCCCTTACCAGATTTCTCTGCTGGACGGACTTCGCAATTGTGAAGGCTTACGGCTCAATGAAGATCTGGCGGCTGTGTACCAACAGTTCCACGAAGAAAACCCTATCAATGACGGTGTTTGGGGCATGTGGCCCCGGCATTACCCGGAGATGCCTTTGACGGAAGCACAGGTTGCAGAAGCGAAAGTAGATTCCGATCAAGCCGTGATCATCCTTGGCCGATCCTCCGGTGAGGACCGGGAAAATGTATTGGCACCCGGCAGCTACTATCTGACAGATGAAGAAAAGCACATGCTGCGGCTGGTCACGGCGCAGTTTCCCGACACGGTGCTGCTGCTGAACATTGGCGCTGTGATGGATCTTTCCTTTTTGGATGATTACAGCTTCGGTGCCGTGATAATCCTCTGGCAGGGCGGTATGGAAAGCGGCAATGCGGCTGCTGACCTGCTCTGTGGCAAAGAAACCCCCAGTGGCCGCTTGACCGACACCGTTGCGCTTACTTATGAAGATTATCCCTCTGCAGGTCACTTCGGCGGCAAGCAGTTCAATGAATATTTTGAAGACATCTATGTGGGCTACCGCTATTTTGAGACCTTTGCCCCCGAAAAAGTTCGCTACCCCTTCGGTTACGGCCTGTCCTATACCACATTTGAAAAGGCCACCGAAATCACAGGGCCTTTCCGCTGGTCAGTTACTGTCACCAACACCGGTACTTATTCCGGTAGGGAGACCGTCCTCGTTTACTTACAAAAGCCTTGCGGCGCCCTGGGCAATCCCGCCCGGGAACTTGTTGCCTTTGCAAAAACCAAACTGCTGGCCCCGGGCGAGAGTCAGGTACTGGAGCTGTCCGTTTCCCGGCAGCAACTGGCCAGCTTTGACGATGCTGGTCTTACCGGTAATAAGGACTGCTACGTGCTGCAAAAGGGCAGCTATCGATTCTACTTGGGTGGTGATGTGCGCAGTGCCCAGCCACTGAGCACCTATGCGGTGGAAAATGACGAGGTGATCGCCCAACTAACCGAAGCTGCAGCACCCCAAGCATCATTCCCCATTCTTGCCTGTCAGGATCTAAATGGCAAAGTAGTCACCGTCTCCCGCCGCGCCGCTGCCAAAACCGCTGATCTGAAAACAAGGATTCTAAGCACTCTGCCCAAGGCTGTATTCCAGACCGGTGACAAAGGCTATAGGCTGAAGGATGTAAAGGAAGGCCGTATTGATCTGGATGCCTTCATCGCACAGCTTTCTGTAGAGGAGCTGGAAGCCATCAGCCGTGGCGCTTACATTATGGGCCATCCGCTGGGTCCCAAGGGCAACGCCGGTATTTTCGGCGGCGTCACCGAATCTCTGCGGGCCAAGGGGATTCCTCCCATCGTTACCACCGACGGACCTTCCGGTATCCGGCTCTATGATTCCTGCTCTTTGATCCCCATCGGCACGCTCCTTGCCTGCACCTTTGATACAGATTTGATAGAAAGACTGATGGGCAAGGTCAGCATGGAAATGAAGGATCGGGGCAGCGATGTGCTGCTTGCACCGGGCATGAACATCCACAGAAACATCCTGTGCGGCAGAAACTTTGAGTATTTCTCCGAAGACCCCTATGTATCCGGTAAGATTGCCGCTGCCATCGTTCGGGGTCTGCAATCCACTGGTCTTTCCGCCTGCCCCAAGCATTACGCCTGCAACAACCAGGAATTCAACCGCAACCGCAATGATTCCCGGGTCTCTCAACGAGCCCTGCGGGAGATCTACTTAAAAGGCTTCGAGATCTGCGTCAAAGAGTCCGCTCCCAAGAATATCATGACCAGCTACAATAAGATCAACGGTGTCTGGGGCCACTATCACTACGATCTGGTCACCACCATTCTCCGGGGTGAGTGGAACTATCAAGGCAATGTGATGACCGATTGGTGGATGCAGACCAGCCGCAGCCCGGAATTCCCTCAGATGCGGGATAACGCTTACCGGGTCCGGGCGCAGGTAGACGTGCTGATGCCCGGTGGTCAGCGGATCGACCTTCTGAAGAAGCCAGACGGCACGCTCCTTGCCACCTATGGCAAAAAAGATGGTATTACCCTTGGCGAAATGCAGCTGTGTGCAAAGCATGTGCTACGCTGTGTTATGGAACTAAAAGAACTGTGAGGTAGAAGATCATGGAACAAAAGAAACCCAGTTATATGACCACCTTGAAAGAGCGGCTCAGTTACTGGACCTATTTCGTTGGTCAAAACGTATACTACAACATTACCTTTATCTATCTGTCCGCGTACCTTGCGATGCAAGGCATCGCCCTGTGGAAGGTTTCACTGGTACTGCTGGTGGTCAAGGTTTGGGATGCTATTAATGACCCTATCTTTGGCTATATTTTCGACAAGGTCAAGTTCAAAAACGGACTCAAGAGCCTGCCTTGGCTGCGAATTGCCGTTACTTTTATCCCCATCGTGACCATCGCCGTATTTACCATCCCCGGCGGTTTCAGCGAGACCGGCAAGCTGATCTGGTTTGCGGTAGCCTACCTGCTGTGGGATACCATTTACACCTTGACCGACGTACCCGCCTACTCCATGCTCAATACCATGACCGACAGCCTGCAGGAGCGCAACCTGCTGCTGAGTGTCAACCGGGTATTCTCCGGTGCAGGCTACCTGCTGTGCGTGGTTGTCATGCCTCTGCTCATCGGCAAGAGCTACTCTATGGCGGTCATCGTACTGTCCATCTTCAGTGCGCTCACCATGGTGCCTCTGTGTGTATTCTGCAAGGAGCGCAACTACCATCCCGACAAGGACGAGGGCGATTTCAGCTTCAAGCAGATGTTTAAGTATCTGGGCAGCAATAAGTACCTGCTGACCTATTACGGCGGCTACATGGCTACCGATGCTCTGAAAACCTCCGCTGCCACCACTTTGTTTGTTTCCTTCTTCCTCTTCGGCAGTGAGCTGTACTCCATTCTGCTGAACATGCTGGGCATGGTCCCCGGTGTCATCGCCGCCATGCTGATGCCCACTATCTTGAAGAAGATGGATAAGTTTAAGGTTCTGTTCTGGTGTAACATCGTCAATGTGATTCTGGGTCTGGTGATCTATTTTGTAGGCTTCGAGAACAGAGCTGCGTTCCTGATCCTCACCTGCATCCGTGCCGTTCCCCTGTGTCTGGTGGGCGTTCTGGCCTTTATGTTCACCCCGGACTGCGCCGAATACGGCCAGTACAGGTCCGGCATCAGCGCCAAGGGCATCACCTTTGCCATCCAGACTTTCTCCGTCAAGATCACCGGTGCGGTGTCCTCCGCTCTGGCACTGGCGCTTCTGGGCATCTTTGCTTTCCCTGAGATCGAGACCAACAGCTTCAACGAACTGGCTGCCATGAACATCCAGCTAAGTCCTACAGCCACCTCCGGACTTTGGATCGTTTATGCGCTGGTGCCTGTCATCGGCATGATCATTTCCACCTTCTTCTATCTTGGCTACAAGCTCAATGACAAAGATGTGCAGATCATGGCAAAATGCAACTCCGGTGAGATCACCCGAGAGGAAGCGGAAGCACAGCTTTCCAGAAAATATTGATCTTTCGCAACAACAAAGCGGTGGGCATTGCCCACCGCTTTTACTTTTATCTTCTTGTAATCAGACTCCAAAGAGAACTGAAAAACAGCCGGATATTACTGACCCATCCCATGTAGGTCTCCTTTTGGCCGATACGCAGCACTCTTCTGCTGGTGGGACGGCTTGCCTCCCACATAGGAAGCGGATGTCCGTTGGGATCACCGCACTTGGCAAAGTTGGTCAAGTAATTGACCATCTGTTCCGATAGTGCATAGTCCTTTTCTTCCATAGGCCGCCAGCATTTATCCATGGTGCCAAACCAGTACCACAGGTCACTGCCATGGAATGCACCCCGTTTATCACCGGGAAGTTTCCGGTCAAAGAACCAGGCGAAGCTGCTGCGCTTGCCCTCTCTTGCCTGGTCAGCGCAGTAGTGTCGCGCTACCCGGGCCAGTTTTCCCCGGATAATATCCCGGCTGGTAGAGCCCACCATGTATGGAATATTCTTCTCCCGGCCCGCCCGGAGCTGCTTGATTGGATCGGCCTCAACGAAAGTGCCATCTACACAGGGACCGCAATGCCCCCACACACCTCGCTTATTCTTTGCAGCAATATGCCATGCTTGAAACAGAGCTTCTGCAGGGAGCTGCCGCAATGCTTCCAGAGATTCGCACTCGGCTTCTGCCATCACATCCTCCCAGAAACGATACCGCTTGCTTACAGCTTTCACCGGAAATTCCCGCAGCCATCCACCGCCGCTGGCCATCACCGCACGGGAGAACAAGCCGTAAGTCAATGGACTTAAGCAATGGTGCTGGACACTCATAGCGCCGGTGCCCTGTCCCATCAGCGTTACCTTTTTGGGGTCTCCGCCAAAGGCGGAAATATTATCCTGAATCCACTGCAATGCGGTCATCTGGTCATACAAACCGTAATTGCCCGTATGTCCCGCTTCTTGCTCCGCCTCTTCCCAGCAGGCAAATCCCAGAGGACCCAGCCGGTAGTTCATCGTCACCGCAATGACACCTTTCGTAGGCCATACAGGATCGGTAAAGGGTTTTTCATTTCCACTGCCTTCAACATATCCGCCGCCATGGATATACACAAGCACAGGCATCCGACTGCCCTTCTTCACAGTTTCGGGAATCCAGATATTTAAAAACAGGCAATCCTCACTGTAGGTCACACCGTCACCGGCCCAGAATTCTTCTTGGTTATGCCGGTCCTGCTCCCTTTGGAATGCCCTGTCCTGCCAACAGCAAGAGCCGTATTGGGAAGCATCGTACACACCTTCCCATGCGGTTATCTGCTTGGGATATTCCCAACGGCCGGCAGTTGCATAGCGGATGCCCTTAAATGCTACCACGCCGGGCACACTGCAGGTCGTTCCCTGTACAATACCGCAAGGGGTCTTGATCAAATAAGCCATAGCGATCTCCTTTCCGGATTCGTGTCGAGATTTATTTTATTATAGCACACAGCCGCACCGGTGGCAAGTAAAAGGCAGATCATCCGTTGATAAAAGCTTTCCCGCTACCCCTTTGACACGAGTTGCACTCATGTGCTATTCTATAGAAAAAAGTAAGGAGTAACACAATTGCTGAATAAACCCATTCGTATGCCTTTTGGCCTGCGCACCATAAAAACCGCCGCCGCGATCATTCTTGCGATGGTAGTGGTGGATTTTTACGGTGCCACCACTTCCAAGTTGATTTTCGCCATGCTGGGTGCCATGACTGCCGTACAGCCAACTTTCAAAGAATCTTTGGAGGCCAGCCTCGCCCAGATCGTCGGTGTCCTTTTTGGTGCCATTGCCGGCATTGGCCTGCTGGCCCTACCGCTACCCCCGTTGGTGTTGACCGGTATCGGCATCATTCTGGTCATTACGCTCTATAATGCCTTAAGAATTCGCTTCTCGCCCTCACTGCCCTGCTTCATTGTGGTCATGCTCTGCGTGACCCCGGATATCGTACCCATGGAATATGCCGCCGGCCGCATCTGGGATACCGCCATCGGCCTGTTCATCGGTCTGCTCATCAACACTCTGGTATTTCCCTATGACAACAGCCGCCAGATCCGCGCCACTGCAGAGAGTCTGGATCGGGAGCTGATCCGTTTTCTGGAGGACATGTTTGATGGAGATGACGCTCTTCCCGACGCCAAAGAAATGGCTCGCAGGATCGATACCATGCGTGGGCAGTTAACGGTATTTTCCAATCAACGGCTGTTTTTGAACCTGCGCCGGCAAAAGCAACAGTTGGAGGCCTTTCGCGTTTGTGAGCAAAAAGCCCGGGAACTGGTTGCCCGCATGGAGGTTCTTTGCAGCATGGGCCGTCCCGGCAGATTGACCGAAGAAAGTCGCCGTCGGCTGGCAAGCTGTGGTGCGGACATTAAAGACACGCGGCCTCTGGATTCTGTACTGGAGCGGGATGTGGTAACAAACTACCACATTACCCAGATCCTGCGGCTGCGCCGAGAGCTATTGGATGCGCTGAAAAAATAAGGGGCCTACGCAGGCCCCAACATAATTATCATAACAAATACACGCTGCCACTGTCAACATATTTATGTGCACTATTACAGTTTTCTGTGTAGTGCACAACTTTATTTTATATACTTTGTACAATTTTCCGTATTGAAAAATTCAAATCCGTGTGTTACAGTATAGTCAGAAAGGGTGATACCGATGTACAGGTAAATAAACCGAAAAGCTCATCCGTCGCAGGCAGCAAGATAGATGGAAACGTTGGAAGTAATCAAATAAGAAGTCATAATAAAATATTACCAAGAACAAGAAAAAATCAAGTGCTGCGAAAAAAGCTGCGATCGAACATGAGCGAAAAGACGAAGCCAAATCCAAATGATACATTCCGGCATAGAGGGTTCTCGCTTACGAGAGTATGGAAGTAAAAAAATGTGGTTGTAAAAATGCAGCGGGATGGATTTGCAGGAGAAAGAGCATCGTCGAAAGAAACCGTAGAAAGAGAGGTTAACCAATGATGTTAGATAATAAGACTGAACAGAAATGACCCTTGGCTGAAGATGCATCAATAGAAGGATGCGGCAGTCAAGGGTCATTTCTTTTTTATATGGATATCCGCTCTGCCGATGGCAGAGTTTTTTATATACAAAAGCAAACGGGAGTGCTGTTGCACTCCCGCCCCATTTACGGATAACGCTGGTCCAGTATAACGCACACATCCTCCGGTGTTCCAACTCCGTTGGATGCTTTGTACAGTGTGTTTTCTGTGGCACCTGCATGTTCATTGGCAACGGTCAGCGGAATATCCGCCCCATTGGGAATCGTGATGAATTTCGATCCCTTGGTCACATCCATGGCAAGATCATAGGTCCACGCCACCCATTCCCGGGTTTTGGGTTTACCACTGGTCTTATCGTATTCTTCTACCAGCTCTGCCATATACTTTAGCTTCAGCTGCTTTCCGTCAAAATCATACTCACCGACCCAGTATGGCTGGTCTGTTAACTGGTTTGCTTCTACCCATTTTCCATCTTCGTTTTTTCGGTAATCCGCCACACTATGGATAAACGTGCCATTGGCACGCAGCAGGAAAAAGCCTGCCCTGCAGATCCAGACACCGTCCTCTTTTTGGGGCGTTGTCAGATGGACCCACTTACCTTTGAGAGAATTATCCTGCGGTGGCGTTCCCTCCGGCGTCTTGACATCCTTATACCAACCAAGTTTATGGATGTAATCCCCGCTACACCAACCCTTTACAGGCTCTTCAATGTAGGCCCAACCGTCCTTCCACTGCAAAACCTCAATTTCTTCACCGTCCTCCAAGCTGCCGGCCAGTTCATAGCCGGTACCGGGGCCGGTACGGACCCACAGACCGCCATGGGCGAAGACCCAGTAGATCTGCTTGTCCGCTTCCGTGGTTTGTGTAGGTGTGGTTGTGGATATGGTAGCAGATTCTGTTGCCGCCGTAGTGGCAGGTTCAGTGGATTCGGAACCTTTTTCCGATTGGCAGCTCCAGAGAAAACCCAGCAGCAGCAACAGTAACACCGCAACAGGGGCACACACACAAATCCAGATCCTACCTTTTTTCATAAAAGATTCCTCCCTTTTTATTTATTGTTCATCCTGTTTCAGCAGCTTCTTGTGATGCACGGATACCCAGAATTTAAGCTTATTATACAACACATAGCAAATCCTGTCAAATATGCCCGGTATCGCCAAAAAGCATTCGTTTGACAAAGTTTTCATTATATGTTACTATCCCAAGTGAAAAGAGGAATCCATATGGAAATGCAGTATTATAACACCGTAGACCAGTGCCCTTACAGAGAAGAAATTAAAAATTACCTTGTCATAGCAGACCGGGAATTTATCCCTCCCCTGTCCAGCCGTGGATCTTCCACCCAAGCAGATCTTACCGCCCAAAGCAGCACCGATGGCATTACGGATTATTTTGAATCCATGGCTTCCCAACCGGTAATCACTGCCGTAGAGGATGACCGTTGCTTAGGGTTTATGGCCTTTAAGCTGGATCACACCTGTGAGCAGATCGGACAGGACACCTTTCCGAATCTCTATGCCTCCACCTGCGTAGTCCATCCGGACACCCGGGGCCGTGGTCTTATGCAGGGTTTCTATGAAACGATGATCGGTCTGTATCCAAGCAGGAATCTGTACACACGCACATGGCACACCAACTATGCTCACCTAAAGGTACTTGGCAAGTTGGGATTTTCTGAGATCGCACGGCTTCCAAACCACCGGGGGCCGGGTATAGACACTGTATATTTCTGCCGTAAAGGAGTGTAATATATGATTTATCATGATTTTCGCGGTGCAAAGCTTTCCGCCCTAGGCCTTGGCTGTATGCGTCTGCCCACATTGGAAACCTATGAGCAGATCGACATGGAAAAGCTCAAAGAAATGGTAGCCTTTGCTATGGAAAAGGGCATCAACTATTTTGATACTGCCTGGTTCTATCATGGTGGCACCTCCGAGGCCGCAATAGGCGAGGTCTTGAAAGCCTACCCCAGAGAGAGCTTCTATCTGGCCACCAAATACCCCAGCTTTGATCCGGAATACTTTGAGAAGGCCCCGGAAATTTTTGAAAAGCAGCTTTCCAACTGCCAGGTTGACTATTTTGACTTCTATCTGCTGCATAACGTCAGCGAAACCAACATTGATTACTTCCTAAACAAGGATGTGGTAAAATACCTGCTGGAGCAGAAGAAGCTGGGCCGCATCCGTCATTTCGGTTTCTCCACTCACGGTAGTCTGGAAACCATGATGCGGCTGCTGGATGCTTACGGCGAGCACATTGAGTTCTGCCAGATCCAGTTGAACTGGCTGGATTGGACCTTGCAGAATGCCCGGCGCAAGGTGGAGATGCTGAACAAGCGGGGTGTCGCCGTATGGGTCATGGAGCCTGTTCGGGGTGGCAAGCTCTGCACACTGCCTGAAGAACATACTGCCAAGCTGAGTGCGCTGCATCCCGACTGGACTTTACCCCAGTGGGCCTTCCGCTTCCTGCAAGGTGTGCCCGGTGTAACCATGATCCTGTCCGGCATGTCCAATTTGGATCAGCTTGCTCAGAATATCGATACATTCTCTCAGGAGCTTCCCCTGTGCAACGATGATCGGGATACTCTTCTGTCTATCGGCGAAGCCATGACCGGCAATGGTATCCTGCACTGCACCGGATGCCGTTACTGCACCGATCATTGCCCGCGGGGATTGAACATACCTTGGCTCATTGAGCTGTATAACGGCTACCTCTACTCTGGCGGAGAAAACCTGCCTACCAGAATCATCAACACCTTGGAAGACGACAAAAAACCCTCTGCCTGCATTGGATGCAAGAGCTGCGAAGGTGTGTGCCCCCAGAAGTTGCCCATCAGCGATGCCATGGCTGTTTTTGCGCAAAAGCTCAGCGAAGCTTGATCTTAAATATGTCAAAGACCCGGATACCGATTTGGTATCCGGGTCCTTTTTCATGATTGTGGGTTATGCGCGGCGCTTTTTACGGCTGGTCGTCATCAAAACAATACCACCAGCGCTGGCAAGCATCAAACCTACCAACAGCAGCAGAGGCATATCATCGCCGGTGCTGGGGTTGGTGGGATCCGGATCCTTGTAGGTGTTCTTGAATACCAGACCACCCTTGGGTTCCGTAACGGCTGCCTTCAGCACGCCATCCTCATTGGCGACCTCGATGGTAACGATGTACTTGGTCTCGTCATAGATCATACCCTTGACACTACCCTTGACTTCGGTCACCTCGAAGGTGTACTTACCGGCTGCGTCCAGTGCAATACCGGAGAATACCAGTTCGCCCTTCGCGGTATTCTTGGCAGTTGCCACAACCTTACCTGCGGCATCGCGAACTTCGAAGGTGAACTCCTCTGCCTTCATATCGCGACCCTTCAGCGTCTTCTCACCGGTCAGTTCCACAGTGATAGTACTGGGGGTGTAGATATTCTCGAAGGTGGGAGCCTTGCCGTCGGTGGTGCCATAGGTGACCTCTGCCTTCAGGTTGCCCTGAAGATCATCAGTGACCTTGACCGTTACGGTGTAGGTGTTCTTGTCGTAGGTGACGTTGGCATCTGTACCTGTTGCTTCTGCCAGAACGTAGGTATAAGTGCCGGCCTCAGTGAGGTTCAGATCAAATACTACGTTGCCCTTGGCGTCGTTCTTGACCGTGTGGACATCCTTGGTGTTGTCCTTATTGGTCAGTGTGAAGCTGTAGGCATCTGCTGCGAGGGTCTTACCGGTAAGGGTCTTGGTAGCTGTGATCTGTACAGAGGCTGCCTTGCCCTGATAGCTGTTGACGAAGGCAGGCATCTCGTTGGCGGTCAGGCCCTCGTAGACGACAGTTGCCTCAAGGTTGCCCTTCAGATCATCCTCGACAGTGACGATCACCTTGTACTCGGTATCATCATAGGTCACACCGGCTGCCTCACCGGCCTTTTCGCGGAGGATGTAGGTGTAAACGCCCGCTGCGTCGTAGCGCAGTTCAAACTTCACAACGCCTTCCGCCAGATTCGTGGTAGTGACCTTCACGCCATCGTCGCGTTCCAGCTCGAAGGTGTAGTCGCCTGCCACCAGAGACTTGTTGCCCTTCAGGGTCTTCTTCGCCTGGATGGTAGCCGTGGTGGACTGAGCCTTGTACTCATTTACGAAGGTGGGTACGCTTTCGTTGTCGTAACTGACAACTGCATGGAGCTTGCCCAGCAGATCATCGGTCACGGTAACGGTAACAGTGTACAGCTTGGTGTCGTAGGTAATACTCTTGTCATCGCCGGCCTGCTCAGCCAGAGTATAGGTGTAAACACCGGCCTTGGTGTAGGGAATCTGGAAGGTGATCAAGCCTGCCGCATTGTTCTTGGCAGTGTAGGTATCCTTCGGATCATCCTTGTTGGTCAGCACGAAGGTGAATTCCTGATCCTCCAGAATGCGGTTGGCGGTGATAACCTTGTTTGCGTGGATGGTAGCAGTGGTACCTTCAACGCTATACTCGTTGGTGATCTTAACACCGGTACCTACAGTCGCGCCGTTGGCAACAGGTGTACCGTCTACACTGGCGACCAGCTTATGGGCGCTGGCATCATAGGTCACATTCACCGTCGCAGCGACGTAGGTCTTTCCGTCGAAAGTAAGACCGTTGTAGACCTTGCCTCCCTGGGCCTGTTCGGGCACCAGTTCCTTGATGGTGTAAGCATGGCTACCCAGATCATCGGCAGTGTAGGTCAGATCAAACTTGACATTGCCATTTACGTCGTTATAACCCTGGGCAACGATGGTCTCGCCCTTCATCAGATAGAACAGGAACTCGCGGTCTCTCAGATCACGGCCTTCCAGAATCTTGGTCGCGGACAGGGTGAGCTTGACAGCGGTGGGTTCAAAGACATTGACGAAGCTGGGCGTGCTGCTACCTGCAGCGGCACGGCCAACCAGATAGGTCTGGACGTCATCTCCATCGACATACAGCAGGCCGGTCTGTTCGTTGTAACGAACCAGGATATGAACTTCCCAGGTTCTCGCGTCGTAGGTCATGCCCACTTCGGTGCCGGGAACTTCTGTGATCCAGTAGTGGTACTCACCGGCCTTCTCAAAGAAGAAGCTGGGGAAGGTGATCTCGCCGGAAGCGTTACTGGTACCGATCATATCCACTGTCTGGCCATTATTGTCTCTGCCCTTGATGACGGTGCCGGTGGAGTCGGTTACCTCGAAGGTAAAGCCTGCGGGACTATAGGTGATGTTGCTGTTGGGGGTCTGGACTGTCTTATCCGCATCGATATCGGCAGACAGGTCGGCGGTCAGAGGAGGTGCGGTATAGCGGTTGATGAACTCCGCGCCGCCCAGATTAACAGTGGCATCATAGGTACCGTCAGCCTTGATCTCATGATAGGTAACGGTAGCTATCAGCTGGCCTCTCAGGTTGTCCTCAACCTTGATAATGACCTTGAAGGAATTATCAAGGGTATAGCGACTGGCATCCCAACCAGTGCTAACACTTTCGGAAATAGTGTATTCATAGGTACCGGGAGTATTGAAGGCCAGCAAGTCGAAGGTTGCTCTGCCATTGGCATCGTTCTTCTTAGTCCGCTCAATGCCCTCGCCCTTCAGTGTGAAGGTAAATTCGCCGGTCTCCAGATCCTTATTGATCAGGGTCTTGTCGGCATAGAGCTGAACCGCAACAGGCGCAGGCTCGTACTTATTGACGAACGCTGGAACACCACTGAGCTTGTTCTCCTCAGTGCAGGGATTTCCAGAGTGGTAGGTCACACTGGTGCTCAGTGTACCGTCGCTGTTGAGGGTCAGTGTTACCTTTGCGTAGTAGGTATTGTTGTCAATGGTCACGCCGCCGTGGGTAGTGGGCTGCTCAGAAATGCTGTAGATGAAGTCCTTGGTCGTATCGGTTCCCAGCATAGCATGGTTGAAACCGATGTTGGAGAAGATGACCGCCACGGTTTCATTGGCAGCAGCTGCAACGTTGCCACCAGTAGCCACAATGTTGCCACTTGCGTCACGCACAACGAAGCTGAACGTGCCATTTCTCATTTCATGATTCTCAAGCTTTTTGGTAGCCTGGAGCTGGACAGATGTGGGATCGGGCGTGTAGGTGTTGGTAAAGACAGGGATTGCGCCCTCTGCCAGACCTTCATACACACCGGTGGCTACCAGCTTACCTTCCTGGGTATCATCCACAACGGTAACAGTCAGCTTGAAGGTCTCGTTGGAGTAAGTCACATTCGGCAGATTGCCCTTGACCTCAGAGATGGTATACTCATGTGTACCCTTAGCGGTGTAGCCGATGGGGGTGAATACGACCGTACCGTCGGACATAGACCAGCCGGTGGATACCACAGTATTGCCTTCTCTGACGACGAAGGAGAACTCACGGTCTGTCATGGTGCGGTTCTCCAGCACCTTCTTTGCCTCAGGCGTAAATGTCGTATCCTGAGCATCGTAGGTATTGGTAAATACCACATCGCTGACCGTAGTGCCATTGGTGTAGGTAACCGTACAGCCGATGGAGCCATCCTTGTTGTCCACGATCTTGACAGTTACGGGGTAACCCTTGCCCTCGTTGCTGTCATCGTAGCTGACACCACCCAGATTGTTGTTGACTTCGCGAATGACATACTTGGTGGTGATCTCATCAGCACCATTCAGAACACCAGCAGGATAGTTGCGGGTAAAGGTAACCGTACCATCCGCAGCATTCACAGCTGTATCAACCAGAGTCTCAGTCTCCACACCATCCTTGGTGGTAACATGATACAGGTTGAAGCTGAACTCGCCTGCCGACAGGGGACGACCACTCAGTTCCTTCTTTGCGGTGATTACCGCCTGTGTGCCGACCTCAGGAGCATAGCTGTTGGCAAAGACAGGGGTTGTCTGGCTCTGTGCCAGTGTGTTGAAGGTATTATCCGTGTAGTACTTGACCTCGTTTGTGATATTGCCTTCTCCGTTATCGGTAAAGGTGATGGTCAGATAATACTTGGCGTTGCTGTAGGTGACACCGGGCAACCGGTTGGCATCGGTAACAACCTCGCTCATAATATAGCGAACCGTTGCGGTGCCGCCGCTGGGCAGGTCATTGCTGTCCACCAGAATGGTGGGGAAGCTGATGCTTCCGTCCGCCGCGTTGGAAGCATACAGCATACTCAGAACCGCGCCGTTGGCATCCAACCGCTCCAGCTTGAACATGAAGTCACCAGCGGCCAGAGTCTTGCCTTCCAGAGTCTTGGTAGCTGTAATGTTCGCAGTACCCTTTGCGGCATAGGCATTCGTAAACAGCACATTATCAGCAGGCGCAGCGATCTTGTTTGCTGCAACCGCATAATCAGCGGCGGTCTTATTGGTATCCGCTACAGTACCTGCGGGATAGTATGCGGTAGTGGCAGCGAGCTTGTTATAAGCATCACGGGTAACGGTAACCTCCAGCAGGTAACGCTGGGCGCTGTAGGTAACGCCATGAGCGGTCAGGCCTGCGTGGTTGGTTTCGTAGATCCAGTAGTAGTAGTGACCGGGAGTGGTATAGCTGAGGTTGGTGAAGCTGATCGGGCCATTGGCTTGTGCGCTGCCGCCGGTTGCCAGCTTACCCTCCATATCCACTACGGAGAAAGAGAAGCTCAGGTTTGCAGGGACATTGTTGCCGGTGGTCTGCTTCTTACCAACGATCGGCACATCCACATATCCAGGGTTCTGGATATTGCTGAACTTGATTGTTGCGGCAGTACCATCCTTTGTGATCTCGGGAGTGGTGTAAGACAAGGTGCCGGTGGTCTGGTCATAGCTGACAGTGACCTTGACCTGATATACAGCAGGATCGTAGTACATATTGGGATCTGCTGCCAAGTCGGGTTTGACCTCTGTCACGGTGTAGACATGCTCACCAACATCCTCCACACCGTAGCCAATGGCAGTAAAGATAATCTTGCCGTTGCCGTCATTTCTACCGGTGGTCACTTCCACGGTCTTGTCATCAACGACTTCAGTGACGCGGAAGGAGAATTCACCGGCGGTCATAGTTCTTCCGGTCAGTTCCTTGGTGCCTTCAAGGGTCAAAGATACATCATCGGGAGTGAAGGTATTTTCAAAGACCACCTCGCCATTGAGATAGGTGGGTGTTGCAACCAACTGGCCATCCTTATCTTCTACCTTTACAGTGACGGTAAAGGAGGCTTCGGAATAGCTCACGCCCTTCAATCCGCTGTTGACCTCCTTGACGGTGTAGACGTGGGGTTCGCCGGCAGGCGTGACAGCGGTATAGGTGATGGGGCGGAAAGTGATCTTACCTTTCGCGTCGTTGGTACCGGTGGTGACCACATTGCCGTTCTGGTCTGTGACCACGAAGGAGAACTCACCGGCTTTCAGATCGCGGCCGCTAAGCACCTTGTTAGCTTCCAGAGTCAGCTGAGTCTCCAGAGGTGCGTAAGTATTGGTAAATACTACACCGGTAGCATCCAAGAAGGAGCTGTTCTCATTGTCCCGCTGCTTCAGGCTGGCACTTGTCTGCAAGGTGCCGCTGCCGTTGTCAGTGACCTTAACGGTCAGCAGGTACTGGTTCTCGGCATAGGTGATGCCGGTAATACCGCCGTCGATCTCACTGATCAGGAAGTGGTAATCGCCGATTTCAGTGAAATCAACTTCGGCAAAGGTGAAGACAGCTTCCTTGCCTGCACTGGACACAGTGACCTCACCGGCCAGGACGGATGCCCCCGCATCCACAACGCCATTTTCATCGCAGGCGCTGGCAACAAAGCCGAAGGTGGTATCCGCCAGAGGCAGGCTTGTCTCCAGCTTTTTAGTGCCCGTCAGCTCAAAGGTCGCGGGTGTAGGAGAATAGGTGTTTTCCACAGCCACGCTGACAGGTGTATCACCGGGAACGATGATCACACGGCCCTCGGGGTCCGCGCTGGCGGTAGTCGCACCGTTGACGAAGTAAGCAGGCGTAAAGCCGGCCTTGGGAGCTTCGGTTACGGAAATGATCGCGCCGGCGGTAATGCCGTGGATCGTAACAGTCTCACCATCAAGTATGGTCAGAGAAGCAATACCGTTCTTAAACTCGATTTCACCGCTGCTCATAGCCGTGCTGCTGCCCGAATTTGCGTCATCGCCCGCAGCTGCGCTGCGCACGCTGGTAAATTCGAATTTCCCGTTGAGGCCCAAGCCGACCTCAGTGATGTTCAGCGTAAAGGTCTGCTTCTTTGCTTCGGGATACTTGTCGGCAGACACAGTCTTGCTCAGTACCAGGTCACCCTTGGCAACTTGAACATCGGTCTTATTGGTCACACGGGGATTATTGTCGCCGATTTTGATTTTGGCACCGTTTTCAATGGTATTGCCTGCAGCAGCATTAACATTGACACGGAAGGAAACAACACCGCTGGTGCCGGCTGCCACATCCTTCAAAGTCCAGGTGATGGTCTTGGCCGCGGCATCATAAACACCGTTGTGAGAGGCGCTGTTAGCCACATAGGATGTACCGGTGGGAATGATATCGGTAACGATCACATCGGCTACGCCGTTGGAATCGTTGTGCCAACGGATCCGGTAGACCAGGACATCGGGAATGTCGACAGTACCGGTAATGGCATTGCCGTTGGTATCGACCACCTTCTTACCCTCGGGAGGATTCTTGGTGGTGTTGGTGGTGTAGGAGAACTCGTTGGACAGACTTACAGAGGCTGCATTATCAATGGTAGCAACATCCAGGTCGCCGGAGAGAGCATCCACAGTCACTTGGACCTGGAAGGAGACCTCCACATACTGTCCGGCGGGAATGTCCTCAATGGTCCAGACAATGGAATTGGTGGCCGCAGTGTAGTCCCCGCCCTCGGAGGCACTGTTTTCAACGTAAGCGGTTCCTCTGGGAATGGTATCGGTGACAGTTGCATCTGCAGTAGTTTCGCCGCCGTTGATAACCTTGATGGTATAGGTCAGAATATCACCGACCATGACCACCTTGCCATTGGCATCGGTGATGGTGGTATCATCAGGTTTGGTAATGTCCACGGACTTGGTATCGGCAGGCGTCAGTGTCAGCTTACCGTTGTTGCCCAGGTAGACCGTATAGTGGGAGTTGGTCTCGGAAGTCGTACGGTGGGGATGCGCGACAACCGCAGAGGTTTGGGTATAATTCTTGCCCTCGGGCTTGTAAACATCCTCGCCGCCGGTCAGAGAAGAAGCCTTGTAGGTACCCTGTTCGACGTACCAGCCATTGGTCCCCTGCTTCACGGCATTGGAGCCAGTGGGGATCGTGATGGCAACGTAAACAGTTTTCTTGGTTGCCGCATGGGTATTACCGGTAGCGTTGGAGCGGGACCAGTCGTAGACTTCCTTGGCGTAGTAGTAGTCGGAGCCTGCGGGCTTGGTTGTTCCGTTGTAAAGGGCGTAGCCATTGCCGCTTCTGACATAGATAGGCGTATCTTCGGTGTAGGTATAGAAGCTGTTGTCCGCAGCGGCATCGAAGGTTGCCTTGGTCATGGCGCGCTCGTGGCCGTTTTCATCGGCATCGCGGTTCCAGTCGTTGGTATAGAAGCTGTAAGTACCGGTAGCGGCGTCGTAGTTGGTATAGACATTGACGTCGTCGAACTCGGCAGTTTCGCCAGTGTAGTCGTAAGTCTGGGCATCCGCTGCCAGGATCTGGTCAACATTGAAGGCATTGATATCGCTGCGCAGGCCAACCTCATAGACCACGCGGGCGGGCTCGGTCTCGGTGACGACAGCGGAGTAAGTAACATTGCCGGAAGTGTCCTTGGTCTCGGTGACCATGACTTTTTCCACCGCCAGCAGGCTGGCAGGGGCGCTGACCACCACTGTCTGCTGATAGGGAGCCACCAAAGAGCGCTGCACACGGATCACGAAGTGCAGATACTCCAGGTTGGGGTTCTCCACAGTACCGCCGGCGGCACCGTAGAAGTAGTAGGAACGGCAGACATAGTCGGCCTCGGCAGGGATATTGCCTGCTGCCTTCTGCTGCTCGATATATTCGATGCTGTCGTTATCGGCAAAGTCCAGATACTGAACCTGCTCATCCTCCTCACCGGGAGCAGTGAAGCTGTTGCCCCACCAGACAAAGCTGTTGTCATAGTCGGCAGGAGAATTGTAGTAGGCCTGATTGGAAGATCTCTGGATCTGCGCTATGAAGGACGCAACGTCCATCGTCGCGCCGGTAATTCTGCAGCGCTCCTGCAGGACCTTGGTAAAGTGCTCTTGGAAAGCAGGATCATCGCCCCAGTTTTCGATCTTCTGGGCAAAGGTCTGGCCACGGAACCAGTAGCCGTCAGCCAACAGGCCATAGAGCTTCTTGACCTCCATGTACTCGCCGATGGGGTCTGTGAAGGTGACATATCCTGAGAAGTCCTCGCCGTGGGCCGCATCGACATGGGTGGGAGAGGTCATGGCCTTCAGCTGGATCTCCTGCAGAGTCTTATTGAAGGCAGACTCGATATCAGAGGTCTGGTTGGCGCTGAAGTAGTCGTCATTATAAGCCAAGCCGCCCTGATACATCCTGGTGCCGCGAGCATTCAGGCCGTTGACATAGTTCTTGGTGGCATTGATGGAGTCTCGGGTAATGCGGTATGTGGAACTGCTATTTACCTGAACGGTAAAACCGTTTTGCGGTGCATCCTCATAATTATCCCAGTAGGAATAGAAGTCATTGCTACTGTTACCATTGTAGAAAGTATTCGTGGAGCCGGAAGCAAAATAAGTAGCGGGATCCATAGTGATCTGGGCCAGAGCCTTGGCATTTCCGGTCTCATTCTCCAGGCCGACACCGATGGTATAGATATAGCAGCGGTTATTTTCGGAGGCAGCAGTACCGTAGTAGTGCTCAGTGATCAAGCCCTTATAGTAGGCAGCGGTCAGAGCGGCCAGGAAGCCGTTGCCGGCATAGAAGCTACCGCCGGGGCCCTGCTCTCCTTGCATACTGGGAGCATACCACCGGGAAGTGTCAGAATTATTGCCGCCGGTACCGGAATAGGCAGAGAAAGTAGGCGCACCGTCAGACAGGATGACCAGGAACGGCATCCGGGTAACCTCGTTGCCATCTATCACCACCGTGGGAGATGCGCTGGTCAGCATCTGAGCGCCCAGTGCAACACCTGCATGGATGTTGGTACCACCGTCAATGGCATCACGGCGGCCGGCATTGGTGCCGCGGCCAAGAATGTAGGAACCGTTGTTCTGAACCTGACCCTGACTATTGGCCCAACGCAGGTGATTGGAAGCAGCATCCACGTCACTGCGGTCACGCAGGTCACCGTCATTGTTGGCATCCACGTCATCATAGTGGGCCAGAGCAGACAGCTGGTTTGCAGCATAGTCGCTTACGGAGCTGCCATAGCTGGAGAAGGCCACAACACCCACGCGGTTATGCTCGTTAGCTGCCATCAAAGATGCGATGGCTTTGTTAGCCGCGCTGACCATGCTGGTAGAGCGGCCGCCGCTCATGGAGTTGGAGGTATCCAGAACAAACACCACGTCAACAGGGGCACTGCTTTCGGAGGCCAGGCCCAAAATCTGGGCAGTCTGAGAAACGGTAACGATAAAGTTATCGGTACCGGGTGTAAATGTATGGCTGGTGTTGCCGTAATTCAACGTAACGGATTCGTCACTGACGGATTTACCCACAGTGACCTTACCCGCATTCTCAGTGTTGTCTCCATAGACATCCACCGGGCGGGAGACCGTATCCGGGTCTGCCACGGTCGTGGTATGATCCACTGCATAGTCCTGAGCAGTTGTTTCCGCTCTGGTGTCCAGCGGAACGATGCCGAAGACCAACACAGCAGCCATCGCAAAGGACAGCAGCCGCTGGTACAGTGGATAATGCTTGGTGTTTTCCTTCATAAAAAACACACTCCTTCCTTGACGCAGTACATCTGTGTTTTTCCTTACAAAACCGCAAAATAGGGGCAGTAAGGCATAGTATCATTATTCTAAAATCATACCAAATTTGTAAAGTACTGTCAATTAAAAATATGATTAAAAGTTCCCATCAAGATGTAAACTTTCCATTCATTTACAGCAAGCAGCACCAACCGGCACGATATGTCAAAAGCTTACAGGAAATACTTCTTGACAAACCCCTGCGCCTGTGTTACAATATCCCAGCACTCAAGAGCAGTGCCTCTCAATATCGCGGGATAGAGCAGTTGGAAGCTCGTCGGGCTCATAACCCGGAGGTCGGAGGTTCGAGTCCTCCTCCCGCAACCATAAAAAGTCCTGAAATCACCAGATTTCAGGACTTTTTCTTGCGTTTAGGACGAGAAAAGTTGAAACGACTTTTTGCACTTGCTAGTTTTGACCCCATATTGACCCCAATTCCTCTCACTTACTTCGTTTTGGCGTTACCTTATATTGGGGAATGCCGTATAAGCTAAATAAATACCTTGTTTTTATTGTTCGACATGCAACTGTAATAATATGTATTGCTGCGTCCGCCTATCATCTTCGTAACCAATGTCGGTACATAATAGGCAGTATTATCCCAAATCACAAGGTATCCGAGAAACTAGTGTAGGGATTGGAAAATATGACTGTGTCTGTAATTCTTCCTGTATGCTCTCACATAGCTCCGCAAGTCCTTGTGTGATGTCAATGCAGCTACAGTTAATTTCGGAAAGTCCGGTAAAGAAAGCTCCGTCATATAGCCGAGGGCCTGAGTGACCAGGACAGGATATGTTAGATCAGTGTTGGAAGGCTGTTTGGCATTCCTTGGTAGAACACATCCATTAATTTAAATTTCTTGTCACCTTTTGTCATTTCACAACACATATGTATTAAATTGGCTACAACTCTATATCGTCGAGAAGCAAGCAATGTGACGCAAAAATTAGCTTGTCCTCAAAACCTAATTTTACGATCTGTGTATTTTTTACATTAGTTTTGTTTACCAAGAGTCTTCCAAATAGGTTTCGCCAGATACCAATCTACATGGTTTTGTCTTCTCGAACTTCTGTCAATCTATAAATACACATCATAGCAATAATGTAGTAGCAGTAACCCTATATAATTACCCAGGAGAAAGGATTGTTTGACATGTGGAAAGATATTGTGCTGTCTGTTGGCTCCGTTATAGGAGAAGCAATTTTCCTTAATCGGCTTGATGAGCAGAAAACGAAAAAATACCATGACAAACTAAACATTAGTTTACAGTCTTTATTAGGTGTTTTTGCTGATACATCATTAGATTGTGGTGACTTTTATAAGTTAGTAAATAGCAGTAGTTTTAGTCAGCACATTCGTATGTTTTTTTATACAATTTATTATGACAAGTCTAGTACAACTTCCTATCAAAATTGCTTGGTAGAATACATTTGCGCAACCATTCCTAAATTAAACATCCTTGATGTTCATGAATTTGTGCAAAGTCTAAGCAACTTGTATGAAACTCATTTGTATAACACAATCCGTGACAATCCCACCATTGACGCATTATTTCAACTACTTATTAAAACAAATGGTGATGCATATAGAAGAATCCTTGCAAATCAAGATATTATTCTAAAATACCTTCACTCGCAAGATGCTACAGATGCATTAATTGAGGAGAATACACTCAAAGATTATCACGACATTTGTCATAAGGAATACGGTGTTATCCGATTTACAGGTATCGCCGGTGCAGAAAGCCGGCAAACGCAAAACCTTAATGACTTTTATATTCAAAACACATTTTCATTTTTCTTACCTATACACTCTCGTTATCGCAATCATGCCGACCTTAATACACTGGTTGAGCTAGAAAAAATATTTAGTTTTGGCAACAAGGTCGTCATATTGGGCGGTGCAGGGTTGGGAAAAACCACTACACTAAACTATATTTATTGCAACTATGAAAGTCTTTTTCAAGCTTGCGCACTTAAAATTAAAATTGATCTCAAAGAATATGCAAATGACATTTGGAGCGAGAAAAAAGATATTCTTTGGTGTATAACGACAGACTTTTTCAAAAAGACAAGACGGCAAAATTATACCTTCGATGAGTTGGGAAATCTCTTGTCCGATTTATTAAGCAAGGGACAGTGTTTGATTATTTTTGATGCACTAGACGAAATTTCTAAGCAATCCGTACGTAACAAGGTCAGAGATGCCATCCATAATTTTAGTGAGCTTTATTTTCTTAATAGATTTATTATATCCTCGAGGGAGGCTGGTTATCTAAGAAATCAGTTTGACGGTTCCTTTTTACACTTTAAAATTAATGATTTTGATGATAAGCAAATTAAGCAATATTCGCATAATTGGTTTTCAACAAACTATATTGACAACGACTTTAACGAATTTTGGGACAAATTCACAGCTGAGGTAACCCGCGCTCGATGTAGACGCCTTATTCGTAACCCTATAATACTTATCCTAGCTTTAATTATATTTGATATTGAAAAAAATCTCCCCAATAAGCGTGTTGAGTTTTATAAAAAGTGCATTGATACTTTTCTGTCTGTGCGGGAGGACCGTAAAGCTGCACGTGAGTTGAGTGAAAAAACCAAAAACATCCTTGTGGATGATTCCGTAGTGCCTAAAATCGCATATCATAAGTTTAAGAACACCTCAGATAATCCGCGATATTCCTTTGATGAAACTGAACTTCGTAAGGCTGTTTTTGCAGCAATAGAAGTTCCGGATCCAATCAATTGGAATACTGCTGTTGAAGAGTATTCCAAATACTTGATTGAACGTACTGAATTAATTCAAGAAGTAGATGAAGATGTTCTAAATTTTGCACACAAAACATTTTATGAATATTTTCTTGCAGTTTATTATGTTAAGGAATACGATCTGAACGGTTTGATTAACTTGCTGAAAAAATGGATTGGTGATTCCAACTATGATGAATTAGCCAGATTAATTATAGAAGTTATAATTCAGGCCAACAATGCAAGTCAGCATCATCGGATCATAGATTTCTTGTTTACAACAATCGAGCAAGGAATTGCGGAAGATTCCGATACCCCCGAATTTAGTACATTTATTATTCTTGCAGATCTTTATAGTCATAATATGCTTCTCCCTAAATATCATTCTCGTTACTATAGCTATATTCTATATCATCCTCGCGTTGTAAGGACAGTTGAATATAGAAAAAGGCACGAGGAGGCTCAAGTGGAAAGGATCACCTATGATAGTAGCATTGTTGCAAACATGTATTGCGATGCAGCAAACGACCCAAAGCAACTTTACAAAATACTAGATGCTGCATATTATTTGGATAATGACTTTAGAAAATTAATTGTTGACAAAAAGCCAGAAAAGAACCATGTTCAAATTGTTCGACTACTACGCATCTCTCATTTGCAACGCAAATGGAATGCATCCTATCTGCCTATATTAGAATACTTCACCAATAATGCTGATGGATTAAACGCTTCACTAAGTTACCCACAAGTTTACTTATCTGTCCTTAATATGATGGTACAGGCACAGAATTTTGACGCTATTGAACATCTGATTCCTGTTTGCTTTGGCCCCAATGAGTATGTGTGGGACTATACCCGTCCTAATACACTGTACTTGTTAATCAACCAATCCATACAATCGTGCGCCAGTTTGATCGTTACTTTAATTGCACTTGTTGATTGTGCCTATTTGAGTACAAACAGCATGTTTTGTTTCCTGTTGAACCAAGATACTGTGCGTTTCTCAGATTTCTCGGATCGCACATTGTCCATTACACGATGGCTGTTGTATCTCATTAACGAAGTTTCCTCTTATGAGGAATTTAAATCCATTTTAACAGCCAAAGATTTATATGACAATAAATATGAGAATACACTAAAACGACTGTATGGCGACTATATAGCAAGAGAAAAGCAACTGGATAATGATATGCTCCGAAAGGTTCTTGAACGACTTCCTGACGATAGAATCATTTTCCCCATTGAAGGGTTAGATTTCCAACAATTATCTCTTTCCCTATAGGCATAACAGCATTACACTTTACATTTGTAACCAGTAGCGTCTACACTTGCCCCGGAATATGGTAAGCTTTCCATATTCCGGGGCCTTCTGCTATTTCTGCTTTTGCTTCCATAGTAAATAGATGCTTACCGCCAATGCAACACCTTGGGCAAAAAGCTCTGCAAGTGCGCCTGCTGCTATTGTTGTCATTTTAATGCAGTTTTGCACTGAACAACAGTGTCAGCAATGGCGATTACAATCAAAGTGATAGCAAATCCAATTGCAAACCAAATTATTTCATTCATATTCCTACCTCCTTTACTTTTCGATAAAATGTGCTGGGCTTCATGTCCAGCCGGTTCATAGCCTCCACAGCAGTAATACTGCCCTGCCGCCACAGAGGTACTACATTTGCAAATTCCGGGCGTACAATGGGCTTGCGGCCTTTGTAAACGCCCTGCTCCTTGGCAATGGCGATTCCTTCTGCTTGCCGCAGCAGAATGTACTCTCGTTCCAGCTCTGCAACTGCACCAAAGATTGTCAGCATGAATTTGCCTGTGGGTGTCGTGGTGTCGATGGCTTCTTTCTTGGAAACAAATTCCACGCCCTTGGCGGTCAACTGCTCCACCAGTTCCAGCAAATCCTTGGTGTTTCGTGCAAACCGCGAAATACTTTCGACAATTACTGTATCTCCACTGCGAACAAAACCTATCATTTCCTTTAATTCCGGTCTGTCAGTATTCTTACCGCTGATCCGGTCTATAAATACTTTCTCCACGCCCAGCTCTGCCATCAGCACTTCCTGTCGGGCTGTATTTTGATCCGTAGAGCTGACTCGAATATAGCCAATCTTCATATAATTCCCCCTCTCTGTGAAAATTCCCAATAGGGTCTGTTTTTGGATGGCATATGCCAAACAGCCGAAACGAACCCTATTGGGATATTTTTCTGCCCGGTTTCACTGTCCCACACGGGTGTACCCTAATGGCACACCACTAACCGCAATAGAACATTTCCTCTATGTCGTCTGTTGTGAATCCGTCCGCTAACAGCTTGTCGATTTCCTCTGGATAAAAGCCGTAAAACAAGGCAATAGATTTTAGGTCTTCCAGATAGCTGTCCTCAACACCATTGCTGACACGATTGACAGAGCCGTGAAAACCGAAGTCCATCCACGGTTCGTACATACGGTGAAACAGCTTGCTGGTGTCAAAGTTGCTTCTGTCTTGGTGTCCTTGCTTGTCAATTCTCAAAATATCCCCACAGGTTAGATCCACACGCACAGGTGTCCCTAATGCAAATGGAAGCCGCCGCAAGGCAGTACGCAAGATTTCCTCTGTGGAGGCGTACACATATAGTCCTCTCTCCGGGTAGTGATAAAGACATAAAGGGTTGTCTCCTTTTATGAAGTACAGATCATCCTTGCCTGACAGCACTGTGATTGTAAATGACCCCTCCAGCTTTTCCGCCATATACTGCATACCGTCAAAATTCAGCTCTCCACTGTTCTCAATCAACTGCGCTGCGATATAGCTGTCCGTTTCGATTTTGGTTGCTGGCAGCTTATATTGCTTACGGAGCTGCAGATCGTTATACAGCACGCCATTGTGTGCCAATGCAAACTGACTGTCTTTTACATATCCCGGAAATGGATGGTTGTTATGGTTCTTGCGTTCATTACCTTGGGTGGTCATACGAGTATGACCCATGATGATATTGGCATCCGCTGGCACCTGAAACCGCATCCAGCGAGCTGGGCGAGGTCGTTTGTAGATACACAGCTTGTCCCCGGAGTTATAAGCAATACCCGTGGCATCGGTGCCACGGGCCTCACAGGCGGTCCCAAGAATGGACAGCAAACGATTCTTTTGCTTTTGGGTCAGACTGTGACCGTAATCGTAAATTCCAAACAGGCAGCACATTATACCTCCACCTCCGTCTCCACAGGCTCATTCACATAGAGTCGTCGTTCTTTGAGATACTGAACCAGTTCCGGTAGATGAGAGCACCCGGCAACAAAGGTAGTCCAGGACATTGCTTTGATTTCCTCGTCGTTAAAATAAAGCGCCACATCGCAGATCCGGTCAAGGAACTGCAGTGTGGCGGCTATGGTATTTGCTTTCAGTGTTCCACGGAAGATTCTGAACTCTACTGTGCTGCGGTTTGTTAAATTGACGCAGGTGTAACGCTCATAGTTTCCTTTCGCATGATCCAGAATGTCCTTGGGATGTTCCTTCAGGCCATATCGTGCTGCCCACTGTTCTAACTGGCGCTGCGTCCTGCGGCTGAACTTCAAATGCTCTTCCCAGTGCTTCTCAAAGAAATACAGAATCCTTGCAATACATTCGTCCTGCTCCGCTTCTGTCTTGCCAAAGGCTGTGCGGTTTACATGGACATGCAAGCCACATGTACCGGCCTTGTGGGACAGATACCCAAGTTCTTTTGCTTTAGCAAGAACCTCACGCCAAGGCATTTCCTTTAGATGGTATTCCAATGTCATGGGGTGCGTAACTATTTCAAAACCCTCATTGAGGGAGCCATCATGTTTGCAGTATGCACGCTCATTTCCGGAATTGGCGATAGCCATAATTTTTGCGGCATTACTGTGACTTTCACCCGCATCATCAATTTCAAGTTCAACACCGAAATACCTGCTACTCTCGCCATAGAAAATCGGTTCTGGCTTGTAGTAATAATCGTGGATGCAGAGGTTTTCTTGGTGGCGGCAGTGGCAAGAGTAGCACCGGGCCTCGTAATCATCGTGGGATTCATAGTAGGCATCGTCCTGCAAAATCACTCTTCCGCAGTCCTCACAAGTGGTGTAATGCCTGTCATAACAGTGCTGACACAGGGGTGTATCATCGTTACCTGCATTATCGTCCGTCCAGATCCGTTCCCCACACCGCTGGCAGCGCACGGTTTCCGTCTGTACACAGGCTTTGCAGAACAGTGTATCGTCAAACTCCGTCAGTTCCGATAGCGGATGCAACTTACCGCATATACTGCATGCTCTCATTTCTTCTTTCAAGATAATTACCTCCATAATAAAAATTCCGCATGGTGCCTGACAGCTCCATGCGGTTCTTATGAAGACAATATATAAATAAAAATACAGATTTCTACAATCATTCTCGAAAGAGTGACAATAACTGTCCACCCTGTTTGCTATAATGAGGTAAAATCACTCGTCAAATAGGAAAAACTTGTAGACAGGCACTTCCAGCGCCTTGGCAATTGCAAAGAGTGTATCCAGCGACAATGCCTTGTTCACACCGGGTGCTTCCACATGACCGACAAAGACAGGATTCCGGTCGATCAGCTCTGCCAACTCTTCCTGGGTATATCCTTTCTTCTTACGGTAATACGCAATACGCAGGCCCAGATTTCTATATTCATCACGGAACTTCTTGTCCATGCCATCACCTCACCCGTATATTTTAGCAAATGACGACAGCTATTGACACATTCTACCAGATATTATAAACTATCTATAAGATAGGCTACACTAACACACAGAAAGGACTGCTGCACTATGGATATGACCGCTGAAGCCAAGTCCATGCGCTTGCTGACAATCTACACACGCCTATCCGACGGACAAACCGTAAAAAAGAGCGAGCTTGCCCGGGAATTTGGCATTACCCAGCGCAGTGTTCAGCGGGATATGGAATCCCTGCGTGTGTTTCTTGCAGAGGAAATGCTGGGCAGAGAGATTATCTACGACACCAAAGCAAAGGGCTACCGGCTTGTCAATGCATCTACCGGTACCCTCAGCAAGAGCGAGATCCTTGCTGTATGCAAGTTTCTTCTGGAAAGCCGGTCCATGCGACAGGACGAAATGATGCCCATTCTGGACAAGCTGCTGGATTGCTGCGTGGCGGATTCAGACAAAAAGGATGTTACCCGACTGATCGCCAACGAACGGTTCCACTATATCGAGCCACAGCATAAGAAGCCCATTCTGGATGGCCTTTGGGAGCTTGGGCAAGCGGTAGAACATCACCGAGTCATTGAAGTGGAGTATCAGAGGCTGGATGGCTCACCGGTAAAGCGCACAGTAGAACCCCTGGGTATTATGTTCTCAGAGTTCTATTTTTATTTGATCGCCATCGTGAGGAACGAGCCGTATACATCTTACTTCAAGTCTAAGAATAGGCTCATGCCGGCAATCTACCGGATCGACCGGCTACACAGCTGTTCTGTCACAGACGAAATCTTTACGCCTGCCTATACTGACCGTTTTGAGGAAGGTGAATTCCGCAAGCGAATTCAGTTTATGTTCGGCGGCAAGCTGGAACGCAAACGGTTCCGTTATGTCGGTCCCTCGATCGAGGCTGTTCTAGATCGTCTGCCTACCGCTAAAATCATCGAACAGGATGATGAAGGTTGGCTGATTGAAGCGGAGGTCTACGGTGAAGGAATCGATATGTGGCTGAGAAGTCAGGGAGAATTTGTGATCTCTGAAGAGTAGCAATATCTTTATAGGGAAGGAGCGAACTTACTATGGCTATTAAGATCGGATCATTTAATATGTTTAAGTTTAGTCAACATCGTTCCGATAATGAAATTAAAAAGGATCTCGATAAAATAGCAGATATTATCAAAGGAGAAGAATTCGATATTGTTGCACTGCAGGAAGTGTTCTCAGAGGGTGCACTTGAAGAGATACGAACCCGGTTGGGTTCGTATTGGGATTGTGTCTGGAAATCTCCGGATGCCAAGTCTGCTAAAGCAGCAGAAGGATATGGATATCTTTGGAACAACAGAAGATTTCGTCCCGCAACCGGTCTAAAAAAAGAAGAACGGAAGATAGCTAAGGAAGATCGCACCGGGTACGCAAAAAAAGTATTTGATCCAACTATTCAAAATCGGTGGCATGGTCAACTTCTCAGAGATCCACTATATGCACGATTTGAATCCGTACACGGATGGTATGAAATCCGGCTGATAAACACACACATTGTCTATTCTGCTAAAAGTAAAGAAGATGAATCCAACGAAACGGAGTGCAATCAAAGTGATGCGTTAGTTCGTCGGCAAGAGTTAGAGCGTCTATTGGATATCTATAGAGTGGTGGAAGATAAAGTCTATAGAAGTTCGCGTCCCTGCTATACCGTTATGCTTGGCGATTACAATCTTAATCTGAAAAGTAGCGAAGCTAAAGGACCTTACCTTGATCCCGTTTCAGAAAAACAGGAACGAAACGGACGGATACAGAAAAAAATCATTACTGTCCAAGATGAACTGACCACCTTAAAAGGCAAATCAAAAACAGAACCGGACAAACCCATACAAGGATTTGCAAACAACTACGACCACTTTTCTTATGATTCGAACCGTTTTAATCGAATCAAAATGCAGTATGGCAGAGTCAATACGGTAGAAAAGTATTGTAACAATGATTTCGAGCAACACCGTAAAGAAATATCCGACCATGTACCAATTTATTTAAGCATCACCCTAAACTAGAAACAGGAGGTAACGCAAATGGGAATCTTTACTAAAAACAAACAAAAAATGGATATTCTGCAAAAGGCGCAAGAAAACCTTGAACTGACACAGAAAAACCTCTCCCTGTTGGCAGCTCAAAACCAGGAATCCTTATCCGAAAATCAAGAAGTTCTACAGCGCACGCTCACGAGCATCGAAGCAATGCTTGGAAAGAAAATTGAAAGCGTTTCCTGTAAAAAAGAATACTCTGACGACGAAAAAAGGCGTGCCGCCTACGCTTTGAACTGCTGCACAATCTCTGTTTCCCAGATCGTCGATTACGACGATATCTATGTTTTGGAGCAGGAATACGAAGCAATCTTGAACAATTTGAATCTGGAGAATATGCCTAAGGACGAAGTCCTGCTGGATATTTACAAACAGCTTCTGGACACCATTACCTTCTTCCGCATCCAAGAAGGCGATAAGGTAATGATGGAACAGGAATATCAGCATAAGGTCAAAAATGCCATCTGGTCGGCAGTTCCTGCAATTAGTTTGGCTGGCTTAGCGATAAATCCTATCGGTGCCGCAATCAATCTTGCAACACAAGTCGGTATTGGCTATATGAATTATCGACGGGAAAAGGCAAAAATCCAATCGGAGCAGGAAAAACAAAAGTGGCAGCTTACCCGTTCCGCTATGGAGCAGTTCAACGGCCTGCGCAGAGAATTGTTCACTACTGCATGGCGGCTTGCCGATAAATATAAGTTTGCTGATAATTTGCGCACTACAGAGCAGCAGATTGCTATTTTTAATAAGATACTGCTTGAGCCGGATGATCTAAAGCGGTATGAGCGACTAGATTATATTAAGGACAGCTTTGAGGCATATACACCGTTTTTGTATCATCTTGGTAATGCTGCCTACAAGGCATCCCAGAATATGTGTAAAGAAGAGGCAACAAAATACCGGAAAATTGCTAGAGATAGCTATGATGAGTACATAAAAGAAACCAAAGATGCAAAATTGAATTTGTTCCGACAGGATCACATTCGTGCCGCCTGTGCACTGGAGCTTTTTGAATTAAATGAAAAGCAAGAATGTGATACGTACTTACTGGATATGGCAAAGGATGCAGCAGGCAGCAACTTTGATGTGTTGGAAATCTGCGCACTGCACTATATGCAATTTGAAAAGACAAAGGATATAGCAAAGAAGATTCTGCGCATGCTTGTCAATGAGAATTATAATGCTGTTGTTAATGGGCAGATTTTAAGTAGTATTTATGTAAGCGAATATATTAAAAACCCTGAAAATCTTGATATAGAAGCAAGACACAATCACGAAACACTGCAAACCAGGGTCAATCCCGGTTGTTTATTCCCCTTGCCTGATGTATCTTCGTCACAGGGTGCAAAAGATCTTGGAGCTATGTTCATAGAAGCACAAAAATGTCGCTTGCTTGAAAATCTTCGCGCAACCCTTACAACTTTAATTGGTAAGTATACCATTAAGTTTAACCAGACACTCCCTGCAACAAATGAAAAAGAAGTTGATGGGCATTGGTATTACAGCGATGATCTCGACGCAATCAAATGCCGCATAAAAGAGATTGAGCATATGTTTAGCCAGGGTGACAAAACTGACTATATCAGTAGACTTAGGTTCTTCATTCCCAATAGGTTGGATGTTTTAAACCAATTGTGTATTGCTATGGAGAATTTTCCGTATATCGACAAAACAGCATTCGCACAAAGTATTCAAAATGAAGTTAAAAACCGCAAACCGGAATTTGACAGTATCATTACAAAAATAACAAATATTTCTTTTGATACAAACGATATCCCGGATCTCTTTAAACATAAATTCAGTGATTTGACAAATGTTGCATTTGCTGTCGTCATTGAAGAATTCTTTTCCAAAATCTCGTTGTTTAAAGAAATGAAAAATATCTCTGAGGCAGAAGCATTGCTTCGTTCGTTCTGTATTCAGGAAGATCTGAGTGTCCCTGTTCTTGTGTCAAACAACAATACCATCAGTCCTCTCCCTCAAGGAAAGCACAGGTATATTTCTCTTGATACACTTGATATTGATGCTGCCAAGCTTGACGCCGAAATCAATAAAGTCCACAATATGAAAACACTAATTCGAAGCTATATTGAACAGCACAAGCTTGTCAAGGACAAAGAAAAGAAAGGAATGATTATCTTACAGGAGACGGATGCACAGTTTGAAATCTATCGAAATGCTCACCTTGATGGTGGATACTTGACCAAATATTACGGTGAACCCTTACTTATTATTTGTTTTGATAATCCAAAGACAAAAAATTCTACTGAAGATTTAATCTTCACATCTAAAGGAATTGAATACTTCCAACGCGAATTTTTAAAAAAACGCCATCATTTCCCTGTTGCATATGCAGATGTTAGACGGACAAGAGATGCTATCCACATCGGAAACCTTTTAATCAAGACCTCAAGCGAAACCATTAATATAGATGCCTTGTTCGGATTAATTAAGTTGCTAAGAGCCGAAGCCGGTATTGCCGAAAGGGATTCTCAGGTGATCATAAAGAGCAATCTTACAGATAAGATCAATGAGCAGATAGATCAATTGATCCAGACCTTTGAAGGATCCATAACCGAGGATGACTCTCATCCTGTTGCAAAGGACACCATAACAAGCGACAAGGAAGAGAATACCGCAGAAACTCCATATAAAGGTGCTGAATCTTACATCGAACATGAAAATGTGTCCACAGAAAACCAAAATGGGAACAACAATAATTCTGCTGCAGAAATCTGCCAAAAGAGCACTTCTTTTCAGCAAAACAACAGTCCAAAAGCATCTGCAGGATCCACTAAAAATAAGCGTGTAGGAAAATACTATGGAATAGGTTTCAAAGATGCCGCTCAGTTTGCGTGGATGGATACAAAATATACTGTTAGCAAATTTTTCAAAAAGAAGTCATAACAGTTTGATTGGAACCTTATTAGGAGGAGCTAACGATAAAATTACCATATTTTACTTATATGAAAAAAGAAATTGACAACAGAAACAAAGAACTATGGGAACAGGTTTATGCAAGCCTGTTCTCACTCTACGGGGACGATCCCCCGGTACAATGCTTAAATCGTCTAGTGGTGGAAGAAATTGCGCTGTACCGAACAGATGCTATACAGTGTTTTGCTGCCCTCGGCAAGCTCTGTACCGTGGCAAAAGCGCGTTCCGTTCCTATGATCGTATCCGGTTCGGTAAATTCATCCTTTGCTGCATGGCTTATGGGAGCAACGATGGTAAATCCACTGCCACCCCATTACAGATGCCCTGCCTGTGGCAGGATAGAGTTTATCCCCGATGCTGGGAACGGATTTGATTTACCCGCCAAGAAATGCAGTTGCGGCAAGGAACTAATAAGAGACGGACACAACATTCCGTATCAAAGCTTCACTCAAGGCAGTGGGAACGGTATAGCAATCACTATCCTTATTGCCGAAGATTTTAAACCAACTGCAATCAGCACCTTGCAGGAGTGCTACAAAGAAACTGCCGAGATACTGCCCGTGCGGTTTAACGCAGATGATCCGTCGTCATATGTGCAATATGTTGTTCTCCCGGTCAAAAAAGAGAAGCCCACAGTGTCAGAAGATGGCTATTGGGATACCAACTGGGATGATTATGAACAGTGGTATACCGGTGAGACTTGGTTCTTTTTTGCTGTTGATGAACAGATTAGTCAGCTCCACCAGCAGCAAAATAACACCGGTATTCCCTTGCCCAATCTGCAAACTCTGCTGAACCCTGCCATAGCAGAAGCACTTCTAAAATCGAAATATCAAACACTTTTGGAAAATCCAGAATATCTTCCTCTACAGGAGCCTGCCAGCTTCGATCTGCTTCTTCGAATTGATGGTTTATCCTGCGGAGAAGGTGTATGGGGAAATAATATCGCAGAGCTTCTGCAAAGCGGTCAGGCGGACTTTTGGGGCATTCCCGCATTTCGTGACGATGTTTTCCAAGCTGTCAGTAGCGCCACGGCAAAACACAATATCTACGATCCTAGCCTCGCATTGCTGGTCGTGGACAATGTTAGAACCGGACGGTATGCCAGGAAACCAATACCCCACAGCGTTGAAACCTCGCTCCGCCAACTGGGCCTGCAGGATTGGTACATTAATCTTTTGAAAGAAGTCCGCTTCCTCTGCCACAAAGGGCATTGTGTAACACATGTGATCGTGGATCTGCTGTGCGAATGGTATTCGATGCAAGTAAACAACGCATAAAACGATTCGTTCCTTTGTAACACAACTAACATCATGGTAATTCATTATAAGAGGTGATTTACCATGCATGAATATGAAATTTACGAAGCGGTAAAAAGTATGCGTAACCGTACTGTTCGTATGGATCGTGAAGGCGACTACTGGACAGAAGAAGAAAAGGAGCAGCTTGTTAAGTTGTTCCGCGAGGGTGAGGGTATCACCGCTATTGCAATACGGTTGCAGAGAACCGAACCGGCGATCATGCAGCAGATCGAGAAAATGGATCTGTTCCGCCGCAAGGAAGCACCTGCGCGTAGAAAGTCTGATCCGAAACCTCCCGCTTGCTTATGCGACAACTGCAAGCTTGATCCTGCATCCTGTCCCCACCGTGGAGCTTGTCAGCAATCTGTGGAGGGCGAATAATGTTTGAGGATTATCCTGATGTGCTTACAGTGGAAGAGGCGGCCGAGGCTTTAAGAATCGGCTATAACGCTATGTACGAGCTCTTAAACAGCCATAAGCTCAAAGCCTATAAAAACGGTCGTACTTGGCGGATACCCCGCAATGCGCTAATAGAATACATCCTGGAAAACGCAAAAATTAAGCTAATATGACACAAGCTCCCCGGTGCTTCTCTGCACCGGGGAGCATTGCTGTCGAAATTATAACGTTTTCTGATACAACACGCGCCAGTTCAACTCTGCCTTATCCATTTATTTGTGATGCGCACAGTATTGAGAACCGGACCATCTGCGATTATCGCAGTTTGGCTTGCTGCATTTGTGCTCGGAGCAGTATTGACTGTCTTCAAAAGCGGGGTATTCACACCTGCTCTCGTTGCAGTTATGCTTGCTGCAATACAAAAAATCTCCGCCGGTTTTTCGCAGGTTGTCACATTTCAGACAGCGGCAATTCACACAATAAGTCTCAAAGTCACCTACCGGCATTTCATCACACCAGTAACACATATTCTGTTGCGGTTGTGTGATAACCGGTTGCGTGGCTTGTGTCGGCTTTTCAGTTGCTTGTGTAGGCTCTTGTGTTGTGTTGGCTATTGCTGGTTCCGTGGCTTCCGTGTGATGAGATGGCTCGGTTGTTTGTGTTGCTTCATCCGAAGAACAGACCGCCAAAGACAAGCAGAATACCAATGTGAGAATGATCGTAAGTAGTTTTTTCATTGAATTACCTCCTTTGATTTTTGGTAATTCAACTGTATCATAACCAACGTGGAAAAAGCGCCCCATCTGCACGGATGTTACTCAGTTTTTAGGCATTGCCGATTTTAGTGGCTTCATAGGAGCAATAGTTGAAATGCTGTGTTTGTAGATTATCTGCTGTTTTCCATCAGTAACCAGAACCACAATAAAACTGTCATAGCCGATAATAACGCCCCTTATTTGGAAACCGTTCATCAAATACAGTGTCACAGGAATCTTATCTTTCGTTACTTCATTCAAAATTGCATCCTGCAAGTTCATAAAACATCCCTCTTTCTTTTCTCTAAATGGTTCACCCCATCCGGGATGGCTTCATTCTACCATTCCCGATGGGGCAAAAGCGGGTCATCATATTTAGCGGTTTAGGATACTTTTTAATACATTTTGATATTTACGGTAGCTAAACCCTTGAGAGGGATGCTTTAGACCATAAACTGTAACCGGTTTGGAAAGTGATACGGACACACTTTGTCTTAGGCCCTCACCGTACACACATTTATCCACCCGATGCAAATCACCTTTATCGCCCTTCTCTTCGATATCACATAAACTCTTCTCTACAGCGGGTAGTTTTTCGTATACACGTCGACTGAAACAGAACACAACATCTATCTCGTGTTCTTCTATAAAAGAAAACAGCTGTTTATTTAATTCCTCCCGTTTGCCTTGTTCTCGTAGCGTTTTAGTTGCTGCTGAGTCACGTACACCACACAATACATTGATATAGTTCCCGAAATAAACATCATTCCAAAAGTCTGTTCTGCATTTTTCTGGATCTTTTCCAAAGGCTCGAACGATGTTCTCAAAGAAACGAAGTGTTGTTTTCCTTTCGTTTCCTATGCAATTGTTATAGTTTTCTAAGTATTCCAAGACCACATCTTCGGTATTATATGATGCCTCTACACCAGGTTTTCTATTTGAGCTATCTTCGTCGTTGCTTATATGATGCGATTCACCTAAAATCAAAATCTTCTCTGGTCGATTTGCTGCATTTGCTCCCACAAATGTTCCCTTATGCATAATACACCTCCTGCGTTTATTTCTACCGATATACCGATTTTGTGAAGAGAATTAGTCCTTGCTGATTTTATAACGATCCAGAGCCTCTGCTAAATCCTGCTGCACCTGATTTTCCAAATCTTCGGGTGCAAGGATACGCACATGGCGGCAGTATTGCAATGCCCAGTGGCGCATGGCATGCCAGTTGACGGTGACGCGGGCGGTAACTTCATCTTCGGTTTCTTCAAAGAAGGCGATATCTGTGCCGAACCAGTCGATTACATCATTCAGAATAATCTTTTTCATCCGGAAGGTCACGGGGATACTCTCGCCGCTGAACATATACAGATGCTCTGCCATGTGCTTTGGCAAGGAAAACCGTTTTCCGCCTTCCACTTGCTCCTTTGGTTTTGCCGGCGTGTCCAGTAGACAAATGTTGGTGATCCGGTCCAGGCGGCAGTTTGCAAGATTAGGCTTGCCGTCGTAATTGCAGATCAAATAGTACCGTCCGTTGGTGGCTGCCATTTGATAGGGATTTACTACATAATCCCGCGCTGTGCCATCGGAATTCTCCTTAGGATGCATTTTCTTGTCTGTTCCGTAAGTGTTATAGTTGAATGCGACCTGCAATCCTTTTTCGATTGCCTCGTCTAAAATTTCGATTGTCCAGAACAGCTGGTTATTTTGCGTGGTTATTCCAGTCATTGTATGAACATGTTTTACGTGGGCACTGAAATACTTATTGCTTAATCCCTCCAGCTTTTCTACAAGCTCTTTACACTGTCTGTAAGGTATGTGTTTGGAGAACAGCAAGCTGTCGATCAGGAGCCGCAGCTCCGCATCTGTAAAATCCCGTTCCAGATAGAAGTCAGAAAGAATATAGCTGGTTTCTTTCCTGCCCTGTTTGTTGATGTAGGTACGTGCCACGTCATCCCTGCATTCAATGGGATAACCGGCTGCCATCAGGTTGGAAAGATTCCGGGCAACGGTTTTGCGATCAGCAGCCATATCGTAGTCGGACCAGAGAATATCCATGATCTGCTTTTGGCTCAGCTTATGTTCTTCGTCTGTGTATCGCTTCAAGATGTCCAAGATGTTCATAATAAGCATTTTCTTTGCCGGTGCGGTTTGTGCCATTTGAATCCCCCCTCATTTATTGCTTTCTAATTTCTTTTTTCATATGTACGGTTGTGCCTTTTCCCAACGTGGACTCCACGCAGAAACTTGTCATAAAGCTCTCCATAATGGTAAAGCCCATCCCTCTATGTTCACTGCCACCAGTGGTAGACATAGGTTTCCTTGCTTGCTCTAGATCTGGGATTCCAGCCCCTCTATCTTTGATGACAATATCCAATATGCTATCCTTTAATATTCTGCACCGCAGAATGATAATGCCGGGTCCATCGGGATACGCATGTATGATACAATTATTTACTGCCTCGGAAACGGCTGTGCGGATATTCCCCAACTCCTCTAAAGTTGGATCAAGCTGCGATGCAAAGCAGGTGACAGCGCTTCTGGCAAAAGCCTCATTGCAAGCATTGCTTGGAAACTCTAACTTCATATAATTTTTGTACTTCATACAGAGTTCTCCTTTAATATATCATTTCTACTAAAATAATACAACACCTGATGTGGCATTTTCGCCCCATCGGGTGTTGTGAATCATTTCCATTAAAGGATTCTAGCGTACGACAACAGAATCTTATCTGCCAAAAGGGCAATAAATTCAGAGTTGGTGGGTCTGCCCTTTGTATTGCTGACGGTGTAGCCAAAGAAATGCTGTAGGGTATCAAGATCGCCTCTGTCCCAGGCAATTTCAATTGCCCGTAGGATCGCGCTTTGTACCCGTTTCGGGGTAGCATTATCTGCAAGCGCAATGGGCTTATAGATGCATTCAGTCATATTGTTAATGCGGTCAAAATCCTCTACCGCAAGTTTGATTGCCTCGCGAAGGTATTGATATCCTTTGATATCAGCAGGAACACCAATATCGTGAATCATTGCTGTAATTTGCCGATGGAGGTCAGGCAGTTTTTCTTCGACAGGAATGTTTTTGTACTGCAGAGCATCGCGCATCCGATCTACAACACATTGCACAGGGCAGGGCTTTTTTATCAAAGCAGAAACCCGTCTGGCCGCCAGCGCCGACATAATATAGCTGCTGACAAAACCTGTTATCACGAATACTTTGCAATCAGCGTACATGTCAGCAATCTTGTCCAAGACACTGATGCCGTCGTACTGCGGTAACAGCAGATCCATGATAATGATATCCGGTCGGTTCTGTCCGGCTCTTATGAGCGTTTCTTCTCCGTTTGCGGCAACTCCCAGCACTTCAAATTCTTTGCTGCTACCTAAGGCAGCTACCAGCTCATTGCAGAACTGCTCGTCTGCATCTGCGATTAACACTTGCTTTTTCATATGTATATCTCCTTTCTGACGGAAATGTTTTCACTTCCTGCCATAAGGATACACCACCCGACGGGGCATTTTCGTCCCATCAGGTGACGTTTAGGCGTCAGTCTGCAAATAATAAATGCTCATTTTCATTTTGTCCTTTCCGATAATAGAACATTTTTTGCAGCAGCACCGCCTTAGATGGTAACCATTCAATCTGGTTGAAATATTCTGCTTTCCAATGATCTTCTGCAGTTCGCATATCCTCCGTGACAACCGGCAGACCTTTGCCTTTTCGCACACTGGTCATGCCGCGGAAAGCATCCTTGTCTATAAAGTCGTGCTCTTTCAGATAGAAGAAGACATCCTCACGGCAAGACGGGATATTTCTCCAAGAGATCTTGTTCTGCAGCAAAATATGGCGGGCAACTTCATCTTCCTTCCAAACCGTTATTCGAAAGCCAAGCTGTGTCAACAGTTCTCCCATATCTTTGGGATAAGGGTTTCTGTGATAATACGCGTCATTGGTTACCATCTGGATCAGATCCGCTTTGCTGTTCGCGTTAATGTTGACGTTGTAAAAATCCGGGGAGATTTCATCTCGGTCCAGTTCAAACAGGAAATGCATATTCCCTCGAACAAGATGGTCTTCATAAGGCTGAGCATCTTCCCAGTATTTACCCATATATTTCCGCAACCAATGGTTATCCAGCCAATCCACAATTAACGGTTGCATATCATAAGGTAGATAAAACACATAGGTTGGCAATCGACCATAGCTTGCGTATTCCTGCCAGACGAGATTATGTCCGTCACCCTGCATCAGCCCGCCACACTCGGGGCAGACCTCTGGTGGAATATCAAAGCCATCCTCGTAGTCATCCCTCCAGATAACTTTTTGACATGCGGGACAGTAGAGATGTGGCAGCAACGGATTCACCTCGTGAATGTCCAGCAAATAGGGAATCAAACCAGAAAGCGCTGGCCCACTAAGACGATAAGGATGCTTGTTGTGCTTCAGCCAGACGGCAAACTCATACACCGCAGCCAACTCCGTAATCGCATCTACTTCCAAAAGAGCGGTCCACTCATGGCGAACACGCTTGAATATCCGTGGATCTTGCAGTTTTCCATATTTACTGTGCCACTTACCCCACAGTTCTTCTTCCAGCATTTCCTCGATGCCCAACTTAGGCAGGAATGCATAGGCACCACAATACATTTGCTGTACGGTGTAATGCTTTTGTGCTCTCTCTAATACCTTATCCAATTCGGGTAACAGTTCCGAAAGACTATTGTAGTGAAAATAGATTCCCTCCAGCACTGGTGGCTTGGTATTGGGATCAATCCAGATCACTTGTGCATCGGCATTCTCTCCTACATCAAGGTAAAAGCTATCCAAAAACTCTCGGGATTTGATATCTATACTTTTAGAGCAGATGATATTGCAAATGCAATGTGCACTGATCATTCCAGCTGCGTCATCGTATTTCTTGCAGGCAAACCCATCGGGAATGTGTTCCAACAATAGCGACAGCTGTTCCTCGGTAAATCCATAAATGGCGATACGGTTATTCATAGCAGAAATCTCCTGTTTTTATTTCTGCCATAAATATAACCCACCGGACGGGGCAAAAATGCCCCATCCGGTGGGTGAATTACCGATTAAGATATTGCATGTATATGTTTTTTGACTCTTCTTCATACACCACGAAATACACCGTTAGATCATTGCCTTGTAACACCGTTTTCAGCAGATTCATAACACTCTGTGCCGTGTCCGCGTGTGTAAAGCAATAAGATCCTGTGCCAAGTGCAGGCAGCAAGATTGACTTATATCCGCGAACAATTGCAGTACAGATGATATTTTGATATGTCTGGAGCAGCAAGTCAATCGCATCTTCAAAGTCTTCATATTCATATGCTTTGGGTCCTTGTGCAAAGATTATGTCACAAGGGAGTGCAAATCCGGGTGTCACGCGGACTTCTGTTGGCTTCATTTCGTTTTTCCGTGTTATATCATAGTAACTGATTCCAAAAGCTTTCTCAGTATAGTGTTCTAACTGATCAACCCCAGCTTTTTTGAAGATTGCTCCGCTTACACCTGCCCCACAACGCATCATAGGATTGGTTGGTAAGACAACAGCATTACCAAGTTTTAAGATATCGTCATCTACGATGTTGCCGTGGATAATTACTATCTCTCCCATATTTATATCCCAATCTACTTTATTAACAATCTCTTTCAATACGGGATTGTTTTCGTCATTATAATAACTAACGAGACGGTACAAAATCGCCCCATCCGGTGGGTGAATTACTGATTGATGTGCTACAGATACAAAAAGTCAGCAATGCTCACCGAAACTTTACTGCATAGGTGAGCATTGCCGTCAAAATCATAACCACCGACAGTAATTATGATTCTTTTGTGTGTTCTTTTAAAACATCAGAGATTACTTGCAACACCTTGTCCTCATAACCTTTTACTCGCTGCCCCCAACCGGGGTGATAGGTGAAAATGTGATGTATTCCATCAATTTCAATTACTTTCATTTTTTCTTCCTTCCACTGGGAGTAGTCTTTTAGCCCCCCGGGATAAAGTGTGCGAAAAACAGCGGGCAATTCAGCTCGCAGGGAAATACCATACCAACCAAAATAAACAACTATATCAGGTTCCAGAATGCGGATCTCCTCGTTAAGAATCGCTGTAGGAGTCTGGTGCAAAGCTATCCGATCGCACTTCTTTAGTGCACATGTTTTTCTACTACTGAGGTGGATCATATCGAGATTTGTCCATGTAATAGATACATCCGATAATGCTGCAATTTTCCTGATTCTTTGCCAAAAGGGACTGCGATTATTGGCCCCGGGTGCCAATTGCCACAAAAGATAGTTCTTGTTGAACTCCTGCGCTTCAACTATCCGTATGTCAAATTGTTTTTCACCAAATCCTTCTTCCCCTACAATCAGAACTCTGTGTTGTGCAGCAAACCAATCATCCGGGATATGTAAATAATAAGGGTGAGAATATTCCTTTTTTATTAATTGTGGGCAATACTCTTTTAACTCTTTTTCCCAGGCCTGATACACCCCAAATAACTGCTTCCGTTTTTCTTCCAGCATAGTATTCCTCCTACAACTGTTTCTACCTATATACCTAACATCATAACTAGTGTCCCCATCACACAAAACTGTGTGATGGGGCTTATTTGTGCTTGGTAAATAATTAGTATTCGCCAAGCTCTCGTTGTAAATAGGACTGTGCTTTTGAAACATATAGAACCATCATATGAGGTCTTCCCTCCAGTGAGGATCTTCTGGAATACAGTTTCTTCTCCGCTCCATCGGATACCTGATACGAAATACCTATCAGGCCCTGGTCATCCAAAGCCTCATTAACCTTTGTAATGCTAAGAGGGAATGTGATACCTATACCTCCCCAGTGCTGTACAACCAATCGGTAGAGGTCATTCTTTCTCAGCCACCACTCGCCTTCTTTTGCATATCCAATATGTTTCGTCGGTTCGTAAGTGCTGATTTCAGAGGCTATTGCTACCTTTCCACTTTGATACATATCAAAGAGTGCGCTTAGATACATGGCTGCTGGGTTCTTTTCTTTACTATAACCCTCACTAAACTGCAATGTCTGTGCAATAATAGACCGCCACTCTTGCTCCAATGGGAGCCTGCTACCTTCTGCCAATGCTCCCACTGTTGCTGCGTAACACAGGAAAATGTGCGCTACAAGAACAAGGGTTGCTCCGGTGTCTGCTATACGTCGTTCATGCACCTTTTCTGAGTAATAATTTCTTTCTTTCTTGAAATCCTCCTTAATATAGTGCACGAGCCAATCACCACGTGCTCCACACCAACACAAGAAATGGTACATATGTGTTTGCAGCAAAATGGGATTATCTTGATATTTTTGCAGTTTCCTCCCATCTATGTCGCCTTTCTCAATCGAAAGGACCAAACAACGCAGCAGTGAAGACTGGCTGCCACCGGTATCTTCTCCCGTAATCAAGCAGCACCCTGTAGGAGGAAATTCTTTCGCTCGACCCAATTCTGGATTGCTTCGAGCTTTGCTGATGCGATCACCTACAAATCGAATAATCTTCTCGAGCTTCTCCAAGTTCTGTCGTCCTGCCATTGCCGTTACCGGAGGACGGAAATCATCCACCAGTAACACTCTGCTACACGCAGTCCCCAATTTGATTTCAAGAGCTGTCTCTGTATCATTAAAATTTGCTTCTGGCGTATCTTTTAACTCGCCAAAAATTCTATACAGACACAGTGCCGTTGATGTCTTTAGCGAACCAGTTCTTCCGTTTAGGAAGGTTACGAATCTGGGTACACAGCCAACTTCTGCGAACAATTCGAACAAAGGACCGAGGTGCGCCAGCAAGAAAAGCGGGAGAAGCATTGTCTGTTTCTGTGACAAATCCAAAAAGCCAATTGCTTCTGCACACGATTGCGTAGGGGTTAAGCCGGGGTCGTGCGGAATAGAATATCCTGTCTGGAAAACCGCTTGCGGATTCGGCACCGGTGCCGTATCGTGCACATATACCCAACTTTTTTCTATCCGCCAAAATCCAGCAGACTTGAATATGTACCGAGTCGGGATACCCTGAAGCTGTTTGCGCGCTATGCTTGCAAGAATAAGATTGCCTTTCGGCACAGCGGTCTTCAATGTACACATTGGAACTTCCCGTTGGATTACCTTAGTGATACTGTCCAGATCTCTGTTGGATATGGTCAACTCTGTTCTGGTTCCGTTACAAATGACTTCAAACAAGAACTCTATGCCATCTTTTTTGTTTCTCTCTTTGATCACCCGCTGCTCTTTCACAAGAATGTCAAAGTTGCATATCTGCACCTCTCCGTCCTCTGTGGCCAACCAAATACCAGCTTCACAGCATTCAGCTATATTGCCTTCCAGATAATATTTGCGTTTTGGCAGTAATGCACGCTGTTCAGCAATCTTCATGCTCTCATCCATCGCCTTAGGTTTTGGCTTTTCATACGCGTATTTATTCAGCACCCGCCAATCTGTAAAGCTAAGATTCAGTTTTGGGTCTTCATAAATAACATTTTGCATTGGAAAGTATTGCGTATCTTCCAGTGTAGCTAACCTCCATCCAGGTGCATATTCCAAACCATCTGGAATCTTGCCATCTGCAAATTCTTCTGCAAAGATGATCGGTGAAGTCAGGCCGTTACTATCTCTTTTGAAACAAGGATAGAGCATTTTTGGTGGTGCCGCATCAGGAAATTCTATTGGCTCAACCAATCCCTCCTCAGTTCGTGGCGTTAATGCCCGGTCCATAGCAACCATGGCTCCTTCTAAATATTCATTTTTCAAGTTACTCATAGCAGTACCCTTTCTGTTTCTTGTTTTCTTTTATCTGTGCCGGCACAGAATCAAAAAAGTGCTAGTACGTACTGCAATTACATTATATCAGCGATATCAAAATTTTTGCGTATTTTTAGTTTTTTTCCTTAAGCGCTAAAAGTGGGCACTTTCCCCACTCACCATGGCGCAAAAATCTGTGTATTCACTTGTAAGTTTTTCAACGTTTTGTTCTACCATGAACGCAACAGCCATTTGGCATTGATACGTCAGAAGTTTCGTAGCCGCTTTCCATCTGTCAATCATGTTGATCTGATGCATACAATTCAGGTGATAAACCAATTCCTTAAGATCCTCCCTGTTAATTTCTGTGCATCCCACAATCGGAACAACGTGTCTATTATATAATTCAGCATACTGTCTAAGATTTGATGGCTCTAAATGCAGGACCCCTTTCACACGATCGCTGATGCTCTTGATCAAATCTCGCATACGTATAGTGATTTTCTCCATACCCGCAACGCCTGCAGGAGTCAAGTTGCAGCAATTCCCATTTTCCTTCCCAGGATACAACAAAAAATAAAAAACCGTATATGCAATTCTCAAGCGCATTAACGGCTCGTGGATAACCATTTGAATATCCCGGTGTATATCTGCAAGTCGTGTCCTGAAATGTGCATCGATTGCTTTTGGTGGATCAAATCTACAGTAGGAATAACCATATGCGTCGAGTCTTTCTAAATCCTCAAAAATGTCCCTGGCAAACTGGTTAAGCTCATCTCGAATTGCTTTTTTAAACAGCACCTCATCACAGCGACCATTAATGTAGCTCAAAATCTGTGTATAGCCCTTTGCAAAACAATGTGCCCGCGCTTTTGTTTCTTCCGGCACCTGCATACATAAGTAACGGTTGTATATTTCCAAAAATTCATCACTGGAGCAATCGCTTTCTCTGCGTTTGTGCGTTTTAAGCATTTTTTGCATTGTTTCTACGAGTTTTTTGTTTTCATTCGAAACTGTCCATCGGTATTCATCACTTGGCAAGCTCTTTTCAGATTGAGGGAGTAACTTTTTTCGTTCTGAGACCAGCTCGCTGTATAGTTCCAACACTGCAGCTGTTTGTGGGTTTTGCGAGTTATTTATCTTATACGAAATATCATTCTCCACTGATTTACTGTCACGCAGCTCTGCGATAATTCCATCCAATTGCTCTAAAACTACTCTTAGATTTCGTGTCGTCTGTAAAAGCTTATCAGAAATAGCCAATTTCTTTAGTAGATTCCAACGCTTCTGTAGGTTATCTTCCAATTCATTAATCAACTTCTCTTGAATGCCTGCACTGTTTAACATTTTTAGTTTGATATAATCTTCCTGTAAATCATCAAAGCCGCCCTGTTTCAAGGCATCAGCCAATTCATCGAACACAAGTGCAGCATGGCCTTCTCCCCTAGGAGCCTTATCCATTTGGTATGTATAAAGGATTATCTTCATCAAATCCTGAACTTCCCAAAAAACAGCTCTAGGGATAGTTGTGCTCTTTCCCCGCTCATTCCTCTCTCGTTTTGCAAATATAGAAGCATAAATAGATAAACTGGAGTCCTTGTTATTCTCTTCCAAAGAAATCAGTGCTTCCCGAACAGTTCCTGCCGCAGGTTTTGTGCGAGGTTTAATCTGTCTATAATAATCTTCGCAAAACCTGTTCATTGATGAATCCGTTGGCAAATTCATCCATTGGTTTGGAATGCTTTCGGCTTTATCGTTCCCTTTCATATTTCTAATTCCGCCTTTCTTTCTAATATGTCCACCTTGTCCAACCATTTTAGCGTATAAATACACTAAAAACTATATTCTGAAATAGGTGGACAAGTTGGACATGGTGGACATTTTTCTATAATTCAGTATAGCAGACCCTTCCTACACTTGCTAGTAGTTATTTATTGGATGATCTTTGTAAAAAGTTAATCTCTGCACAACTCCTCTGTAAAGGGTCAGCATCTGTATAGTGGTATATAACAACTGCATATTATCTCTATAAAGCAGAGCCACTACAGCACTGCATCCAAAACTTACAGAGGTGATAAATAATGGCAAAAACCAGAGCAAACAAAGAAGGAAATATTCGTCAGCGCGCTGATGGCAGATACGAAGTGCGGGTTACAACATCCCACGATTTTATGACAGGGAAACCTAAACGAATATCCAAGTACGCGAATACAAAAGAAGAAGCAGTGATGCTTCTGAATCAAATGTCTTACATCAACGACACTACCCCAAACAACTTTACCCGTATTGCATTAGGTGACTGGTTAGATCTTTGCCTCGAACTATATATGAAAAATACGCTGAAGCAGAGTACATATCTCTCCTATGAAAGCTATATCCGGGTACATTTTAAACCTGCGCTGGGAAATGTCCTGTTACAAGAACTAACCCCGCGAATCCTACAGATTTATTACAACTACAAAGCCGAACAGGAAGGCTTGGCACCAAAAACCATCGCCAACTTAAACCTCTTCCTCCACAGGGCATTAGATTTTGCAGTAGCAGAAGGATATATTAACAGCAACCCGGCATCTTCTGTAAATCTCCCCCGTGGAGATAGACCTCAAATAATCATACTTAACCGTGACGAGCAGATGCGGCTGATCCAAGCCAGCTATCAGCACCGTTACGGTGTTTTTATTCGCATGGTGCTTTTCACCGGTTTGCGGTTGGGAGAGCTTTTGGGCCTCAGATGGGAGGATATTGACTTTCAAGGCCGCCGTCTGTATGTACGTCGCACACTGAGTCGATTGAACAAAACCACACGTCCGATAAATCCCAATGAGCCTAGTACGGAGATTGTAATACAGTCACCCAAATCTCAAAATTCAATACGCTCAATTCCTTTGATTCCCCAGATCATACAGGATCTACAGGGTTGGAAACTAATTCAGCAGAATGATCGTGCTACTGCTGGCGATACCTATTGCGACAGCGGTTTCCTTGTTACAAATCCGTACGGGGGGTATATAGAGCCGCGCACTTTCAAGGATTATTATAATCAAATTCTTGCTCTTAGTGGTCTCCCGCATTTCACATTCCACGCTCTGCGCCACACATTTGCATCCAGAGCAACAGAGGAAGGTATGGATATGAAAACGCTGTCCGTAATTATGGGACATGCCTCAGTCTCTTTTACTATGGACACATATAGTCATATTTTGGATGACCATAAACAAGCTGGTATGGCTCTTATGGAAAACCTTTTCAATGCACAACAGCATACTTCCGCCGACTTAACCTATCCCGTATTGGTCACGCAGACACTTGGTTTTATGACAGAGCTAACACTGCCTGACTTCCCGGAAATTAACTGTAGCTGCATTGACATCACACAAGGACTTGCAGAGCTTCGTGAAAGCATACAAGAAGAATTACGGACACGGTTCTATCCTCCGACTCCTACAGCAGTTTCACAAATACCTTGTGACTTGGGGCAATTTGTTCTTCAATTATCTGTAACTGTGTAACCGCAGAAAACAAAAAGCCGCTCCCGGCGGCTTTTTGTTTATATTAATCAAAGTGCTGATTCACCATGGAAATTGCTTTCCAATGTATTCTTGTAGCATGATGCTGTATCGTGTAGTCTGGACAGTATCCCGGTGATACCCCGGAACGATCCTGTATAAAAGCGCATTACCGAGCAAATAGCCATAGTAATGTGCCAGCTTTGGACCTACTGTTTCTAAGTAATTGACATAGGATGCTACCGCTTCATATGTTTCTCTTTGCTCGGGAGACAGAGCGGCGAAGAACCGGTCCCGCACCTGCTGTGCAGACCTATACTCCGGAAGCTGGCTGGCAGTCTGCTCCCGAAGGAATATTTCATAATCCGTATCCAAAAAATTTCTGGCCACCGGATCAATGAAATTATCCAGATTTGCCTTGAGACCGAGAATTCCGGAAAAGAGTAAATTTGAGGCTGTTTGCCGCTCAATCGCTTCCGCCACATCCCTGACGGAAGGGATTTCAGAATCCGCAAGCTCACTTTCCAGTAATTTCATCGCGTCTTCGTATTGTTTTTTCTCCTTGGCAAAGTCCTCATAATTTTCTGCCAATGTGATCAGCAGTGCGTTCACGATGCCTTTTCCTGCCAACTGATCCAGCACTGTTTGTGTTGTAATCATGATACTGTATCCTTTCTGTAAGCCTATAGCATGTATTTGATGCTATAGGCACAGAATACAGCATGTGCTGTGCGAAAACGGTCGCAATTTGTCGTGGTTTTCACAAAAATGAAATTTGGAGACACATTTTTGTGTCTCCTGATTTTTTTAGTCGAGATTTTTCAGATATGCATCCAGAATATCGACAGCTGTTTTCCTTTCCTTAGGGGTGAGATCCTTTAGCCTTTCGGTTATCTCGTCATAAACATATGCTTTTCCGGAAGTCAGTTCATCCCGAAGGATATAGTCTGCAGAAATTTCCAGCGCCTCGATGATTTTGATGAAGCTATTGATGCTTGGAAACTTGACGCCCCGTTCAATCTCGCCAAGATAGACCGCGCCGATATCTGCCTTGTCCGCCAGCATTTGCTGGGTATAGCCCTTCTTCTTTCTGGCGTCACGAAGCCTTTGACCCAATGCTTGTTTATCCAATACCCTGCCTCCTTAAACGCACATTTTAGTGTTCTACCAAACACTGATATCTATATATGTTTAAACACGAAAAGGTGACAGTTTTTGTCAGAGAATTAAGAATAATGTTGAAAAGCAAACGTTCACTTGATAGAATATGAAAGGGAAGGAAGGTGTTGGTCAGAAATGAATTCAGAGCAAAGTAAGCAAATTGAATCGCTTTATTTAGAAATGTTTGACAAGCTGATGGCCTATGCCTGCAGCAACCTGGATAATGAAGCGCTGGCTGAGGAAGCGGTGCAGGAGACATTCCGCATTGCCTGCCAGAAGCCGGAGCAGTTGTGCGGCAGTCCCAACCCCCGGGGATGGCTTGTTCAGGCGTTGAAATACACCATCCGAAATATCCAGAGCAATCGGGCAACAGCGAGACGGATCATAGAAAGGTACTTGATGACCCAGATCAAAGAGTTCTCTTTTTCGGAGGACCGGGTCGACCTAAGTGTTCTGTATGAGAATGTGGCAGATACGGAGGAATTCAAACTCCTGGCGGAAATGGCAATTGAGGGCCGGTCTCACGAGGAAATGGCAAGGTCTAGGAACATTACTGTCAGCGCTTGTAAGAAGCGTGTACAGCGGGCAAAGGAAACTTTGCAGCGAAGGATCAAACTTTAATGTCACCATGTGGCAGTCTAAATACATACATGTATGGAAGGAGGAAACAGAATGTCCGAGAATCAGAACCGTGGAACCATTGACTTTGCGAAATATAACTCCATGGCAACAGAAGAACTGGAGGAGATTCTGCGGTTGGATGCCGAAATGTCCGAGGGGCAGGAATCGGATA
>JAZOLX010000071.1:0-9306 GCA_045653485.1 Faecousia sp. | reverse complement strand
GGCATACTGAACAGCTGCACCTATGTGGGTTGGCTCTTTCTACATACGGTATTGTCCACTTGTCCGACTCCATGGGCTGGCATAATACTTCCCTCCCGTGGGCAGGAATAGCTGCCGCTGGTGCTGTTATTTGCCTGACTGTAATCACGCAGTGGGAAAAATTCAGTCATAATATGCCAAGATAACTCTGATATAAAAGTTCCCCGGCGAGAACAAACAGTTCTCACCGGGGAATTTTGCTTAATTAGGAAAATTAAAGTAAAATTTCACCCACGGACAACAATTAAGTATCATCGTATCCATTAGGATTCTTACTCTGCCAGTTCCAGGCATCGCGGCACATGTCGGTCTGATCCTTGGTAGCCTTCCAACCTAAGACTTCCGCACTCTTGGCAGGGTCTGCATAGCAGGTAGCCAGATCACCGGGGCGGCGGGGGGCAATTTCGTAAGGCACGGGGATTCCGTTTGCAGTTTCAAAGGCCTTGACCATATCCAGCACAGAGTAACCGGTGCCGGTACCCAAGTTGAATACGCTCTCGCCCTTATTAGCCATCAGATGGGATACGGTGGCAACATGGCCCTTAGCCAGGTCAACCACATGGATATAGTCACGAACACCGGTGCCGTCATGGGTATCGTAGTCGTTACCAAACACATTCAAATGATGGCGCTTGCCAATGGCAGTTTGGGAGATGAAGGGCATCAGATTGTTGGGGATACCGTTGGGATGCTCACCGATGAGACCGCTTGCATGGGCGCCCACGGGGTTAAAGTAGCGCAGCAACACCACAGACCACTGGGGGTCAGCAACCGTCAGATCCCGCAGAATCTGCTCGCCCATGTACTTGGTCCAGCCGTAGGGATTGGTGCAATTGCCGGTCTTGGAGGTTTCCCGCAGCGGCATCTCGTTGTCACCGGAGTAAACCGTTGCGGAGGAAGAGAAGACAATTCGTTTGACGCCGCGTTTTGCCATCACACGGCACAAGGTCATGGTGGAGCACAGGTTATTCTCATAGTACTCCAGAGGCTTGGCAACGGATTCGCCCACTGCCTTTAGACCTGCAAAATGAATAGCACACTCAATTGCGTGCTCGTCAAAGATCTTGTTCAGTAGAGCCGCATCACGGACATCACCCTCGTAGAAAGGCACATCCTTACCGGTAATCATCTTTACACGATTCAAACTCTCGGAATTGGAATTACACAGATTGTCAATGACAACAGGCTCATGACCTACTTCGATCAGCTCCACACAAGTGTGACTACCAATATATCCAGCGCCACCGGTAACTAAAACTTTCATTTGGATACCTCCAAATTTACCCGGTGAGCAAACTTTAAGAAGGATGCTGTACCTTCTGTTGTCCGTTTGTAAATACCGGCATGTACATTTTCCGTTTTTTCAACTTCTGCCATATTAAAACATTTATCTTTTCACTATTAATTCCCAAAAACAATCGCAAATAATTAACGAATAAAGAATTACAGCGATTACTTAATTCTGTTATTATTTCTCCTCCAGCTGCCATTTTGTATACAACATGGAGCATTTTTTATCGTCCTCATATTTCTGGTAGTACACCGTCATCAGACTTCCATCATCCAGCTCCACCGTGGAGGGATATCCCAAGTCGCCGTCTGTTTCATTTTTTGGATTATGAAGAACATAGTCCTCCGTCCATGTCTTTCCAAAGTCATAGCTGACAATAGCCCGCTCTCCGCAGGGAGCTTCCCGTCTGCCATAGGAGCAGATCAGTGCCCCCGAAGAGTGTAGCATCAGATGTGGTGGTGATCCGCTAATCCCTGTAGGATACACCTCACTCCAGGTCTTACCGCCGTCTTCTGACATGCAGAATCCAATGCTATAAGGATTTGCGCCCTCAATTCGGAATGCTCCCAGAATCTTTCCATCAGGTAGCTCCAGTACATGAGGCTCATCCAGATACTGATTTTCACTTAACCAATTGGGTGCAGCTATTTTAGATTCCAGTGTCCAGGTATACCCACCGTCACGACTCCGATACAGAGATGCATTTTCATTTCCACCGGTCAATTCCCTAAACCGGATTCTATCAGTTTCATAGGTCTCAATTCCAAGGTAGATCAGAGAGCCATCCTTACATAGAGTAGGACCATGAGGCGCTGTAATCGGTATATATATTGTCTCGCCCCAGGTCATACCATAGTCCTCAGACACCCTGATATATGAGCCTGCAATCTGCTCTTCTGCAGGCAATGCAGCATAATCATCCAGCGCACCAGTCACCATATTTTCTGCCATTTTGCCGGCATCACTAATGATCCATTCACGATAATGCTTTGTATAATTATAAGCAGAATGGGTAAACCAAGAAACCACCATCTTACCATTGCCCAAGTACAGGATACCTGCATCTCGGTCATCCATATAGGTATCGTTGATCACAATAGGCGGTGACCAGGTTTTACCATTGTTTTTACTGATGTACATTACAGTTTTACCAAAGGGGCAGACGTGATGTATACGGAATCCCGATGTCACAATGTAAAGTGTTCCTTCTTCATCCCTTGCCACGGTTCCCCATGCCTGATAACCGAAATTCGATCCTTGCACACGGTTTACGATACCGTGCTCAACTTTTGGGAATATCGTTCTCATAATCATTCCTCCTAGTTCATGATAACAAGTCAAACGGGTCTGTTTCCTCACTAAAGGGAATCAATCTAAAGGAATATGTAAAATATTCACCTTTTAACTTATACTCTTCTGCAAGTTGAGGACCACAGGAGTTAGACCCTATACCACATTGTTTCCAATCTACATTAACCACCGTTTCCGAAATCGGTTTCAGCTCATGCCGATGCAGCGTTTTCGTCATCTGCATAGGTGTATAATGGGAGCAGTTAAAACTGAATGATGTTGTTTCTTCGGTTTTAAGGACTCGTATTCCCCTACTGTTATTGTCACGCAGCTCAACCCATACGGTATCGGCGTGGGCCATATTTTCCTGAGGTTTAATATAAGGCTCAAAATGATCACTAACCGTAGAAGAATATAATCCCATGGTGGACGCCAGCCGTTTATCCTGATAGGATTCCATGGGACCCAACCCAAAGTATCGAAGGTATTCAAATCCTACTGGCATCATAAATTCAATGCCTAATCGTGGTAATGTCACTTCCAGTTTCCGCCGCATCTTTACTTCATAAGAAAGTTTGACACCCTGACCCGGCTCCCATATATACCGCACTTTTACATCCGCTAATACAGAAAAGGATGTTGCACAAATTACCAGTGCGGCTACTACCACGATTTTCTGCGTTGAATACTCCTCACATTCACAAAAACGACAATCCGTCCACATGCGATCATATCCACACTTTTCCCATTCTACCCGCAGATTACGATCATTATCAGTTGGAGCTCTCCATATATTAACTTTTACAGGAGATTTCAGCAGTTCCTCTCCTTTTTCCTTTATGCGACACAGGTTGCCTGTAAAGCGGTCTATACGATACTCCACTTCTCCATCACGTACCACGAAAAAAGCATCCGTATCTTCCATTACAAGTATGGAAGAAAGCGGTATCTTTGCCTTAGTAGTCACTTCTGCCGGCAATAAGCGCACCTGCTCTTTTCCAACCTCATGTCCTTTAGCCGCCCAAGGTTTCAGTTCATTGGTCTGGAAAGACAAATTTAGATAGCAATATTCGGAGTCTAAAGTCAAATCCTGAATTGGAAGCATATAGCTTTTCTCCTCCTGAGGAGGAATGTTCAGTCCTATGATACGTCCTTCCTTTACCTTTACACCGTTAATTTCTACTGTCCAATATAGATCCAAATTCGAAAGATCTGTGAAGTATTTTCTGTTAAGCAGCCGGATCTCTCCTGTTTTCTGATTAAACTGCTTCATTACACAGGGGCGGATGATCTGCTTATATTCCAGCATACCATTATGCAACCTGCGGTCAGGATATACCATACCATCTGCACAGAAATTGGCACCGTTTGGAATATCTCCGAAGTCACCGCCGTACAAATGAATAGGGTTCTCCGGGGTTCCTGCATTAATCGTATGGTCGCAAAATTCCCATACACAGCCACCAAAGAAGCAATCGTATTCCCAAATTAGATCCCAATATGCCGCAAGATCACCGGGACCGTTGCCCATAGCGTGACTAAACTCACACAAAAAATAGGGGCGCACCCGATTTTCGTCCTTCACATACTTTTTTAGACAATCCTCCGGCGATGCGTACATACGACTGTCAATATCGATATATGGCTCTTCTAGGTATCTCTCAAAGCCTTCTACTTCCGGGTTCTTCACTGAAAGCAGGTGTTCAATAAAATTGTACCTTTCGCTATGCACGATACACCCAGGCATTCGAGCATGAAAATAATCAGCAATTCTCTTTAGATTCTGTCCGATGCCACTCTCGTTGCCCACAGACCACATAATCACACACGCATGGTTCTTATCCTGCTCCATAAGCCGCCTTCCGCGATCTAAATAGGCCTCTGTCCATGCTGGGTCATCACTTAATGAATTTCTGCCATACCCATCGGCAAAGTCCATTCCATGAGATTCCACATCAGCCTCGTCACAAACATAAAATCCCAGTTTATCGCAAAGCCCCAAAAGTCTAGGATCATTAGGGTAGTGAGCAGTTCGGACCATATTTACATTATTTGCCTTAAGAATATATAGATCCTTTATCATATGATCCATGGAAACTGCAGCACCCAGCTCAGGATGACTGTCATGACGGTTCATTCCCTTTGCTTTAATTGCCTTTCCATTTACATAGATCACCCGCCCTTTGATTTCAAAGCGCCGGATGCCAACAAACTGGCAAAAATGCTCCTCACCACAAGAAATAAAGAGTTTGTAAAGGAAGGGTGTTTCATCAGACCATAACATTGGATCCTTTATAGTTAGTTTAAACTCAGCCTTGCCGTCCAATGAATCAACAGTCCCTTGGCCAATGCAGTTCATTGTTACATCCAAAAGTTCATACAGAATTTTTCCTTCGCCTGTAGCCTCCACCTGTATATCAACCTCAGCCTCGTCCAGGGTGTCAGAAACTGTGGTACGGATGTAAAGGTCACGGATATGAATTGGATCCCGGTGCAGCAGATACACCTCACGGAAAATACCTGATAAGCGTATCTTATCCTGGTCCTCTAGGTATGTACCATCACACCATTTTAACACTAGAACTCGGATTTCATTGATACCTTCTTTTAAATACTGAGAAATTAAGAACTCTGATGTGGAATGACTGACCTGGCTGTATCCTACGAATCTTCCATTTATATACAAATAGAAGCACGAGTCCACACCTTCGAACACAAGATAAGTTTTCTTCTGTTTCATTGTCGCATCGTCAATTTCGAAAAATCTTCGATACAGACCACAAGGATTCTCACGTGGAACGTAGGGCGGATCCACAGGAATTGGATAATTGGTATCATCATAGAACGGCTTATCATATTCCCGTTCCAGCATCATCTGCCAACTCATAGGTACCTTCAGGCGGTCCCATTGTGAATCAAATGAATCTATAGGATCTACCACCTTATCAACCGATGAAAAAAATCGAAAATCCCACTCACCGCATAGCGATACAAAACGATTACTATCCTCTCTTATATCTAACGCAGCACACTCGCTACTTTGATAAGGAATCAAATATGCATGGGGATCTTCACAACCCACATGTAAAATAGCCGGATTTTGATGATAATTCTTATTCACAGCATTTCACTCCTTCAATTATATGGTAGTAGTTTATAGAGTTCCTCGCTAAGTGCTTATGTCTCTTACTTTTCTCGGATACCACCCACATTACGGATTGACAGCACGTGACAACTGGATGCTCCGAATACTTCTTCGATACCAGATTTGAAAGTCTCCAAGATATCCTTGGGAACAAATGCCTGGACCGTGCCTGCAAAACCACCGCCGTGGACACGGAAAGCACCGCGTCCTGCCAGCAGAGTATCGCACATTGCCAAAGCCAGTGCCATATCCTGGTGTTCGATGCTACCCGCAGGAGTAATATTCTGCAGGTACATCCAGGAGCTACGGCCAGATTCCTTAGCCAGCTGCAGGAACATATCGAAATCTCCTATCTTCAGTGCTTCTACCTGTTTCTGAACACGCTTGTTCTCCTGGTAGAAGTGGATTGCACGGAGAATCGCCCTGTCAGAAATCTTATGGCGAACAAACGTAAGCTTTTTAAAGAATTCCTCCTCCGGAATATCACGGAGAACTTCCTTTCCAAAAAGCTGGCACAATTCCTTCAATTCATAGGGAATTGCTGCATACTCTTCAGTCAAATTCGAATGGTCAGCGCCGCAGTCAATGATACACAAGGCGTGACCTGCCTGTTCGAAATCAAAATCAATCTTCTCAACAACAGGCTTTTGGGGGTCACAGAAGTCAATAAACACCATGCCTCCTACAGCAGATGCTGTCTGATCCATCAAACCACACGGCTTACCGAAGTAGACATTTTCCGACCACTGACCGATCTGTGCGAGCTCTACGGGAGTCATTTTTTTATCAAAGAATAACTCGTTCATAATAGTACCCATCAGCACCTCAAATGCTGCGGAGGAGGACAGGCCGCTACCCGGAAGGACTGTAGAACGTACCTTAGCCAAGAAGCCTTTCACCTCAGCACCACGCTGCTGGAATGCTGCTGCCACACCACGTACCAACGCTTTGGTCGTATTCGCTTCCTCGGGATGAACTTCCAAATCGTTCAGATCAATTCGAACGGACGGATAGCCTTCGGAGTGGATAATAATTGTAGGATCATCCAGTATAATTACTTCCGCTACTGTCTCCAAATTCACAGCTGCTGCCAAAACACAGCCGTGCTGGTGGTCCGTATGGTTACCACTGATTTCAGTGCGGCCAGGGGCGGAGAAGAAATAACTATTCAAAAAGAGTCCCTCCTATTTTGATATATTTACTTATAATGAAATCATTTTATCATTAAAAACACATCTTATTTATATATTAACTCAGAAACGTCCGACTGAATAGTAACCATCCTTTGGATTTATGACAGAATTTTATGAATATAATTTTACCTACAAAAATTGTAACCCACAGTACTTGTAATTGGAATTCATGTTAATACATATGTAATAAAACCGCTCCCCAAATTGAATTAGGAAGCGGTTTTGTGCTGTCAATATCATTCTTTCATTCATCCAATTTGTAATACTTAAGAAATGTATTAATATCCTTTACATCCATATTTTTCACAATCTCTCTAGCACCACCATGTCGGGTAATATACTGAACATTTCCATGCATGACATACCCATAAAGCTGGTTGTAAGATTCATACCCTGCAGACTGAAGCGCAGAAACAGCTTTTGCCATTCTACTAAGAAAATCCAGAGAGAGTCCCGCAGCTATAAACCGTTCGGTATGATCTGATAAGTATTCTTGCTAATATCGATAACCAGGCTACCCAACTTCTTTCGTGTACGAATACTCAGCGATTTAATCTCTTACAATGTTTCACTCTTTCTAATTTCGTCTATCTCTGAAAATCCAATCACAGTTTCTCCTACTTGTAACTCATTCCAGAACAAATCAATTCTTACTATTATTCCCGTTGCTTCTCGATATTGTCTTCCATAAGAACAGTAGTACAATAAATTTACTCTATCCCCTTTTTGAAGCATTTGAAGCTGTTGATTGATTTCTTCAATTCTGCTTTCCGATAATTCCTTTCTTGGTATATAGGACTCTTCTTTTTCAGCTATTGCCTCTGTTAGTCCTTTCATTGCATCAAACATTGCAAACTGTTTTACTCGCATTTTGATTGGCATTGGTGTTCTAATAGTCATTTTTACCGCCACGGTGGCCTCCTATCTGCGTGTTACGCTCTCTTCCTGTTGCTGCTTCATCAAAGTTCATTCCTTTGAGAATTGCGTTCTTTCCATACTTTGCCCGAATCTCCAACATAGTTTCCTGGAGTGCTTTGTTACGGAGCTGTTTTGTCACATCCTCAAACATATTAAGCTGCAGTTCTTCACGGTCTTCCTGCACATCATTGCAGGTTAACCCTACCCGCCGTATTGCCAATGTTGGATTGGTGATACAGCGGTATAGTTTTGCCACAGCCGGCAGAATCACACTAGCCGCATTGGTTTGCGTCGCGAGTCGCACAGAGCCGCCTGTGCCGAAGACTCCCTGAGAAAGCGAATAACCCACAAAAAGAGTTACGCTATCTGTCACGAGTTTCTTGGCCGTCATATCTAAACATAACTGGTCTATCATTTCCTTGACTATCACTTCTGCTTCTTCAAACTTGTAGTCGCGCTGCAGTACCTGAGAACTGGATAAGCTTTTGGTCTTTGACTCATAATTCTTGATATCTGCAATGGTTACCGGTTCCCTCCCCCACGCATGGTCGATCAGTAATTCGGCATCCACGCCAAACCAGCGGTACAACAGATCCTCATTACACATGGTAATATCCCGAAGAGTTGTAAGACCGTGATTGCGGAGTCTTCGCTCCGTTCCTGGGCCAATGCGCCAGAAGTCCGTCAACGGTCTGTGATCCCACAATTCCTTCTGATAGGATTCTTCATCCAGTTCTGCAATAAACTCTGGGTCGTGTTTAGCAAGGATGTCCAGTGCAATTTTGGCAAGGTACATATTGGTGCCGATGCCACAGGTCGATACTGTCCCCACAATCTCTCTGACTGACTGGATAATCTCTTTGGCCAGTTCTCTTGCTGTCTTGCCATACAGCTTTAGATAGGGTGTTACATCAATAAAAGACTCATCAATGGAATAGGTATAGATATCTTCAGGCGCAATGTATTTTAAGAACACTCCATGGATAGCCGCCGCACAGTCGATGTAAAGCTGCATCCTTGGAGGCGCTACAATGTGGGGAATGTTCGGAGGAATGTCCCGCATCCGGCAACGGTTCTTTACGCCCAGCGCTTTCATGCTGGGTGAAACTGCCAAGCAAATAGTATTCCTGGATCGATCAGGATCTGCTACAACAAGATTCGTAGTCATAGGGTCCAAACCACGCGCAACACATTCTACTGTTGCGTAGAAACTTTTTTGATCAATGCACAAATATTGCCGCACACATATTCCTCCATTTCCACTTGACTTTCTAGAACGTTCGTTCTACTATATTAGAACAGTTGTTCGATAAAGTCAAGTGGATTTCTATTCCAGATTTCAACATACAGAATATGTGTACAACAAATCGGACTCTTACTTTGCATATCCTTCTTGCTTCGTGCTTGACTACACATCCAAAATCACGGAT
>JAZOLX010000070.1:0-3748 GCA_045653485.1 Faecousia sp. | reverse complement strand
TCAGCTGAAACTTGGTGGAAAGATAACGATCAAAGGTATCGTTGACCGTAGCCTTACCGGCTACATACAGATCCAAGCCATCCATCTGGTCCTTAACCAGTTTCTTTTCCTTTTCACGAAGCTCTGTCAGATCATTTGCGTATATGAACCTGCGCCGTCCCAGAGGATCGGTGTAAGTGTACATATACCGCTTGTCCGAAGCTCTCTGAACCTCTCCCTTCCTAAGTACCCTTCCTCGGTCATCTTTACGTGTTTTTGCCATGTCAATTCCTCCTTTATGAAATGATAAAGAAGGATTCCATAGCACTTACTTTTCCTTGGATAAAAATTTCTCCAAGCTTTGCAAGGCAACATCTGTCTTTGACAATTTGTGCTGGGCAGCATATTCAATGATTTTCTTGTAAAGATCCTCAGATAAGCGAATCGTAATTGTTTTCCGCTTCGCATTTTCCATCTTCGGTCTTCCAGTTCTCATTGCACTACCACCTCACACACTTACATTATAATTATTGTAAGACAAGAAGTCAAGCCTAAGTGCTAGAAATCCTTCAGGTTTTTTATTTTGTCGCTAATTATTAGAGATATTTTCCGCTAATGAATAATATAAGTGCACTTTATAACAAACACCTCACCATAGCTATTCTACCTTGGCCAGGTTATTATTTTTCGCTACAAAGCATTACTGGATAATTGAATAAAAGTATGATATGATTAGTTCAAGGAATTCGAAATAATGGGGTGAGCAATTTGATCGATGTTTCTAGTTGGATGGATACATTTCTAAAAGCCCTGCAAGAAACGTTCGGTGACCGTGTATGGTTCGTCGGTTTGCAGGGAAGCTATGGTCGTGGAGAAGCCACAGAAACCAGTGATATTGATGTGGTAGTTATCCTGGATGAATTGTCTGCGAAAGATATTGAAGCCTACAATAGGATGCTGAACACATTATCGCACCGGGAGCTGATCTGCGGTTTCCTTTCCGGAAAAGATGAACTTCTGAATTGGGAGCCTTCGGATCTTTTCCAGTTCTATTATGATACCAAGCCGATTCAGGGAAGTTTGGATGCGTTGCTACCTTTGATTGATACCACGGCTGTTATGCGTGCGATCAAAATCGGTGCCTGCAATATCTACCATGGCTGTGTGCATAATATGCTGTACGAAAAAAGTGAGGAAATTCTGAGAGGGTTATACAAATCTGCTTCCTTTGTTGTCCAAGCAATCGCTTTTCAACAAACAGGCAAGTACATTCGCCCCCAAAAGGATTTACTTCCAGTTGTTGCGCCGAACGAACGACTGATCATAGATACCTTTTTGACTCTAAAAAATGGCGACTCTGTAGAGTTTGAAAGCATGTCTGAAACCTTGTTTGCCTGGTGCAAAAAATGGATTGAAAATACAAAATGTATATGTGAGAAAGAGTAACGGATTATGGAGTTTCATGAAAAATTACAGGAACTGAGAAAGCAAAAAGGACTTACGCAAGAAGATCTGGCGGAATCTCTTTTTGTGTCCCGCACCGCCATCTCAAAGTGGGAGTCGGGCAGAGGATATCCCAATATCGATTCACTGAAAGCAATCGCAAAATTCTTCTCCGTAACCATTGACGAACTGTTATCCAGTGAAGAGGTACTGAGCATAGCCGAAGAAGATCAGAAAGAAAGGCAAATGCATCTTTGTAACTTGGTGTTTGGTTTGCTTGACTTGAGTGTTGCAATGTTCTTTTTTGTCCCGTTCTTCGGGCAAAAGGCAGATGGTTATGTACAGGCAGTTTCTCTCGCATCCCTGGCGGGCATGGCTCCTTATTTGAAAGTAGCTTACTTTGTAGCTGTAATCGGTATAATAGTAATCGGAATTCTGACCCTTGCCCTCCAGAATTACCGGGATAAATTTTGGCTACGGAATAAGAACATTATATCTTTGGTGTTAAATGCAGTAGGAGTGCTCCTCTTTATCGTTAGCTCGCAACCTTATGCGGCAGCGTTTTTGTTCATTTTCCTGGCAATCAAGGTGGTTATGCTGATCAAAAAGCAATGACACGAGGCGTATCACCGATGTGACGGCCTGTTTCTTGTATTTTTGACCGTCTTTCTTTAGTCTGTAGGCAGGCGAAAGCCAAATACATACAAAGAAGGTCAGAAAATGAAGAAACGGAAATTTTGCGTCGCGCTTGGTTTGCTTGGGGCATTTGTGCTATGGACCACTGCGATCAGTCTGATCGATGTGCAGCCGGTTGGACCGCAGGCTTCAACCGTTGGCTTTGCAACGCTAAACGGCTTTGTCCACAGCCTTACCGGGACACACATGTCCCTTTATACCATCACGGATTGGCTGGGCTTGGTGCCGGTGGCCTTTGGTTTTGGGTTTGCGGTACTGGGACTTGCACAGTGGATCAAAAGAAAATCCATTCTAAAAGTCGATCGCAGCATTCTGATCCTGGGCGGATTCTATATTGTCACATTGGCAGTATACCTGTTTTTTGAAAGTTATGTAGTCAATTACCGGCCAGTGCTGATCGAGGGATATCTGGAAGCATCCTATCCATCTTCCACAACGTTGCTTGTGTTGTGCGTCATGCCCACCGCTATGATGCAGCTGCGTGATCGCATCAAACAGCCTGTGTTACGCAAATGCGTTTCCATAGCGATAGCCGCATTTACTGCGTTTATGGTAATTGGTAGACTTATTTCCGGCGTGCATTGGCTGACGGATATCATTGGCGGCATCCTGCTCAGCGCAGGACTTGTTATGATTTACGATTGCCTGATTGGAGGAAAGAACAATGAATGATGTAACGATTCGTTTGGAAACTGAAAAGGACTACCGTGCGGTTGAAGAACTGACCCGGGAAGCCTTTTGGAATGTGTACAAGCCCGGTGCGGATGAGCATTACTATGTCCACATGATGCGTTCTCATCCGGACTTCATTCCGGAACTGGCCTTCGTTTTAGAAAAGGGCGGCGAGATTGTTGGCAATATCATGTACACCAAGGCTTGGCTGGAGGATGAAAGCGGCGAACGGAAGGAGATCCTTTCCTTTGGCCCGCTGTGCGTTGCTCCGAAGTATCAGCGGCAGAAGCTGGGCAAGATCCTCATCGAGCATTCCTTTGAGGCGGCTCGCAAGATGAGTTACGATGTGAACATCAATTTCGGCAATCCGGGCAACTATGTCAGCCGTGGATTTGTCAGCTGCAAAAAGAAAAATGTCAGCTTTGTGGTTCCCGGTAATTTCCCTACTGCGCTACTGGTGGCAGAGATTGTCCCCGGTGCGCTGGAAGGCAAGAATTGGATGTACATCCCCAGCACCGCGGCGGATTGCTGCGAGGATACCGCCGCCGTGGAAGCCTTCGATGCTACATTTCCACTCAAGGAAAAGAAATGGATGCCCAGCCAGGAGGAATTCTACATCTATAGCCATTCTTCCGTAGTCCGATAAATGTAAACGGCCGATGAGGTTTTGATTGATTCCTCATCGGCTATTTTTATATGTCTTTTTCACTCCTGTTCTTTTCGCACAGCTCTCATTTCGATATAGCCTCGTGCGCCAATCGGCTCCAGCTGAATCCGGGGGCTAAGGTCATCCCAGCAGTAGCCGATCACAGCTGGTTCGTAGCGGTTCATAGCGTTCTGAACGGCAAAAATGGCGTCGCAATAATCTTCCTCGTCAAACGGTTCCCCCTGGAACATCAGATAGTCGGCATCCGGTAGGGTGATTACATCGAATCCTTCCGGGATCACACCGTCGTAA
>JAZOLX010000069.1:0-4987 GCA_045653485.1 Faecousia sp. | reverse complement strand
AGAAGCCTGTACAATCTCCATGCGGAATACCGCACCCATGGACGCTCTGACTACCTTATGGCTGTAAGGATCGGCACAGCCTTCCAACAGCACCACTGGAACTTCCAAGGCATCCGCTGTACGCAAGATCGTTCCTAAATTGCCCGGGTCTTGAATTCCATCCAGCAAAAGTATCCCCGGTTTCGGAGCAAATGCCCTCTCTGCCGGCAGGCGGCACAGAAACAGCGCCCCTTGGGGGGTCTGCATAGGGGAAATATATTCCATGATCTCCTGAGGAACACGCACTGTCCGAACACCTTCGGGCACCTGCGCATCCACGCCATCGGATAATATGACCGTATCCAGACCGGGCCACCAGCGGACCGCTTCCGCTAAAAGCTTGACACCGTCAGCAGCGAACAAGCCTGCCTGCTCCCGCTCTTTCCGGGAAGACAGCAATTTTCTTACCTGCTGAATTAAGGGGTTTTTCCGGGCAGTAATTCTTTGCTCCATCACAGTTTCTGCACCTTCTCCAATGCTGCAGTATTACCCAGCACTACCAAAATGTCCGCTCCTTCAATTGCATAGTCAGCAGCGGGGGAAATATTGATCTTAGTCCCCTGCTTGACCGCCAGAATGTTCAGACCCAGTTTTGCCCGGACATTCAGTTCCTTCAAACTCTTGCCCACCCAGTTCTTGGGTGCCGGCACTTCAACGATACCGTACTCACTGGACAGTTCAATATAATCCAATACATTATGGGACGACAAACTTCTGGCAAGCCGGACAGCCTGTTCCTGTTCCGGAATTACCACCTGATCAGCACCCAACTTCAAGAGCACCTGCCGGTGGGTCTCATCATGGGCCTTGCAGACCACTTTGGGGATACCCAATTCTTTTACATTCATGGTTGCCAGAACACTATCTGCCAAACTTCCGCCGATGGCGACGATGGCGCAATCAAACTCCTTGATGCCCAATGCTCTGAGTACCTCTTTGTCTCTGGCATCGGCCACCACTGCATGGGTCACATCTGCGCTGATCTGCTGCACCAGATCGGCATGATTATCTACAGCCAGCACCTCGCAGCCCAGCTCATACAAACGGCGGGCAACTTCAGCGCCAAATCGGCCCAGACCAATTACAATATAGGATTTCATTCTATTCCTCCTAACCGATAAGCAGGTTGGTATACGCATAGCGGAAGCGCTCTTGCGCTTTATCTCCCATCAGGAAGCCAAGACTAATCGTCAGCACGCCTACACGGCCGAAATACATATAAATAATGATGAGGATCTTGGCGGGAATGCTTAAACTTCCGGTGGCACCGGCAGTAAGACCTACCGTTGCCAAGGCCGATACCGATTCAAACAAGCTATCCGTAAAGCCAATAGGCGATGTGGCACTGATAAAGAGCGCGCCAAACATACTGAGTCCAATCAAGATGGACGCGATGCTCACCGCATCCAGAACCTTATCCGTAGGGATGCTGTGCTTGAAAACACACACCGTCTGTCTGCCTCTGGCGCGAGACCACATGAACAGCAGCAGCACCACCAGAGTAACTGTTTTCAAGCCGCCAGCGGTAGAACCGGAAGATCCACCGATGAGCATCAAAAGCATACTGACGCCCTTGCCTGCATCTGTCAGCAGTGCTTGATCCACAGGGGCAAAGCCAGCTGTGCGCACCGTCACCGATTGGAAAAAGCCATTGAGAATCTTCTGTCCCGGTGCCATGGTCCCCAGTGTTCCCGGATTGTTCCACTCCAATAGGCAGAAGGCCACAGTGCCGCCCAAAATCAGAGCAATACTGGTAGTCAGCACCAGCTTGGTATAGACGCTGAATTTTTTCCAGTTATGGACCCTGACCATTTCTTCCCATACAAAGAATCCGAGGCCGCCAACCACGATCAGCACCATCAGTGTAATACAAACCACAGGGTCGTGGTTCAGCACACTGATACTGGCTCCGGGTGCAATGGAACCCAAAATATCAAAACCGGCATTACAGAAGGCCGATATAGCGTGAAACACACCCCACCAGGCAGCTGTAGCAACGCCTTGCATAGGCAGAAAACGCAAAAACAGGATCAGCGCTCCGGTCATCTGGATTCCAAGGCTTCCGAAAAGCACATATTTCTGCAACCGCACAACGCCTTCCATTTCATTGAGGCTCAAAGCCTGCGCCATTAGCATTCTTTGTTTTAGGCCCACCTTGCGGCGCATCAGAAACACCACAATGGATGCGGCAGACATGAATCCCAGACCGCCGATCTCGATGAGGCCCAAAATCACGCCCTGTCCAAAGCCAGAAAACTGGCTCCAAGTATCAAACATCACAAGGCCTGTTACACAAGTGGCAGAAGTAGCTGTAAACAGCGCTCCCAGCAGGCCGCAGCTCTTACCGTCTCGGGATGCGGCAGGCAGGGATAGCAAAACCGTACCCAGAAGGATGATTCCCAGAAAAACCAGTGAAATGGTGCGAGTTGGGCTGAGACGAAGATATCTTTTTTTCAGAGAAGATGCCTTTTTACCTGAAAACAGACTCACCGTTTTTCACCTCATACTTTTTGGCAACACTTTTGATATTACCTTTTATTATACCATTTTTGCGCATTTTTGCAAGCATATTTTCCCCTTTTCTCCTCTAACGAAAACAGCCATCGAATTTTATGCAATATGATGATTTTACTTTTCCCCGGTTGCATGATATCATTAAAAAAAATTTACTGGAGGAACGATTATGGGTTATCAGGAAACATGGTCCGGTAAGATCAGCCGCAAGCTGATCAAGAAACAGCACATCATCGATGTAGCCGCTGGCCGCTGCAAGGCTGATCTTGTTTTGAAAAATGCCACCTTCGTCAATGTATTCTCCGGAGAACTGGAGACCCGGGATATTGCGGTAGCTGAAGGTCTCATCGTAGGTCTTGGCAGCTACGAAGGCATCACAGAAACGGACATGACCGGCAAAATCGTCTGTCCCGGCTTTATCGATGCCCATATCCATCTGGAATCCAGCCTTGTCAGCCCCGCGGAATTTGCCCGGGCCGTGATTCCCCACGGCACCACTACGGTCATTACCGACCCCCACGAGATCACCAACGTCATGGGCACTGATGGCATCGACTATATGCTGGCAGCTACGGTAGATCTTCCTGTGGATGTGCGGTTTATGATCCCCTCCTGCGTTCCCGCATCCCCTCTGGATGAGAGCGGTGCCAATCTGGATTACCGGGATATCGATAGCTTTTTTGAGCATCCCCGGGTACAGGGCCTTGCGGAAATGATGAATTTCCCTGGCATCATTGCCGCTGACGGAAGTACCGTTTCCAAAATCGTGGCCTCTCAGGCCCATCACAAGAAGATCGACGGTCACGCCCCCGGTCTGCGGGATAAGGAGCTGAATGCCTATATCTCTGCCGGTGTCTACTCCGACCACGAATGTGCCGATATAGAAGATGCCATGGAAAAGCTGCGCTTAGGCCAGTTCATTATGATTCGGGAAGGCACTGCCGCCCGGAACTTGGAAGCGCTGCTGCCTTTGATCCAATCGGAAAAGCTATTCGACCGCTGCATGTTCTGCACCGATGACAAGCATCCCAGCGATCTTTTGGAAAAGGGTCACATCGACTATATCTGCCGGGAAGCGGTGGCCATGGGTGCTGACCCCATCCAGACGGTGCAGGTAGCCTGTCTCCATGCCGCACGGTACTTCCTGTTGAATAACCGTGGTGCCATCGCACCCGGCTATCTGGCTGACTTTGCCATTGTGGAAGACCTTAAGAATTTTAATGTTGTTACTGTATATAAGAAAGGCCAGTTGGTCTACTCGGACGGACAAGTACAGGATTTCCCCCTGCCCCATATTCCTGCCCATCTGGAAAAACAGGCCCATAACACCTTCCATCTGCCAGTACTGAAGGCATCGGACTTTGCAAACACTCGCCGCCGTGGTGTCATTGGTATGGTTCCCGGCCAGATCATCACAGAGGACCGGGGTTATGCGGATTGCGTTGACACATCTGCAGATATTCTGAAAATGGCTGTAGTGGAGCGCCACAAGAATACCGGCCACATCGGTATCGGTTATCTCAGCGGCTATGGTTTGAAGGCGGGCGCTGTTGCCACTTCTGTGTCCCATGACAGCCATAACATCATCTGTGTGGGCGAAAACGACGAGGATATGGCCTTTGCGGTCAACCGCATCACCCAGAACCACGGTGGTATTGTAGTCGTAAAGAACGGGCAAGTTCTGGCCGAGCTGCCTTTGGAGATTGCAGGACTTATGAGCGACAAGCCTTTGACAGAAGTTAATACACTTTTGGAAAATGCCAAGGAAGCGGCCTATACTTTGGGTGTAGGCAAGGACATTGACCCCTTTATGACATTGTCCTTTATGAGCCTTCCCGTGATCCCCACCGTGCGCCTAACCACCCGCGGTGTCGTAGATGTAATGACGCAGCAGTATATTTGAGGTAAGTTCCATTGCGCATTAAATCAGGCTGAAAAACCCAAATTTGATGATGCTAAAGGAGAAAGTATTGCGATGATAGATTCAAGATGCGGATTGCATTGTACTGGTTGTACATATAAGGGTGCCTGCAATTGTGGGGGATGTATTGAAACAAACGGGCATCCTTTTCACGGAGAATGTCCTGTTGCTATTTGTTGCCAAAACAAAGGGTTTATGCATTGTGGAGAATGTCCGCAAATACCATGTGAATTATTAATGCAATATTCTTGCGACCCTGTTCATGGAGATAATCCACACGGAGCAAGAATAGAGCAGTGTAAAAAGTGGGCAAACAGATAGATTCCGATTTATTGCATAGATATAATAAAACAAGGTAAATCCCCGGCCAAATTGAACAGAACCAGTAAAAACGGACAATAGACAAAATCCCCCCTGATGTAGGATAATAACATCAGGGGGGATTTAATATGAGCAAACGAAAATACACAAAGGTACAAGCGTTATTTCCGGTAATAGAGCAGATGCTGGAAG
>JAZOLX010000068.1:0-50297 GCA_045653485.1 Faecousia sp. | reverse complement strand
GGCTGCCTAATTAGGCGCCCATCCGCCCCGGAAGGTCCACGAGCCGGGCTCGGGTGTGATTTGAGTGGAGCACGTGCGTATGGTAAGCTTTGCCCATACCATGCATTATGAAGCTACTGATTCCCGTAGGGTGTTTGTTCCCGCCGGGATGAGGGAATGTAAATAACAAACTGCGCCCGGAGAAGTTCTTTCCAAGTTGCTTTCGGACAGGGGTTCGATTCCCCTCGGCTCCACCAATAGAAACAGCCACCCTTCGGGGTGGCTGTTTCTATTGGTGGGCCAAAAGGGGAATCAAACCCATCTAAATGGAACTGTCCGGTGGACAGTTCCTGCCACCAGTTCAAAAACTGGTGGTCACCATAATTCGAACTTCTCATTTGAGAAGTTCGAATGCAAATCGATTCCCCTCGGCTCCACCAAATAAGACCAATCATTTTGATACCAGAAGTATCTGAATGGTCGGTCTTTTCATTGTTGAATATTGAATTTCAACACAACCGTGATATAATTAATTCAACAAACTTGAATTTTCTTGATTAGTTTTGGCGAATTAAGATGCATAAAAATGGTAAGTGGGCAAAAAGCATAATTGCTTTACAAGAACCTGATGGGAAGTGGGGTTGGTTTCATACGTTGTCGCAATTCTATGATGCACCTATTACCACAGAACAGGCTCTCCGCCGTCTTGAGCGATTAGGGTATACAATAGAGGATGAGTGTATTCAAAAGGCTGTAATGTATATGGATGACTGTCTGACTGGGAAAAATACGATACCAGACAGACAGGAAAAGCTGCATGATTGGGATATTTTCACATCACTGATGTTGGCAACATGGATTCGTCGCTTTACTTTGGATAATCCAAATGCGAATAGGGTTGCAGAACAGTGGACTGGGATTATTACTAACGCCTTTGCAGGAGGTGCCTATAGCCATAGTGATTATGTTGTCGCATATCATGAAGCTTTTGGAATGAAGCCGAACGGAGGTCGACTTGTTGATTTCGTGAATTTTTACCCTATTTCTATTTTGATAGATTGCTTGGATAGCAGCACAGAAACGGCACTTGTGAATTATGTCCTATCCAAAGAAGATGGGATTTATTATGTTTACGATAAGGCATTATCTACCTTGCCGTGTAGTTTTGAAAGTAGAGAAGCAAGTCGCTGGCTTGGGGCAATAGAATTGCTTTCAAAGTATGATTCTGCAAAGGACAAGTTGCATTTTGTGGCGGATTGGCTGATTGATAATAAAAAGATAAACGGGAAATGGGATATGGGTAAAACTGTAAACGACAAAGTATATTTTCCGCTTTCGGATGATTGGCGAAAGCAAAAAACACGAGAAGCGGACTGCACAGAGCGCATTGATGCTTTATTGAGAGATTTATTTAGATAGCTTTTGCACAATTCCAAGTTGACAAAGGAGTAATTTAGGTATGAAAAAATGGGTAGTTGAAGATTGGGAGTTTAAATTAACTGCTTTTGATGGAAAAGCCGCTCATTGCAGACTCGGTATAGAAAAAGGAGACCAGTTTGTTTTTTCCTATGAATGTCCTGCAGGAATGTGTCCTAGAGTTATGGCACAGGTTTATACATGGTGTGAGGTAATCCGCTGTGGAGGAGACTTTACACATAGAGGTTCAAAGGAAAAATATGAAATGGATATGATATGTCCTTGTAAGAGTATTAGTTTTCATCTTAAAGCCTACCCCATTAATAGAGATGAAAATGGCAAACCGCTTCCAAACACACCCAGACCCGAAGATTAAAATTACCCGACCAATTCCAATTGTCTAACAGTCTATGGTGTTACTTCCTGTTTTATAGTTTCAAATCCAAGTGAAACCTTTTGAAATCATATGAAACCGTATCATTATGATCAACTGTTTCCATAAAGACGAGGACCATCTTTGGGTGGTCCTCTTTATATACGATTACAAGGGCTTCATGCTGTATTTTTAGTTTTTGGGGTGCGTGTTCTGCATTGAGAGTGAAAGTATAATCCAATACAGATGCCGATGATCTACATTAATTGTTTGATGCTTATGTAATATATGTGCGTTTAATAATATTGTCTTGCACACCGCGTTCGAGGTCAATAAATTTGGCACTGTAGCCACCAACACGAACGATTAAATCTTTATGTTTTTGGGGATTTTCCAGTGCGTCGATTAGATCATGGGGATTAACGACCGTTGTAGTAAGTTGCTGTCCGCCTTCGTTAAAATATGTTTTGGCAAGTGCAATAAAAACTTTTTTTCCGTGTTCAGTGTCAAAAAGCTTCTTGTCAAATTTGATCTGCATGATAAAGCCGCTGCCTGCGTTTTTGTGGTCATATCCCAAGACAGAATTCAAAAGTGCTGTTGGCCCGTTTGAATTTTCACCGGGAACCGCACCGATGCAATCAGCAATAAGCTCATCACCGTTGCGCCTGCCGTTAGGCAACGCAGCAAGCCTGCGCCCATAGCTTGCCGTACGGTAAAACGGACTACATCCACCAGAATATCTTCCACCACGGTATGTGTTAATCCGCCTCAGAACAGTGAGAAAACGATTCACAATACGTGTTGTAATCTGATCGACTTCTGCATGATCATTTCCAAACTTTTCACATCGGGCAAAATCGATACGTAGGTCTTCATAACTCACAAAATCAGCCTTTAGCGCCGTGATCAGTTGTTTCATTGTATATTTCTTTTGGTCATATACAAGCTTTTTTACGGCATAAAGACTATCGCCTGTATCCGCAATTCCTTCGGCCAAAATTTGACCATGATTGTAGCGTGGACCGCCGTTGCGGAAATCAATTCCTTTTTCAAGGCACCCTTCAACCAGACAAGACCGCAACGGATTCGGCTTGTATTTTGCACGGTATAGCTGTGCGGAATTTGCCATGCCACAGGCATTTACAGTTATGTATTCTAGCTGTCTGAAAAAAGCTTGCTCAAGCGCTTCATAACTCTCGAAATCTTCCGGGTTGCCTGTTTGTATACTTTCAAGGTTTCCATTCAGTGCATTAATACCGTTATGCAAGGTATACTCGAGGCATTTCGCTAAGAAAACTTCACCATCCTCAAGACCCATATGGCTTTTTCCCATGATGTCGATCTGGTTACACCCGTTCATGCAATATAAGTGACTATCAACAGGTGGAATACCCATCCGTTCGAGAGCAGGGCAAACTGCTTCGTCATTATAAAGGGCAGGCATACCAATACCGGATCCCAACGTTTCGGCAATCTGTGCCCATAGTCTCTCCGGGGTGTTTCGGTGAACTCGCAAGGTGATATTTGGCGTTTCGTATCTTTTCTCTGCCGCCAACTTTAGAATATCGTACGTCAGTTCATTCGATTGGTCATTCCAGCTTTCATCAGAACCTGCAAGGCACAAATTCCAGGTTCTTGTTTCATGGAAACACTCCCAAAGTCTGCAAAGAAGGTCTGCAACTTCCTCTTTGTTATTTGCTACAGAATAACAACGGTACATATACTGATCAAATCTACCGGGTGAATCAATACCGTCAAAGCTGAAAATCATCCAGAAAACAAGACAAGCAGAATTGAAATCATAAGCGGGTTTTCTTGGAACGGTTTTAAAGGCTTCGGCGGCCCGATCAAAGCGGTATTTGTCGGCTTTGTCTTGACATTTCTTCGACTCAGAGATGGCAATTTCCCTAAATCTGTCACCCAAGATATCAATGGCATCCAGTGTTTTTTCACATGCTCTGTAGAACCAATCGGTATCAACGGTATTTTGCCGCTTACCGCTTTCTAGGATTTTCCGGATTCCATCGGTTCCGAGATTGATAATCCTGCCGAAATCTGGGTTTGCGTGGCCGCCAAAGGTCCCACCCCACATTGCACCGGCTTCACTTAAAACAAGTTGCTTTTCTGTATAAATATCATGATATTCGTATGCTTTGTGATTTAACAATTTCAGTTTCTCGCGGCTGGCTTTTAAAAATTCTTCGCAATCGGGTGAAGCTGCAATCGCCTGTTGAAGCAAATCACAATTTGCATCCGTTTGTGTAGCGGCATCATAATCGGTGTAATCGATAGAATTGGAAAAATTAAGAACAGTTCCCGCCTTTGTTATGCAAGATACAGTAGGCATAATGTGCTGATTGAAAGAAATTTCTAGATTTTTTGCAGCTTCCAACAAAGCATCCGCAATACGTTCTCCCAATTCCAGACTTTCATTTTTAAAGAAGCCATAGGCAATGGGGTCAATTTTCGCACGATTATCCATAATAATCACCTCAGTATGATAAATGCTGGCTCTGTCCCATCCTTGTCAGATATTTCACAAAGGAATTTCAGGTACTTTGATTCCACTAGGAATTATAAATGTTTCGAAAATGGATGTCAATACGGTGCGGGACACAACAAAATTGCCAGAAAGGCATAAAAGGGACTCTTATATGATGTTGTTACTGTACAAATAGAATGTTTGTGTTAATATAAGAGAAAGGGGGGATCTATGTGACAGGAGATCATTGCGTAAGAGAACAAATCATACAGAGTATGATTGGGGAAAATGTACATGTTGTTATAGACCGTCCTATTGGATACTGCCACGGTGACATTATCTATCCTGTTAACTATGGTTATATACCGGAGATTATTGCCGGAGATGGGGAAGAACAGGATGCCTATATTCTGGGCATCGACAAACCACTTGCGGAATTTGATGGGCAGGTGGTCGGTATCATCCGCAGAATGAACGATTGTGAAGATAAGCTTGTGGTGGGACCAGCGGGAATGCGGTACCATCAGGGAGAAATCGCGGAAGCGGTTTATTTTCAAGAACAGTATTTTGATACTACAATAGATTCCTTGTTTCGAAAATCCTGCGGTGTGATCCCATACCGTTGGAACGGGACAGAAAAAGAATTTCTGATCCTGCTCCAGACAAATCACTGTTGGAGCTTTCCGAAAGGCCACATGGAGATGGGGGAGACAGAGCAACAGACAGCGCTGCGTGAGCTGTATGAGGAAACAGGCTTGCGTGGAGGCGCTATCTGCGAAGGACCTGTCTTTCTGGAATATGATATTCCGCCCTATACGAGAAAGCAGGTTGTTCTGTTTCCTTATGAAGTGGATGGCAATGTCGTTCTGCAGAAGTCAGAAATTCTCAATTACCGTTGGGTAAAGGCAGATGATCTAGAGCAATACCTGCGTCCTGATACATATGAAGTCTGTAAGGCTCTGCTGAGGTAAGAACATGCCGTCAGAGTATAGAGACCGGTTGAAAATCAGCTTAATGCAGTGTCAACGAAAGAAAAGTTTTGAAAAAATTTCCACAATTTTATAAATACTTTCCTGTTAGACGGAGAGCGGTATGTTAAAATAAAATGACGAACATAGAAAGGGGTACTACTATGCAATATGTAGATTTTTTCGGACATAAAGTATCAAAGCTCATTTGCGGTGATAATCCGTTTAATGGGCACTCCTACATTACGGAATATATTCCCGGTGCAGATATGCGCAACTTCCACACCGAGGATAAAATTCTGGAAGCCATGCACAGAATGGAAGAGCTGGGCATCAACACCATGCTGCCTCTTGCTGATCCCTATATCATCCGCATTCTGCAGCACTACAGAGCCAACGGTGGTAAGATGAACTTCATCTTCCAGACCTATGCACCTTACATGGTCAATTATGATATCGCAAAAATCGGTATCAATCAGATGATGTCTGTGGATCCCATCGGTATTTATCTTTCCGGTACATATACGGATGTTAGATTTGAGACCGGCAGAAACCATGAGATCATCGGTATGCTCCAGTTCTTGAGAACTTCCGGCGTGAAGACCGGCCTCGGTTCTCATCGTCCCGAATTGATCGAGTTGTGCGAGAAAGACCATTGGGGTGCCGACTTCTATATGGCTTGTATGTACAACCTGCGCAGGGGTCGTGAAGGTGAAGAAAGCGGATTCCTGACCGGCAAGAGCAAAAAGGGCGTAGCAATCAGACCTACAGATAGAGCAGAACATCTGGAAGTACTTAAAAAGATTGACAAGCCCATCATCGCTTTCAAAATCTTTGCCGGCGGCCAGATGCTGGTGGAAACCGAAACTGAGGAAAGACGCGCCCTGATCGAAGATGCCTACAACACCATCTTCACAGCGCTGAAACCCAATGACTTTGCTGCAATGGGTATTTTCCAGAGAGACCACGACCAGATTGAAGAAAATGTTTCTGTCTTCAACGAGTGGGCCGCAAAGCAGAAATAAACAGAACGGAAAAAGGTGGGAGAACTCAGTTCTCCCACTTTTTAACTATCAAATAGAAATTTCTCTAAATCCTCTACAGACAGGAAGGTATAGTCGCACAAACTTTCCATTTCCTCACACAGGGCCGGGAAGTCCAGCTTGCCCCAGGCGGCAAAGGCGGTCTGTACACCGACCTTGTTTGCCATATCCCATGCCAGCTTCATGTCGTCTACCACCAGAATCTCATCTTTGGAAACCTGGTATTTTTCCATAATATCTTCCAAGGCGTAGGTGCTGGGCTTGCGCTTTTCCTCGGGAAGATCCCAGCCGTAGATGTCATCTGGTTGCGTAGCAAAATGGACACGGTAGTCCCGGGAAATGTTTTCTTCACCGGAGTGGGACACTACAAAAAGCAATCCGCCCTCTTCCTTTTGCCGGTGAATGATCCGGTCGATTCCGGGGAATATCTCCGGAATGTGGGTACGGACATAGGCTTTCCAGCCCAGAAACTCTTCCAAAAGCTCCTCTTCCGTAAAATGATAGGTTTGCCGGCACATAGTAGGGAACCCAAGTTCGTGACAGCCTGTCAGATACTCTTCCAGTGTAATATCACTTCCGGGACGGAACTTATGAATGATCTCCCGGAAGAAGGGATAACCGATTGTTTTTTCACTTTGCACGACTGTATCATCGTGATCCAAAACCAGACAACGGTATTTCAGCATAAAGGCTCTCCTTGTTGTTTTTTCTTATTATAGCAGGTATTGGAAACCGGGGCAACCAGAAAATAACACTTGCATAAAACGAACAAATGTACTATAATATAGAAAACAACAGGAGGTGGCCGTAATGGAGCAGAGAATATGCCCGGTAGACGTGATCTCAATGTGCAGTGCCGATGGGCAGATCCAGCCGTTACGGCTGCGGATGGAAGATGAAGCGCATCAGCTGATGCGCATTGATATCGATGAGATCGTCAGCTGTAAAGAAGTGCAGTATGTGGGTATTGAGGCCTTTATCTTTTTATGCCGCGCTACTGTGCGGGATAAACGGTGGCTTTTTGAACTGCGGTATACGGTGCGTACCCATACCTGGTGCCTGCTGAGAAAGGTGTATTGAGATGGCGGACAGAGTGATCTTTCATGTAGATGCCAACTCGGCATTCCTTTCTTGGACGGCAGCTTATTGGGTAAAGGTCTTGGGTGAAACCGTTGATCTGCGGGAGATCCCGTCAGTGGTAGCGGGGGATAAGGAATCCCGTAAGGGTATCGTTCTGGCAAAGAGCGCACCGGCCAAGAAATATGGCATCCAGACCGGAGAACCGTTATTTCAAGCTTTGGAAAAATGTCCCAATCTCAAGGTGGTAGAGCCGGATTATCAGCTGTATGTAGCGGCATCCAGACATTTCGTGCAGATGCTGCGGCAGTTCAGCCCTTGTGTGGAACAGTATTCCATCGATGAAGCATGGGTGGATATGACAGGTACGGAGCGGCTTTGGGGTGCACCCAGATTGGCAGCGGAAGCCATGCGCAAACGTATCAATGAGGAACTGGGCTTTACTGTCAATATCGGCATTTCGTCAAACAAGCTTCTGGCTAAGATGGCAGGGGATTTTGAAAAACCCAATAAGGTCCATACTTTGTTCCCGGAGGAGATAGAAGAAAAAATGTGGCCCCTGCCGGTGCGGGATCTGTTTCTGGTGGGCAGCGCTACCCAGGCTAAGCTGAACCGTATGGGGATTTATACCATTGGCGATTTAGCAAAGGCGGATGTGCATCTTTTGCAGAAGAAGCTGGGTAAGCACGGGCAGACCATCTGGCACTTTGCCAACGGGCGCAATGCCGATGCGGTAAAACCGGTGCAGGAAGCCAACAAAGGCTACGGAAACTCTATTACAACGGCCAGCGATGTGACAACCGCCGAGCAGGCCTATCGGGTACTGATGGGCCTTTGCGAAACAGTGGCCACGCGAATGCGGCAGGACGGTATGTGCGGCGGCTGCGTGACGGTGCATCTGCGCACCAGCGAGTTCCATAATTTCTCTCACCAATCCCGGCTGTCCGGTGCTACTAATATTACGGAAGAGCTGTTCCGGGAAGCATGCCGGGTATTTGATGAGGTGTGGGACGGGGTGACCCCTTTGCGACAGTTGGGCGTACAGATGACCCATCTGTCCCGGGAACCCTATCAGCAGTTTGACCTGTTTTCTGATTTGACACCTCATCGGTATGAGCGGAAGCTGAAGCTGGATGAAACGGTGGATGCTCTGCGGGATAAGTTTGGTGAGGACATTATCCGCCGGGGAAAATTCGCCGACAACCCGGAGGGTCACATGATGGGTGGCTTGGACAAAGAGCGCCGTACCGGTGTCACAAAGCCTGTGCCCAAGGAATTTTAGGGTAGAAAAGGAAAATGCACTGTTGTATAATGGGTAAAAAGGAGTGATTTTATGTCTATCGTAAAATTCTATCGGGGAGACCCCAACGCGCCTAAGACAACTATGCCTGCCCACTTGGGCGCAAACGCCATCATTACATGTGGCGGTAAGTTGTTGCTGGAAAAACGCCGGGACAGTGACACCTGGGGACTGGTCGGCGGCGGTGTCAAAAAATACGAAACAGAAGTACAGGCCATCGCCCGTGAAGTATACGAGGAATTGGGGATCCGTATTCCAAAGGATAATTTCAAGAAGCTCGCTGTGTACGGAGAGCCGGGGCGTATTGCGGCCTACCGTGACGGCAGTATCTGGCGCATGGTAGTTGTTGTGTTTGGCTTGGATTTAGAGAACATGCCGGACATGACCATCAGCGCCGAATCCAAAGATCTGCGGTTCTTTACAAAAGAAGAAATAAAAGCTATCGATATTGTAATTACCCACAGCGATATCGTGGAAGATTGGTTTTTGAATAGAAATGCATGATATGCGAATATTCTGCATGTGAGGGATGTGTGGGACATCCCTCATTTTTCCTTTGGCGGTATTTATATACAGATGTATACTTATATGACGCTGAATGAATATTATGAAAAAATACTTGTATATTCAGAAATATTATGCTATCATTGGTTTCGACGGTGCAGTATTCTAGTCGAGGTGACCGATTCCCAGGTAGGGCCTAAAAATCCTATGAAGGGCATATCGATGAAGTCCCTGGTGCCTGCTTTTTACGCCCAGTTTAGGGTGGGTGCTGGGGGTTAAGGATCCCGGGCGCGCTCCAATGGCATGGAGCATACGACCCGGTTTCCGTGGAGACCAGGTGTTGTGCGACGAAGCTTGAGAACTCCTTTTGGAAGCCTCTTCGCGTACGAGCCTGGTATGAACCTGCAAGGTGGAGCACAGAATCGGGTGCTGCGTGCAGAGTAGCCTGCCTTGAGTGAGTATGTGGGGAAAGAGGACAAGCAAAGGCGTGTTGTGGCCAGACAGCTTTTGTTATCGCTTCTGGAAACCATCCTTGCAAAAGAGGCTAAGAATCGGAACACTTTGTTGTGGAAAACACCTAGGCTGTCGTAACTGGGCAGGTAGGGGATTACAGTACGGACTCAGTGGCAATCGGGTCCTCATTTCGGCAACACTTGAGCGGACGGATCAAATGGAAACGGCCTGCGCGGCAACGGCAGGTTCTGTCCGGTGAAAAACAACCCGACCTAAGCCGTAAGATTTATCCTGCCTGCTGCCGTCTTTTTAAAAATATACTTCATAAAGGGGACAAGCATCGTGTCGAAGTCCGACCCAAGCTCACATAAGAAAGAAAAAGCGAAAACGATCCGCTGGGTCGTAACGATTTTCTTTGTCACCATTTTTGTTTCCGGAATGATCTCGATGATCTCTGATGAAATCATGGCAAAAAGTTCCATGGTGGTGGCTTTTTTGATATTGCTGGCCATCGTGCTGCTTGGTATTGTATTTGATATTGTCGGTGTAGCAGTAACCTCTGCGGATGAAAGGCCGTTCCATTCCATGGCGGCCAGAAAAGTGCTGGGTGCCCAAGAGGCGATCGGTCTTTTGCGCAATGCCGAGCGCGTCAGTTCTATCTGTAACGACGTTGTCGGTGATATCTGCGGCGTTGTATCCGGCAGCGCATCTGCTACCATTGCTGCTCAGATCCTGCAGAATTTTGAATTTACATGGCCACAGGTGGTATCTCTATTGATGTCGGCATTGGTCGCCGGGTTGACTGTTGGTGGAAAGGCCATCGGAAAAGGAATTGCCATTGGCTCTTGTACCGATATTGTCCACATATCCGGAAAGATCATTTATCAAGTTACTCGTGTGACCCGTTTTTTAAAGAAAAAGAAATAAGTTAGGTTGTGTGCTGTTTTGAGCATTTTGCAGAATATTCGCTGTCACGATGATTTGCTGCGACTCAATGAAACGCAGCGGGAATCACTCTGCAGTGAAATCCGTGAATTTTTGATTGAATCGGTTTCCAGGACAGGCGGACACCTGGCATCCAATTTGGGTGTGGTGGAGCTGACTGTTGCAATTGAGACTGTTTTTAATACTGCTGAGGACCGTCTGGTATTTGATGTTGGCCATCAGTCTTATGTCCATAAGCTGTTGACCGGTCGCCAGACGGACTTTTCAACCCTTCGCCAGTTTGGTGGAATGGCTGGTTTTCCGAAACCCGTTGAGAGTGAAACTGACGCATTCGTGGCAGGTCATGCTTCCAGCTCTGTATCTATTGCGTTGGGTATGGCCCGCGCCAGAACCCTATCCGGTCAGGGATATCAGGTAGTGGCCTTGCTGGGCGATGGCGCAGCTACCGGAGGAATGGTCTACGAGGGCCTCAATGATGCTGCTGTGAGCAAAGAGCCAATGGTGGTGATCCTAAACGATAATGCTATGTCCATTGACCGAAATGTAGGCGGTATGGCGAAGCATCTGTCACGGCTCCGCACGAAAGAAAAGTATCTGAATATGAAAGAATGGTACCGGGACATTCTCCACCGTATTCCCGGTGGCGCACCGGTATACCGATTTACGCGCAGAGTAAAGGACCGCATTCGCCGGGCATTGATTCCTACGACAATTTTTGAAGCTATGGGGATGACCTACCTTGGTCCGGTGGATGGACATGATGTGGAGAGTCTGATCTCATTGCTAAGTGCAGCCAAGGATATGGCCCGTCCGGTGCTGGTCCATGTGATGACACATAAGGGGCATGGTTACGTACCTGCAGAGAAGGAGCCCTCAAAATATCATGGTGTGGGTAAATTTGACCCTGTCACCGGTGCGGTGAAACAGAGCCAGCAGCTTACCTTTTCGCAAGCTTTTGGCGCTGAGATGTGTGCGCTGGCAGCGAAAGAACACAAACTGTGCGCTATTACTGCAGCGATGCCCGGGGGAACTGGCCTGCTGGAATTCAAAAAGCAATATCCCAAGCGCCTCTTTGACGTTGGCATTGCGGAGGAACATGCAGTATCTATGGCAGGTGGCATGGCAAAGCAGGGTCTTGTACCAGTTGTAGCACTCTATTCAACTTTCCTTCAGCGCTCCTATGACATGCTGATGCAGGATATCGCATTGATGAAGCTTCCTGTTGTATTCGCAGTAGATCGTGCAGGTCTGGTGGGAGAAGATGGTGAGACCCATCACGGAATCTTTGATGTTGGTTTCCTGCGGCAGATTCCGGGTATGCGCGTGCTGTGCCCCTGCAGTTGTGATGAGCTTCGACAGATGCTCCGATGGGCAGTGAAAAATCGGCCCGGTCCTGTGGCGATTCGGTATCCTCGGGGCGGTAACGGTGCTTACACAGGTTCTGATTGGACGGGGATGGAAAATACGGTTGTCCGTCACCGTAAAGGTGATGATGTCACCATTATCACCTATGGAACGCTTCTCAATCAGGCAATGGAAGCTGCTGAGCGCTTGTCTGAGCATGGCGTGGAAGCAACAGTTTTGCGTCTGCTATGTGTATCGGGTATACCGGACGAGCAGGTTTGCGGACTTATTTCAACAAAGAAGAATGTATTCATTATGGAAGAGGTCTGCCGCGGTTCTGGAATCCGGGAGTCTGTTGCTTTGTTAATTCATGAGCATTTTCAGGATTCTGTTGTAGCCGGTGTGGATCTTGGTTGCAATTTTGTAACACACGGAAGTATGGATGCTTTGTATCATAAATGTGGGTTGGATGCACAATCAGTCTGTGATTCGATTTTGGAGGTGATTCACAGTGAAAATTAAAAAGCGGTTGGATGTATTGCTGACGGAGCGGGGCTATGCTGATAGTCGCACCAAGGCACAGGCAATCATTATGAGTGGACAGGTCTATGTTGCTGGCCAGAAAGCAGATAAACCGGGTGTCTCTTATGAGGAAACAGTGGATATTGAGGTTCGCAGTGCGGCATGTCCTTATGTCAGTCGTGGCGGATTGAAACTGGAGAAGGCCCTCCGGGATTTCGGTGTAAAGCCGGAAGGCTATGTATGCAGTGATTCCGGTGCTTCCACCGGTGGATTTACCGATTGCCTGCTGCAACAGGGAGCCAAAAAGGTTTTTGCCATTGATGTTGGTTACGGTCAGTTGGATTGGAAGATTCGTTCCGATCCCAGAGTTGTGGTTATGGAGCGTACCAACGTGCGTTATGTAACACCGGAACAGTTGGGAGAACCGCTGGATCTATCTGTAGTGGATGTGAGCTTCATTTCTTTGCGGATCGTTCTACCTGTTATTAAAACCTTCTTGAAATCAACCGGTCAAGTACTGTGTCTTATCAAACCCCAGTTTGAGGCTGGGAAAGAAAAAGTAGGCAAAAAAGGTGTTGTCCGGGATCCTGCTATTCATAAAGAAGTTCTGGACAGCTTTGTCTCACTTGCTAATGAATTGGAATTTAAAATTCTGGGTCTTACATTTTCTCCTGTAAAAGGCCCCGAGGGAAATATTGAATTTTTGGCACATCTGTCTTTGGATGATGTTGCCGGCATCCAGCCGGATACCGATAGCGTTGTTAACCAAGCACATGAAACACTGAAGGGGTGAAGGGATGAAAAAGATTATATTGACTCCCAATCCCTACCGGGATAAGAACTTTGTTACTGTCCGGGAGGCAGTGGCGGTTTTGAAACAAGCAGGCATGGATCCTAAAATCTGTTTGCCTTTTGATGTTGACAGGGTGCATGATCTGCCAAAGGATTTAACCTTCTCCAGATTGGATAGAGAGCTTCCTACCGCTGCTGCAGTGGTTTGCTTCGGTGGTGACGGTACGATTCTGCATATGGCAAAAGCAGCTACACGTCATGGTGTTCCCATCCTTGGTGTAAATATAGGTACGATGGGATTTATGGCAGAGTTGGAAAGTACCGAGCTTTCTTTACTGTCCCGGCTTGCAGATGACCATTATATGCTGGACAAGCGGATGATGCTGGATGTTACGGTACAACGGGGCAGGGATATCATTTTCCATGAGATCGGCCTGAATGATGCTGTTATCACCAAGGGTGCTATTGCGCGTGTGGTGCATCTGAATGTGAAATGTGATGGTGTAGAGGCTATGGAATGCACCGGTGACGGTGTGATCATTGCCACCCCCACCGGATCTACTGCCTATAGTCTCAGTGCCGGCGGACCCATCGTAGAGCCGGAAGCGCAGAATATTTTGATTACACCCATTTGCCCCCATGATATGCTCAGCCGCTGCATTGTGGCCTCCCAAAACCGGGTCATTACTGTTGGCATGGTTTTGAATCCCCATAAAAATGCTTACCTATCTGTGGATGGTGGCAGGGCGCAAAAGCTCAACATGGGTGATACGGTGACGGTAAGAAAATCCAATCTGACCACAAAGCTGATCCGGTTAAAGGACCGCAGCTTCTATGACGTGGTGAATGTAAAGTTTAAAAACGGAGGGAATAAACTGTGAAAAACCAAAGACAGGCAAAAATCATGGAGATTATCTCCAACCGAAATGTGGAAACACAGGAACAGCTTCTTTCCCTTCTGCAGCAGGAAGGATTCCGTGCTACACAGGCTACCATCTCCCGGGACATTAAGGAACTTAGGATCGTCAAGGAACTGACCAATCTGGGTAGCTATCGCTACGCTGCTGCTGCAAATGAATCGAACGGTACATTCTCTGCCCGACTCAATACGATCTTTCGGGAATGTGTGACCGGATTTGACTATGCGCAGAATATCATCGTGATCCGCACACTGCCGGGCCTTGCATCTGCTGCCGGCTCAGCCATTGATTCCATGGACATGAATAAGATCGTTGGCACGCTGGCAGGCGACGATACGGTCATGGTAGTGATGCGTGACAACAATGCTGCCGCGGCTTTCTGTGGTGAGATCAAAAATCTTCTCAACAAGTAAGGAGTGATTCCTGTGCTGAGTCTGCTGCATATCGAAAATATCGCAGTTATAGAACAGGCTGATATTTCCTTTGATAACGGCTTCAATATACTTACAGGCGAGACAGGTGCGGGTAAATCTATCGTCATAGATGCTATTTCTGCCATCCTTGGTGAGCGCGCTTATCGGGATATGATCCGCACTGGGGCAACGAAAGCATCGGTACGCGCCGTATTTACGGATGTACCACCTCTTTCTTGGTTTGAGGAAAACGGTGTAGACTATGACCCCGAAACCATCATTCAGCGTGAGATCTATCTGGATGGTAAGAACGTATGTCGGGTCAACGGCACACTGATCACAGTGTCGATCCTGCGGAAACTTGGAATTCAGCTCATTAATATCCATGGACAGCATGATTCGGCATCGCTGTTTGATGAGAACAACCATCTTCAGTTTTTGGATGATTTTGCGTCTAATGAAGAACTTCGGCAGACTTATGCTGCGGCGTACGAAAAGGTGACGCAACTTCGCAGAGAAATTGACCGCATGACCATGGACGAAGGAGAGAAGCTCCGCCGTATGGAGACACTTCGCTATCAGATCGAAGAGATATCCAAGGCAGAGCTGGAAGCCGGTGAAGATGAAGCACTGGAAGCACGCCGTAAGCTGCTGCAAAATGCCGAAAAGCTTAGCAGCGGTATGGATGCTGCTGTAGAGTGTTTATATGGCGGTGAGGAAACTGATGGTGCAGCCTCGTTGTTGGCTGAAGCGGAACGGGAACTTTCTAAACTGAGCCGCTATACGGAATCCTTTGGTGAACTCCATGAACGTGTGGCCGATCTTATGTACCAGGTGCAGGATGTGGCGGAAGCGGTTAGGGATGCACGTGATGACCTGTCCTATAGTGCAGACGAATTGGACCGTATCGAAAGCCGTCTGGATGTGATCCACCGGCTGCGCCGGAAGTATGGTGCAACGTGTTCCGATATTCTGGAGTATCTGGAGAATGCAAAACAGGAATTGGATGATATCGAATTTGCGGATGATCATCTGGAACGGCTGAAAGGGAAGCTGCAGAAAGCAGAAAAAATCGCATGGGATGCAGCACTGGATCTACGCCGGAACCGTAAGGCGACATCGCAAGAGTTGGCAAAGCGGATCCTTTCCGAGCTGGCTCAGCTGGACATGCCAAGAGTGCAGTTTTCCTGCGAGTTCACGGAGTTGGAGCTGGCTTCTGGTGGTGCTGATGCTGTGGCCTTTTACATGTCTGCCAATGCCGGTGAAGCATTGAAGCCTATGAGTAAAGTAGCATCCGGCGGTGAGTTGGCCCGCATTATGCTGGCAATGAGAAATGTTCTGGCTGAGCAGGACCGTGTTGCAACGTTGATTTTTGACGAAGTGGATACAGGCGTATCCGGTCGTGCTGCCCAGAAGGTGGCCCAGAAGCTGCGCAGTGTTGCCAAAACAAAGCAGGTTCTGTGTGTGACCCACTTGCCCCAGCTTGCCGCTTTGGCAACCACGCATTTGTTGATTGCCAAGAGCGAACGAAATGGCCGTACATATACCTCCGTAGAACCGCTGGATCTGGAAGGCAGAAAGCGAGAGCTGGCCCGCATTATTGGCGGCGCAACTATTACGGAAACAACACTGAAGAGCGCAGAGGAAATGCTGAGCTATGAAGCGTAAGTTCTGTCAGTGGGACTGATCTTTTGTAGCAGCACGATATAAATACATACAGTACCCAAGTAACAAAAAGGTGGTGTTTATGTGGATTATTTGCAAAAACTGAATTACCACTACAAACCCCAAAAGGGCTGGATCAATGATCCCAACGGGTTGGTTTACTTTAAAGGCTACTACCATGTTTTTTATCAACACGCACCCGACTTTGAAGTGCCTTGGAAACAACCAATGCACTGGGGACATGCCAGAACCAAGAATTTTCTTGAATGGGAAGAACTACCTGTGGCGTTGTATCCCGACAAAGAGTACGATAATAACGGCTGTTGGTCAGGTACTGCCATCGTCAAAGAAGATATTCTCTATCTCGTTTATGCTTCGATACACGGCGAAGAAAAAATACAAACAGTCAGTGTCGCGTATTCTACCGACGGAGTAAATTTTGAAAAATTCAGTGGAAACCCTGTGATTAAGCAATATCCTGCTGATGGATGTCCCGATTTTCGTGATCCTGCGTTGTGTTTTATTGACGGGCAATACTGCTGTGTGATGGCAACAGGAAACCTCGAGACCAAAACTGCGCGGCTGCTGCTGTACAAAAGCGAAAACCTTTTCGACTGGAAGTATGCCGGCATTATGAGCCAATGGGAAAATTCCAAATATACTGAATGCCCCTCTCTTGTACCGGCAGGCGATAAATATTTACTTACAGCATCGGTACTCCGGTTGGATTTGAGCCACTATTTTTCTGTTATGTACGGTGATTTTAATAATGATAAATTCAATGTCCAGTACATCGGAGAAATAGACAAGGGCCCTGACCAATATGCCGGTCAGGTATTTCATGACCACAAGGGAAGAAATATTTTGATTTCCTGGATTCCCGGGTGGGGGTACAGAGGATATGCCGAAAAAGATGTAGGATGCATGTCTGTTCCGCGTGAATTGAAGCTGATAGATGGAAAAATTTACGGCTATCCCATAGAGGAATTGCAGCATTTATTGAAGGATTCAGATCCGGCTGTCAAGCGTACCGAAAACGGATTTATTATTGAAAGGTCTGGCCGTGCGCCCGTAATATATGAAGGAGAAATCACGGATCTGAAGATCCTTCGTGATGGCTATATTATCGAGGTTTTTGTCAACGGTGGCGAGGAAATCTATTCAGCATTGCTGTAATTGACATGTAGATCAGTAGAATATGCCGGAAGAGAAATATGGATAAGGCTTGACAAAATCCGTTGGATTTGTTAGGATTAGATGAACATGTTGAAGGGAATAAGTAAATGTGACCTTTTCCTCCAGAGAACTGCCGGTTGGTGCAAGGCAGTGGGAAAAACGCATTGAAATACCTCCCGGAGTGGCCTTTCTGAAGTAACAGTAGGGAAGGACGGATTCGCCCGAAACAGCGAAAAGCGTTGTTAGACGCTGTGAGGTTCTTGCCGTGAGGTAAGAGCGAACCAGAGGTGGTACCGCGTATTTTACGCCCTCTGTCCGTATGGACAGGGGGCGTTTTTTAGGATCAAAGGAGAGATAGAGATGATCCACAAACCCATGGATGTGCTGGAAATGTTTCCGGTACGAAAATCAAAACAGCAAAAGTCTGCATTTATTGAAGCGGTCACGGCGTACTCTCAGAATCTGGGTTATGCTGTGCGTGTTGAAAGCAGCAAACGGGGTGTGCGGAATATCGTTATCGGTGAGCAGGAAACTGCAAAGTATCTGATTACTGCCCACTATGATACACCGGCATCCATTGGCCTTCCTAATTTTATCGCTCCAAACAATCCAATCTGTTATATTGGATTTCAGCTTGCCCTTGTGGCTGTACTGTTGTTTGTCGCGGTTGCTGCGGGGTTTGCTGTGTATTGGATTGGCGGTGAAGAAAAAATAGCCTTCCTTACGGGGTATGTTGTTTATTTTGCAATTTTGATACTGATGCTTAAGGGGCCTGCAAACCGGAATAATGCCAATGACAATACATCCGGTGTGGTGACGGTGTTGGAGATTCTTTCTGCCATCCCGGAAGAACTGCGCAGCCGTGTATGCTTTGTACTGTTTGATATGGAGGAAGCAGGTCTAGTTGGCTCCGCAACATACCGTAAGATGCATAAAGAGCATACCGAAAAGCAAACCGTATTGAATTTAGACTGTGTTGGCGACGGCGATGTGATCCAGCTTGCTCCTGTGAAAAAAGCAAAGAAGGATCATTCTCTGTTGGAAGACCTGTCCAAGATTTGCGGAAAAGCCGGTCATAAAGAGCTGCGGCTTCGCAGTAAAGGGTTTTATGGCGGAGCTTCTGACCATAAGAATTTTCCAATGGGTGTTGCGATTATGGCTTTCCGTTATAAAAAGGGTATTGGTTTATATTGTGGACGTATCCACACTTGGCGCGATACCGTTCTGGAAGAAGAAAATGTAATGATTCTGCGTGATCGGTTAATCCAATTGATTACCGGTGCCGCAGCGGAATAAGAAAGGAAAATGGAAAATGAAAGTATATGACGAGCTGGTTGCCAGAGGTTTGATCGCGCAGGTAACCAATGAAGACGAGATCCGCGAGATGATCGACAACGGTAAGGCCACCTTCTATATCGGCTTTGACCCCACGGCTGACTCTCTGCACGTTGGTCACTTCATGGCTCTGTGCCTGATGAAGCGCCTGCAGATGGCTGGTAACAAGCCTATCGCTCTGATCGGCGGTGGTACTGCCATGATCGGTGACCCCTCCGGCCGTACCGACATGCGCAGCATGATGACCAAGGAGACCATTGAGCACAACTGTGAGTGCTTCAAAAAGCAGATGGAGCGCTTCATCGAGTTTGGACCCGATAAGGCCCAGATGGTCAACAATGCTGATTGGCTGCTGGATCTGAACTACGTGGATCTTCTGCGTGAAGTGGGTGCTTGCTTCTCTGTTAACAATATGCTGCGTGCTGAGTGCTATAAGCAGCGTATGGAGAAGGGCCTGAGCTTCTTGGAGTTCAACTACATGATCATGCAGTCCTACGACTTCTACTACCTGTACCAGAATTACGGCTGTAATATGCAGTTTGGCGGCAATGACCAGTGGAGCAACATGCTGGGCGGCACCGAACTGATCCGCCGTAAGCTGCAGAAGGATGCTCACGCAATGACCATCACTCTGCTTTTGAACTCCGAAGGCAAGAAGATGGGTAAGACCGCCAAGGGCGCTGTGTGGCTGGATCCTAACAAGACCACTCCCTTTGAGTTCTACCAGTACTGGCGCAACGTGGAAGACAGCGATGTCCTCAAGTGCATCCGTATGCTGACCTTCCTGCCTTTGGAGCAAATCAATGAGATGGATAGCTGGAAGGATGCTCAGCTCAACACCGCCAAGGAGATCCTGGCTTACGAACTGACCAAGCTGGTTCACGGTGAAGAGGAAGCAGACAAGGCACAGGCTGCTGCCAAGGCCCTGTTCACCGGCGGCGGTGACGATGCCAATATGCCCACCACCGAGATCACTGCCGACAAATTGGTCGATGGCAAGATCGGCATTCTGAATCTGATGGTTGCCTGCAAGTTAGCCGCTTCCAACGGTGAGGCACGCCGTCTGGTACAACAGGGCGGCGTATTCGTCAATGACGAAAAGGTTCCCGATCACACTTTTGCTGTTACCGAAGATATGCTCAAGGATGGCGTAAAGCTCCGTAAGGGCAAGAAGATCTTCCACAAAGCAGTTTTGGCATAATTTACGACCCACCCGGCCTTATACCGGGTGGGTCAGTTTTATAAGTTCGCCAGTGCTGCTTTCAGACGATCTGCGTTTTCAGGTGTAAGATCTGTCAATGGTAGACGGCAGCTTCCACAATCATAGCCGATGAGCTTCATAGCAGCTTTCACCGGAATTGGATTGACCTCACAGAACAGAAGCTCGACCAATGGCTGTAGTCTGCACTGTATTTCTGCGGCTGTTGCAAAATCTCCCTCCAGTGCTGCGTTGACCATGACTTGCGTTTGCACGGGTACGACGTTTGAAAGTACAGAGATCACGCCATTACCACCTAAAGAGATAACCGGGACGATCTGATCGTCGTTACCAGACCAAACAGCAAAACCATGTGGACATGCGCCTTTGAGCTTTGTAATTTTTGTAATATCTGCTGAGGCTTCCTTGATTCCTGCTATATTGTCGATAGCGGATAGTTTTTTACAGATATTGACCGGGATATCAACACCGGTTCTGCTAGGGACATTATAGACGATCAAAGGAATAGAAACGCTGTTGGCGATGGAAAGATAGTGCGCAAACAGTCCATCGGGGGTAGCTTTATTATAATATGGAGTGACTACAAGCAGTGCGTCAGCACCTTCTTCTTGCGCGGCAATACTTAATTCAACTGCATGTGCGGTGTTGTTGGAACCGGTGCCGGCAATGATCATGCATTCGTTACCTGCATATGCCTTGCACCGGCGGAACAGTTCAAGTTTTTCGTAGTCGGAGAGCGTCGGAGATTCACCGGTGGTGCCGCTGATCACAACCGCTTTGACACCCGCATCGATCTGCCTGCGCAGGAGCATTTCCATCATCGGGTAATTGACCCTTCCATCTAAAAAAGGTGTTACAAGGGCAGTGCAGACCCCTGTGAAGATTGGCTTTTTCATAAAACGATACCTCCATGCCAATCTATGCATGACAGCAACAATTTGTCTGTTGCAAAATAACGAAAAATCAGCTATACTAGTGTGGCTTTTGATAGTTGGAGGCTGAAATTATGAGAACGCAGGATTTTTGGTATGACCTGCCTGAAGAGCTGATTGCACAGACACCTTTACAGCAACGGGATGCATCCCGTCTTTTGGTGTTGGACAGGGAAACCGGTGAAACGCAGCACAGGCATTTTTATGATATTGTTGATTTTTTGCAACCCGGTGATTGTCTGGTGATGAACAACTCCCGTGTGTTACCCGCAAGATTGTTGGGTCACCGTCCAACAGGCGGCGCTGTTGAAGTGTTACTGCTTCGGGATCTTGGTGATAAGAAGTGGGAGTGTCTTTGCAAACCGGGCAGAAAAATGCAGGTTGGCAACGAGGTCGTTTTCGGAAACGGAGAACTGACAGCTGTTGTGACGGATGTCAGGGAGGATGGCAACCGGGTTGTGGAATTCCGTTATGAGGGAATTTTTCTGGAAGTTCTGGAGCGTTTGGGAAAAATGCCCCTGCCGCCCTATATCAAAGCAGAGCTTCCAGACCAGGAGCGGTATCAGACAGTCTATTCTAAGGAAGTTGGCTCAGCCGCAGCACCGACTGCAGGCCTGCACTTTACTAACGAATTGCTGGATCAGATTCGGCAAAAGGGAATCAAAACCGCATTCGTAACGCTGCATGTAGGTTTAGGAACTTTCCGTCCGGTCAAGGCAGAAAGCATTGCTGAGCACCATATGCACAGTGAACTGTGCATGATCAGCAATGAGACAGCAAGTGTTCTGAATGAAACCAGAGCTACCGGTGGACGTATCGTATGTGTAGGAACCACTTCCTGCCGTACATTGGAATCCCTTGTCAATGATGACGGCAGCTTTGAACCCAAGTCCAAATGGACCGAGATTTTTATTTATCCCGGTTATTCTTTTAAAGCAATGGATGCGCTGATTACCAATTTCCACTTGCCGGAAAGCACTCTGGTTATGCTGGTATCCGCTTTTGCGGGAAGAGAACATGTTCTGGATGCCTATGCAGAAGCTGTTAAAGAGAAGTATCGATTCTTCTCTTTCGGAGATGCCATGTATATCGGTGCAAATACGAAGAAATGAGATAAGCCACAATGTTGAATTTAGAAGAGAAGCTGAAAATAAGGCTTGAGCAGCTCCATACACTGGCACCCGGCAGCATCGGCGATCAGATGCAGCTGGAACTGGTTTCTTGCGAGCCGGAAGATGGCCTGTATGTGATGCGCTGCCAGACAGCGTACTGGATGCGCAATATTGCTGGTACCCTGCATGGCGGTATGTGCGCGACACTTGTTGACCAGGCAATGGGCTGCGTTGCCTACTGTGCGAAACCAGGTGAGGGAATTGCACCTACCATTGAGATGAATGTGACCTACCATCGCCCGTTGATCCCCGGAAAAGACGTGGTGATCCATGTCCGTCTGGAATCTGCCACAAAGCATCTGATGCATTTATCAGCAAAAGCATATTGCGCCGACGACCTGCAGAAGGTTTGCATTGCTGCAACAGGTGTGTATTTCTATAAGCCTGCGGCGGAATGTGTAGGTTAAAAGGAGAATTCTATGTTTGAACTGCTGAAAACTGAGGGGAATGCCCGGCGTGGTGTGTTTACATGCGCTCACGGCACGGTCCAGACTCCAGTATTTATGAATGTAGGCACACAGGGGGCCATTAAAGGTGCTCTGAGTGCAAAGGATCTAAAAGATATTGGCTGTCAGGTAGAGCTTTCCAATACCTACCACCTGCATTTGCGCCCCGGTGATAAATTGGTAAAAGAATGTGGCGGCCTGCATAAATTTATGACTTGGGACGGCCCAATCTTGACAGACTCCGGTGGATTCCAGGTGTTTAGCCTTGCGTCTCTGAGAAAAATCAAGGAAGAGGGCGTGACCTTTGCTTCCCACATTGATGGACATAAGATCTTTATGGGACCGGAAGAAAGCATGCAGATTCAATCCAATTTGGGCAGTGATATCTGCATGGCATTTGATGAGTGCATTGAAAATCCCGCACCACGGGATTATGTTCTGAAAAGCGTTGACCGTACCTACCGTTGGCTTGTGCGTTGCAAGGAAGAAAATGCCAGACTCAACGCATTGCCAGACACAGTGAATCCACAGCAGATGCTCTGGGGCATCAATCAGGGCGGCACTTATAAGGATATTCGCGTTGATCATATGAAGCGGATCGCTGATCTTGATCTGCCCGGTTATGCCATTGGTGGACTTGCGGTGGGAGAAACAGCAGAAGAAATGTATGGCATCATTGAAGCAGTGGAGCCCCATATGCCTGTGGATAAGACACGGTATCTGATGGGAGTTGGCACACCGACCAATATCATTGAGGCGGTTGCCAGAGGTGTGGATTTCTTTGATTGTGTTATGCCTGCCCGTAATGCCCGTCATGCACGGCTCTTTACTTGGGATGGCGCTATCAATCTGAAAAATGCGAAATATGCCACCGATCTGAATCCTATCGATTCACAGTGTGATTGTCCTGTCTGCCGTCGCTATTCCAGAGCGTATATCCGCCACCTATTTGTAGCGGAGGAGATGCTTGCCATGCGGCTTTGTGTAATGCATAATCTCTATTTCTATAATAAGCTGATGGAAAAGATTCGTAACGCCCTGGATGAGGGTACATTCGAAGCTTTCCGTAAGGAAAATTCTGAGAAATTGGCCCGCAGAATCTAGATTTTTGCTTGCATTTTATCATAACAATGATATAATAGTACGGACAATTCATATAAAGGAGTTATATCCATGCTACATTTTCTCGAAGCAACGAATCCTATGGGTGCCGGATTGGGCAGTTCTGTTCTGATGATCGCCATTATGTTCGGCGTTTTCTACTTCCTGCTGATCCGTCCTGAAAATAAGCGGAAGAAGGAAGCTGAGCAGACCCGTAAAGACACTAAAGTCGGTGATCAGGTCACTACCATTGGTGGTATCATTGGTACCGTAGTCAGTGTAAAGGACGATAAGTTCGTCATGGAAACCAGCGCGGATCAGGTTCGCATTGAGTTTGCAAAGTGGGCAATTTCTACCAATGACACTGCTGTCGCCGCTGCCGCAGCGGAAGCCAAAAAGGCTCGTGAAGCTAAGGCTAAGGCAAAGGCTGTTAAGAAGGCAGAAAAGAACAGCGAAAAGTAAAATACTAGGGCTTCGGGATTTCCCGAAGCCCTTTCTTTTACTTATGCTTGTTGCGTTTCCAAATGGACCAAATGCGAAATACGGTGGAAACAAGAATGATGCCAACGGCCATGATACCTGCGATGGCAATGGTATGCATACCTTGATTCGCAAAGTTTTCCATCTCGCCCCGGACAGCATAGTTCATTGTGTAATAAACACTGGCACCTGGGATCAGAGGGAAGATGGCAACCACTAAGTAAGAGATGGCTGGATATTTTCTTACACGTGCCATAATTTCTGCATAGGCAGAAGAAATGGCAGCACCCCAGAAATAACCTGCAAGATCGCTGTGGCCTAATCCGATCACGGCAGAGTACACGCCCCATGCAATCACGCCGCCCAACGCACACAATAAAATTCCAGGGCCATGAATGTTGAATATAATTGAAAAGCCAATGCAGCCAATGGCGCTGGCTAACAATTGAACCAGTATATTGTGTTCAACGATCGGATTACCGATGGGGGGCTGCCAGATTCCTGCAACACTCTGCCAGGCAGCACCAGTTCCCAATGCAATGGCCACAGCAATCAGAAAAACCTGAATAATGCGGTTCATGCCGGAATTTGTATCTCCATTGATAATATCGCGCATAGCATTGGTGAAGAGTAAGCCCGGAACAAGAAGCATCAATGCACCAATAATTACGGTATCTGCGTTGTAGATGACCCCGATTGTTTCCCCAAAATAGGCAACAGCGGACATCAGAAAAGCAGCAATGATAATTTGAAAGAATTGGTTTGCTTTCAGTTTGGTCATGATAAGACCAACAATGCCTACAATCAAACCGCAAATACCGGAAAGAATACTGTCCAAATATGTACTGCCAAACAGAATGGCAAAACCACTGGCTCCCAAAATATTCCCCAATAAATACATAGATTTTCCGTAGTAGATACGGGAGCGATTGGTATCTTCCAACCATTGCAGGGCAGTTACAGGATCCGGGCGGTTTGCGCAGATCCTGCGGCTGAGGTTGGTGTAGCGTTCAACAGCGTCCAAGTCGTTGCCGTGATGACCAATTCGGCGCATACGGGTCATGGGTTTGCCGCCATCTGTTTTAATACTGACAGTCAGACAGTTGGGAATTGCAAAAGCTTCTGCATCCAGACCGTAAGTTTTTAAGATCAAATTGATGCTTTCTTCCACACGGAAAGTTTCAGCACCGCTCATTGCCAGCTGGTATCCTAAATTGATCACCAGATCCATCAGTGCATAATAGTCCATAAAGAACTCCTTACAAGGAAAAATCTCAGCACTAGTATATCATAGGTTTATAAAATTACAAGATAAAAACACCGTCGGAATCACCGACGGTGTTTTGTGTGTAATGCTTTACTTTCTGACAAACAGAATACCCAGCGTTTCGGGGCCGCAATGGCAGGAAACAGTGCAACCGGCAGTACCTTCCACCATTTCTTCAAAGCTGCCGTACTGTGCAATGGCATCCAGAACAGCCTGACGGCAATCATCTGCCACAGTTGTATAAGTAAGGAACAGAAGATCACTGACCAGATCATCACGGCCGTCCAGACGGTCCTTGACATAGTTTGCAAGGCACTTGGCATAATTGCCCCGGTACTTTTTCACAACGCCCATCTTGCCGTCCTTGACCTCAATGCAGGGCTTCAGGTTCAGAAGATTTGCGCCAAGGGCTGCAGCGGCAGAGCAACGGCCACCTTTGACCATATAATCCAGCCGGTTCAGCAGGAAGCTGGCTTCCACACGGGAAGTGTAGGCCTGTACGTCCGCATGGAGCTGCTCCAAACTCTCACAGGATTGCGCTTGCTTGCAGGCATATACAACGACCAACGCCTGTCCGGTAGACAGATTCTGAGAGTCAACGACTTTAATGTTATCAAATTCATCTGCGGCCAAACAGGCATTCTGGTAACTGGAGGAAAAAGCGGAGCCTAGGCTGATATGGAGAATGCCGTCATAATCTTCGGCGTACTTCGCAAACAGATCCTGATAGTCGGCCACATTACCGGCTGCGGTGGAGCATAGAGAACCACCAGCGGCCACATGGGCGAAGATTTCATCGGGGGTAATGGTGACGTTGTCCTTAAAGCTTTCACCATTTTTAATAATGGTAAGAGGGGACATGGTGACATCATATTTTTCAGCAAGAGCCTTGGGCAGATCGCAGGTACTGTCGGAAATGATCTTGATCTTCATAAATTACTCCTTGTATAACTTTTTTGTGTCATAGGGTCCTGTTTCATCATAAAGCAATTGGCTTCCAGATTTTTTGTTTTGAGGTAGTTTGCACCCCAATCACGCATCGCAACCAAAATTGGCAGCAGACTTCTCCCTAATTCTGTTAGAGAATATTCAACCCTGGGTGGAATCACAGGAAATACTTCCCGATGGACAAGCTTTTGGTTTTCCAGTTCGCGAAGCTGCTGCGTAAGCATCTTTGCTGTAGCACCGGAAATCACCTTTCTTAATTCGCAGAAGCGAAGGGTACTTTCAGAAAGCTGCCAAAGTATCAATGCTTTGTACTTTCCACCAATCAGCTCCAATGTGGATTCCACGGGGCAGTTATTTTTGTATTCCATAAACACCTCCATAGTTTCCAAAAGGGTAGTATGGTACAAAATAGTGCATACTTGTGATTTCTGTATCACATGCTAGAATAGTAACATAGAGAACTTTTATTGTCAATGTGAATATTTGGATTGATTTTTTGACTTCGATGACAGATAATATGAACAGAAGGTGAGTGTATGAAGATTAAATTTGAGGTAACCGGAATGACCTGCGCCGCCTGCTCTGCAAGGGTGGAAAAAGTATCTTCCGCTGTTGACGGGGTAACGAAAGCGGAGGTAAATCTGCTGAAGGGCACGATGGTCATTGAAGCTGCTGATGAGTCAGTCATAGAGCTTGTAATTGCTGCCATTCAACAAGCTGGTTATAATGCATATGTTGAGAATTCCTACCAGAAGAAGGTGCAGCCCGTTGAGGATCCACTCAAGCAGATGAAGGGGCGTATTATCGGTTCCAGCATCTTCTTAATCGTGCTGATGTACTTTACAATGGGACACATGTTGCATCTGCCGCTCCCTGGCTGGTATCATGGTAAAGAGAATGCTGTGGTTGCAGCGCTGCTGCAGCTGCTTTTAACATTGCCAGTTGTCTATTTGAATCGTACATATTATAGCCGTGGATTAAAAGCGCTATTTCATCGCAATCCCAATATGGATTCCCTCATTGCGGTTGGTTCTCTGGCAGCAATTGTGTATGGTGTGGCAGCGCTGTTTCGTATGGCATGGGCCACAGGACATGGTCAATGGGAAATTGTTGCGCTTTACAGCAAGAATCTCTATTTTGAATCCGCGGCCATGATCTTGACTCTGATCACTTTTGGTAAATATCTGGAGGCCAGAGCCAAGGGGAAAACCGGTGATGCCATCCGTCAGTTGATGGATCTAAGTCCCAAAACCGCATTTGTGATTCGCGGTGGGAAAGAATTGGAGATCCCTGTTGAGCAAGTGTGCGTTGGTGACTATGTGGTCGTTCGTTCCGGCGGAAGTATCCCTGTGGACGGTACCGTTCTGGAGGGTAGGGCATCAGTAGACCAAAGCGCCTTGACGGGTGAAAGTGTTCCGGTGGAAAAAGAAGTGGGCGATACAGTTGCTGCCGCTACCATTAATACGGAGGGGTATTTGATCGTCCGTGCGGATAAGATTGGCCAAGACACCACGTTGGCGCAGATTATTCGTCTTGTAGAAGATGCAGGCGGTTCTAAAGCACCTATCGCCCGCATGGCTGATAAAATTGCTGGCATCTTTGTGCCGGTGGTCATGGTGATCGCCGCTGCCGCATTCCTGATTTGGATGATGGTAGGGGCGGGGATTGAATTTTCGCTGTCTGTGGGTATCTCGGTTTTGGTTATCTCCTGCCCATGCGCCCTTGGTTTGGCAACACCGGTTGCGATTATGGTCGGTACCGGCAGAGGTGCCCGGATGGGTGTTCTGTTCAAAAACGCCGAAGCACTGGAAAATCTACATAAAATTGATACGGTTGTACTGGATAAGACAGGAACCCTGACATTAGGCCGGCCATCGGTGACGGATATTTTCCCGGGTGGTGTGAATGAAACGGACTTGCTGCGGATTGCATGCGCTTTGGAAGCAAAGTCTGAGCATCCTTTCGCAAAGGCAATTCTGGCAACAAACGGTGGGAAAACCTACCCAACAGCAACTGCCTTTGAAACACTTCCTGGACAGGGTGTTACAGCCATCATTGATGGTGTTCGTTATTACGGTGGCAACGCCAAACTGATGAAACAGCTTGGCGTTACAGTTCCTGACTTCCAAACCGAGGCTCTTTCTGGTAAAACCCCGCTATACTTCGCAAGGGAAGATAGGACATATCTGGGAGCAATTGCAGCAGCCGATACACTGAAAGCGGATTCTGTGGAAGCGGTAAAGACCATGAAAATCCTTGGACTTCGTGTGGTTATGCTGACGGGTGATAACAGTGCTACAGCCAATGCTATTGCAGAATGTGCCGGAATCGATGTTGTAATTGCGGATGTTCTGCCCGGTGACAAGGCAGGCGTTATCCAAAGAATGCGTGATGAAGGTCGTCACGTGCTGATGGTCGGCGACGGCATAAACGACGCACCGGCTTTGGCTACTGCGGATGTGGGTATGGCCATAGGTAGTGGCACAGATATCGCAATAGAATCTGCGGATGTTGTTCTTATGAACCATTCCTTAATGGGTGTTGCCAGTGCCGTTGAATTAAGCCGGGCAACGATCCGCAATATCAAGCAGAATTTGTTTTGGGCATTTTTCTATAACTCTTTGGGGATTCCGGTGGCTGCCGGCGTTCTGTATCCCACACTGGGAATACTGCTGAGTCCAATGCTGGGCGCTGGCGCTATGAGTATGAGCTCTGTATTTGTAGTGACAAACGCGCTGCGTCTGCGAATGTTCCGCCCGAAAGCGGAAAGAGCTGTGCAGACGTATCCGTGTGAGATTACTGAAACTATCATTCAGGAGGAAAGACCTATGGAAACTGTAATCAAAGTGGAAGGTATGATGTGTCCCCATTGTAAAGCAAGGGTGGAAAGTGTTTGCAAGGCTGTTGCAGGCACAGTGGACGCTGTGGTAGACCTGCAGGAAAAACAGGTCACTGTTACCGGTAATGCAGATGTGGAGTTACTGAAAAAGGCAATTACCGATGCCGGTTATGAAGTGGTAGGGTGATGACCATGCGGACAGAGTATTATTATGATTCCTGCGGTGCCGGTCAGATCCGCGCTTGTGTCTGGACACCGAAGCAAGAACCGAGAGCGATCGTGCAGTTGGTACACGGTATCGCTGAACATGTGGAACGTTATGACGATTATGCCTCTTGGCTCAATGAAAGGGGTATTCTGGTAGTTGCACAGGATCATATGGGCCACGGTAAGTCTATCGGTAAGGACGGTATTCAGGGATATTTTCACGGTGGATGGTTTTCTGCGGTGGAGGATTCTTACAGCCTGCTGCAGCAAACCATGAAGCAGTATCCCAATGTGCCCTATATTCTGTTTGGCCACTCCATGGGTTCTTTCATTGCCAGAACCATTCTGATTCAGCATCCCGACAGTGGAATTAACGCGTGCATTGTCTGCGGTACTGCATGGCAGCCTTCTGCGCTCCTAAAAGTTGCGATGCCCATGTGCAAGTTCCTGTGTCGTAACGGCGGTGACAAGAAGCCAAGTCCAGCGTTAAAGAAAATTATGTTCGGCAGTTATAACCAAAAGGTAGAGCATGTTCGCACAGAAAATGATTGGCTGAGCCGCGATGACCGTGTGGTAGATGCTTACAATATGGATCCGCTCTGTGGCTTTACTGCTACAGCCGGACTTTACCGGGATATGATGACCGGTATCTCCTATATTCAGCAAAAGGACATGCTGGACGTCATGAATCGTCAAACGCCTGTTTTATTTGTGGCTGGCAGCGCTGACCCGGTTGGCGCTTACGGACAGGGTGTACAACAGGCCGTAAATGCTTTTAAGGATAACGGTATGCAGGATGTTTCTGTCAAACTGTATCCTATGTGCCGTCATGAAATTTTGAATGAGATCAATAACATTCAGGTGTACGAAGAGATTCAGAATTGGATCGAAGGAAAAATAAAGGTGTAATATCGGAAAGGAAAGCCTATGCGGAATCTACGGCTTCATATATGCTACGATGGCACCCGATACCGTGGGTGGCAGCGGCTTTCAAGTTCGGATGCCACCATCCAAGGAAAGCTGGAACAGGCACTGTCCAGAATTCTGGATGAGCCGGTGGAGATTTCTGGCAGCGGAAGAACGGACGCAGGCGTCCATGCCAAAGGGCAGGTAGCAAATTTTCATTGCAAATCGGACATACCCTGTGACCAAATCCTTATGCAGCTTCGCAGGTATTTACCGGAAGATATCGGCATATATTCCTGTAAAGAGGTATCTGAACGGTTTCACGCCAGATTAAATGCAAAAGAGAAGACCTACTGCTACCGCATTTGGAACAGCAGCGCCCCTTGTGTGTTTGAAAGGCGGTATGTGACCGTTGTTCCGGAAAATCTGGATATGCATGCCATGAACAAAGCGGCAGAGTATCTTCTGGGCGAGCATGATTTTTCAGCTTTCTGTGCCAATTCGAAAATGAAAAAGTCAACAGTTCGCTTTATCCGTAGTCTCGATATTACCAGAGATGGTGATGAAATTATTATAACGGTTACCGGGAACGGTTTTTTACACGGTATGGTACGGATCATAACAGGTACATTGCTAGAAGTGGGCATGGGAACACGGACTCCGGAAAGTATGCCATCGTTATTCGGAGCTAAACGGGCAGATGCAGGTCCTATGGCACCCGCACAGGGGCTGTGTCTGATGGAGGTATTCTATTGAACATCCAGATATTTGGAAAAGGCAAGTGTTTTGACACAAAAAAGGCAGAACGTTACTTCAAAGAGCGACGCATCAAGTATCAGTACATCGACCTGCTTCGTTACGGTATGTCTGGTAAGGAGTTTGACAGTGTGCTGCGTGCTGTTGGTGGTATTGACAATTTGATCGATTGGGATGGAAAATCTCAGGAGATCACACTAATGAAGTATATGGATGATCTGAGGGCAAAAGAGGACAAGGTCTTTGATGATCCTTCTCTGATGAAAACCCCTGTGGTCAGAAACGGCAAAGAGGCCACTGTCGGCTATCAGCCGGAGATTTGGGCAAAATGGGAATAATACAAAAGCAGTTTCTCCAAGGAGAAACTGCTTTTTCTTTGAGGTGCTGCAATGAATGATGTAATTGAACAGATCAATGCGTTTGTTTGGGGTATTCCGTCACTGCTTGCGATCTTGGGCGTGGGATTATACTTAAGTTTTAAAAGTAGATTTGTTCAACTAAGGCTCTTTCTAAAGGCGCTGAAGGCATTTTTTGGACACTTTGGAAAACGGGATGCCGAACATGGGGAATCTTCTTTTCGTGCGCTGTGTACAGCGCTGGCCGCTACCGTTGGTACAGGAAACATTGCGGGCGTTGCCGGCGCTATCGCCATTGGTGGGCCGGGCAGTATCTTCTGGATGTGGGTTTGTGCGATTCTTGGTATGGTTACAAAGTTTGCCGAGGCAACATTGGCTGTTCGCTATCGGGGGAAGGATAGAGACGGTAACTGGATTGGCGGGCCTATGTATATGATTGAGCAGGGAATGGGTGGAAAGTGGCGGTGGCTTGGGGTGTGCTACTGCCTTTTTGGTGTTGTGGCTGCTTTCGGCATGGGCAATGCGACACAGATTAACGCAGTGATTGATTCTTGCAATTCTGTATTTTTGTGTTTTGGCAAAGAGCAGAATGTTTGGTATGATTTGCTGATAGGTATTCTTTTTTCCACAATGGCTGCGGCTTCTCTTCTTGGAGGCATGAAGCGAATCGGTGACATTACCAGTCTGCTGATTCCTGTTGCTTCAGCGGCCTACATTGTCATGGGTTTGGGTGCACTGGTGGTTCATGCGGAACGGATTCCAATTGCTTTTCAGGGAATCTTCCAAGGCGCATTTTTGCCTCGGTCCATTGCTGGGGGTGCTGTTGGGTCTGCTTTTATTGCACTGCGTGTGGGCGCTTCACGAGGGACCTTTACAAATGAAGCTGGTATGGGTACAGCGGCGATAGCCCATGGTGCATCAAGTGTGGAAGAACCTGTGCAGCAGGGGCTGATGGGAATTATTGAAGTGTTTTTGGATACGATTGTGATTTGCACCATAACGGCGCTTGTAATTTTAACCAGCGGGACACCTGTTTGCTACGGCAACGATGAGGGTGCGGTACTGACTACCAGAGCTTTTGCATGTACATATGGTCAATGGGTCAGTATACCAATGGCATTGTTTCTTTGCTGCTTTGCCTTTGCGACAATGCTGGGTTGGGGATTATATGGACTCAGATGTGCCCAGTATTTACTGGGAGAGGGCGTATGGAAGCCTTTTGTGCTGATCCAGACAGTGATTTCTGCGAGCAGTGTGCTGCTTAAAACGGGTACTGTGTGGATGCTGTCGGAGATCGTTAATGGACTAATGGCAATCCCCAATTTGATATGTTTGGCGGTACTGAGTCCACAGCTACTGATACTGATAAAGTCTTATGAAAATAAAAGAGCGCCAATTGGCGCTCTGAAAAAGGTCAGTTATCCGTCACTTCGGAAAAAAGATCTACAGTGACGATTTCATTACCATCCTTGTATGTTATTTGCAGTGAATGGATGGTGTCCATGCTGGTATGAATTACAATGCCGTCGCCTGCACACAAAGTGGGCACCGTAAATACTGTAGCTTCAGAATTAAAACTACCGTCCTCCAGACGGGAACCAAGTTCAATGCGGAGATTTTGCAGACAACCGTTTGTATATAGGAGGTACTGCTGCTCACCTTCGTCTAAAACAAGTTCAGCAAACTGGTCAAATTGCTCCAGATTTGCATCTGAGAATGATAGAACATCATGGGATCCAGAGAACTCGGAAACCTCAGCTGGGAAGTATACTTCTTTCAAAAGGCCAATGAGTGCGGTGTACGGAATCTCAGCTGTAATGGTACCGGAACTGAAAGGCGCGATTTCGTAAGGTGCAAAGTAGAAGCAAAGGCCATTTTCAGAAAAATACCAACTGTCAACCGGCCGATTGGTTGAAAACAACTCTGAAATCACATAAGCATAGTCGCTGAACAGTAGTCCTTGTTCGGACAGTGGGGAGAGCGTACTGGTAATCAACTGACTGAGGGTATCTGCCGAGAAGTTTGGAAGCAGAATATCTGTCAAGGCTAATTGTCTACCAGTTAAAAGGTCATAGGTAATGGAAGTACTGGTAGTGACGGAACGGGGACTTCCACTGTATACGGCATGGGTGCCATATAAACTAAGAATTCCCTGGTCAAACCGCTCCGGGGTGTAGAAGGTACTATAGGCAAAGGGAATCCAATCTTCCTGCGCATCATATGCGGCCTGTGCATCAGTAAGGATACGTTTCGCGGAAGAATTCTCGTAATCCACATGGTTGAGTAAATCAATCGCGATGTGGTCCGCTATCTGCGGATCTTCCAAGATTAGGGAAATATCTTGATAGGCATAGGTGAACAACAGCGTTCCGTCATCTGCGTAGTGCTGGCGGGTCTGAACCGGCGCGCTGAAAGCAAGCAGAGGCAGGTCCGGGAGTACAGGAGGCTGTGTTTGTGGTACCGTTTCAGTTGGTGTAGGTTGTGTGGAGACCGGAAGTGTAGGTGCTGTTGAGGGAGTAGCGGGATCTTTCATACAGCTTGTTGCAAGCATCAGTACACAGAGTGATAACATTATTATTGCGAGCTTTTTCATATGGCATCCTTTACTGAGTATTGGCGTATCATTTTGCGGGCATTCTATACATAACAGTATAGCATACATCGGTATATAATGCAACCGTAGCTGCGTTTTTCAAGGAGATATCTTGACAAATGCCAGTTTAAAATGGTAGAATTACCGTAACTTCATATCGCTGTGAACGGAAAGAGTAACACAGATCAAATCTTTAGAGAGTCGGGGTCGTCGGCTGAAAGCCCCGGTAGATGCGAGGTGCGAAAGTGCGTCCGGGAGCGAACTTTTAATAAGCGATAAATGAGAGTGGAACCGCGGTTACAGCCGCCTCTTATGCCTGTGGCATAGGGGGCATTTTTTATTTTGTAAATTAGTAGGAGGAAATCGACTATGTATCTGTATAACTCTTTGACCCATAAGAAGGAACTGTTTGTTCCCAACAATACCGATATTGTGAAAATGTACAGCTGTGGTCCTACGGTGTATCACTATGCCCATATTGGTAATCTGCGTACCTATATCATGGAGGATGTGCTGGAGAAGGCTCTACGCTACAGCGGCTACAATGTAAAGCGCGTTATGAACATCACCGATGTGGGCCATCTGGCTTCCGATGCCGATACCGGTGAGGATAAGATGCTCAAGGGCGCCAAGCGCGAAAATAAGTCCGTTATGGATATTGCCCGTTATTACACCGAGGCTTTCTTTGCTGATTGCGAGAAGCTGAATATTAAGAAGCCTGATGTTGTTGAACCTGCCACCAACTGCATCGATGAGTACATTCATATGGTTGAAACCTTGCTGGAAAAGGGTAATGCCTACTTCGCAGGCGGTAATGTCTATTTTGATACTTCCACCCTGGAAAAGTACTATGTTTTTAATGACCATAATGAGGACGATCTGGATGTTGGCGTTCGTGAGGGTGTAGAAGAAGACGGCAACAAGCGCAATAAAAATGACTTTGTTCTGTGGTTTACCAAGGGTAAGTTTGAAGATCAGGCGCTGAAGTGGGATTCTCCTTGGGGTGTTGGTTATCCCGGCTGGCATATTGAGTGCTCATGCATTTCTATGAAGCACCTGGGCGAGGATATGGACATTCATGCCGGCGGTATCGACAATGCGTTCCCCCACCACACCAATGAGATCGCACAGAGTGAAAGCTTCCTGGGCCACAAGTGGTGCAACTACTGGTTCCATGTTCATCATCTGAACACCGATACCGGCAAGATGAGTAAGTCCAAGGGTGAATTTCTGACGGTATCTCTGCTGGAGAGTAAGGGCTATGATCCTATGGCTTACCGTCTGTTCTGCCTCCAGAGTCACTATCGCCGTAATTTGGTGTTTAGCTGGGAGAACCTTGACAATGCAGTTGTAGCATACGAAAAGCTGGTTGCAAAGATCGCTACACTCAAAAATGACGGTGAAGTTGACACTGCCGCTTTTGACGCACTGAAGTCTCGCTTTGCTGGCGCTTTGAACGGCGATTTGAATACTTCTGTCGCTGTTACAGCGCTGTACGATGTTTTGAAGGCAAAGACCAATGATGCTACTAAACTGGCTGCCATTGCAGATTTCGATCAGGTTCTGTCTTTGAACCTGCTGAAGGCAGCAGAAGTTCTGATCAAGAAAGAAGCTGAGGAAGCTGCTGCTTCCGCTGATCCTGAGATTGACGCACTGGTAGCTGCCCGTACTGAAGCGAAGAAAGCCAAGAACTGGGCAGAAGCTGACCGGATCCGTGATGAATTGAAGGCCCGTGGCATTGAAATCATCGATACACCGCAGGGTGCCAAGTGGAGAAGAGTATGAAACTGCTGATTCTTGACGGCAATAGTGTCATCAACCGTGCGTATTTTGGTGTTAAGCCGCTGACAACGCGTGATGGCTTGTATACCCACGCAATCTATGGCTTCCTGAATATATTGGAGCGTATGGAACGGGAAGAGCAGCCGGATGCAGTTTGTGTTGCTTTTGACCTTCATGGGCCAACGTTTCGCCATGAAAAGTATGATGGATATAAGGCTACCCGACATGGAATGCCAGAGGAATTGGCACAGCAGATGCCTGTGATGAAGCAGGTGCTGACTGCCATGAATATCCCCATTTATCAGTGCCAGGGTTGGGAAGCGGACGATGTGATCGGTACCGTAGGCCGCATTTGCAGCAATAACGGCTGGGAGTGTGTGGTTGTCACCGGTGACCGGGATAGTTTGCAGCTGATCGACGAAAATGTTCATGTGAAGCTTGTAATCTCCAAGCCTGGTCAGACAACAGCAACCCTTTATACGGAAGAGAAATTCCGTGAGGAATACGGCTTTGAGCCGAAAAAATTGATCGATCTGAAGTCGCTGATGGGTGACAGCTCCGATAATATTCCCGGTGTAAAGGGTATCGGTGAAAAGACAGCACTGAATCTGCTTCACACTTTTGGAAGTCTTGACGGTGTCTACGAACATATCGATGACCCCATCATCAAGCCAAAGCAGCGGGAAAATCTAATTGCCTATAAGGATAATGCTTATCTGTCTTACGATTTGGCAACAATCCGCTGTGAAGCACCCATTGACTTTGAGCCGATGGATGCTGTGATTCAGCCGTATAACCGGCCTGAATTGCACAATCTGTTTGTACGGCTGGAATTTGTAAAGCTGATCGATAAGTACGGTCTGCGTGGTGCGGAACAAGAAATGCCCAAGGCAGAGAAAAAGGGCGTTTCGCTTCCCCGTGTGGATAAACTGCCTACTGCCGGTATTCCCATGGCGGTATATCTGGCTGCTGATGGCAGTATCGGTCTTGCCTGGGATGAGGGTGTGACAGTGGTTACACCCATGGAAGCTTTTGGTTTAGGTTCTGTATTATCCGGTGCGCAGAATGTTATTCTCCATGACAGTAAAAGCATGATGCACGCACTAAGCGATCTTGGTATTGAGATTGACAGCGTTGGATTTGATACCGCGTTGGCTGCCTACGATCTGAACCCTTCTCAGTCTGACTATCCTGTATCCAAGCTGGCAACCAATTTCCTTGGTATTACTGTTGACGATGGTGATGCTGCAGGCTGTGCGGAAGCTGTTTGGAATCTGCGCTGCGTACTGTTGGAAGAACTGAAACGGCAGGGGATGGAAAGTCTTTATTTTGATATTGAGCTTCCCCTTTGCAGTGTGCTCTACAGTATGGAAAAAGAAGGCATTGCCATCGATAAGGCCCAGCTCGTTGCATTTGGGCAAATGCTGACCCGCAGGATCGCCGATTGCGAAGAACTGATCTTCTCTTACTCAGGTGAGCCCTTCAATATCAACTCCACCAAGCAATTGGGAGAGCTGCTCTTTGAAAAAATGGGCCTGCCTCCTGTAAAAAAGACAAAGACAGGCTATTCCACCAACGCGGATGTGTTGGAAAAACTGAAAAACAAGCATCCGATCATTTCTGCTATCATGGACTACCGGATGCTGACGAAGCTGAACTCTACCTATGCAGATGGATTGATGAAGTCCATCTGTGATGATGGTCGTATTCGCACTACATTCCAGAATCTTGTGACTGCTACCGGGCGGCTTTCTTCTACAGAGCCGAATCTACAGAATATTCCTGTTCGTACAGACATGGGCGCTGAGATCCGCAAGATGTTTGTGCCCAAGGAAGGATATGTGCTTGTGGATGCGGACTACAGCCAGATCGAGCTGCGTGTTCTTGCGCATATTGCTGATGATGAGGCAATGAAAACTGCCTTTATCAGCGGACAGGACATTCACACAGCAACTGCTGCGCAGGTATTCGGTGTAGAGCCTAACGAGGTTACACCCTTGCAACGTCGGCATGCAAAAGCGGTCAATTTTGGTATCGTTTACGGCATTTCTGAGTTTTCTCTGGCTGAAGATATCGGTGTCAGCCGTTATCAGGCAAAGGACTATATTGATAGTTACCTCAACAATTACCGTGGTGTTCGGGAATATATGAAGCAGGTGGTGGAAGACGCCCGCAAGAGCGGCTATACCACGACCCTCTACGGCCGCAAGCGCTATATCCCGGAACTGACCAGCAGCAATTTTAATGTTCGTCAGGGTGCTGAACGGATTGCGCTGAATACCCCGATTCAAGGGACGGCGGCGGACTTGATTAAATTAGCTATGATTCGGGTAGACAAGGCACTCAAAGCACACTTCCCAGAAGCGAAGCTTCTTTTGCAGGTGCATGACGAACTGATCGTAGAGTGTCCTGAAGCGATTGCGTCGGATGTTGCCGCGTTGGTAAGCCAGCAGATGGAGCAAACCGCGTCACTAACAGTGCCGCTTCTGGCTGAAGCTAAGTGGGGAAAGAGTTGGTACGACGCAAAATGATTAAAATTCAAGTAATGAATGAGTCCCATGTGGAGCAGGTGGCGGATCTGGAAAAGCTTTGCTTTTCCTCACCTTGGAGTGAAAACAGTATTCGCTCTGAACTTACAAATCCGCTGTCGCTGTGGTTAGTTGCTGTGGAAGCTGATCTTCTGGTTGGCTATGTGGGATCTCAAACCGTCATAGACGAAGCTGATATGATGAATGTTGCGGTCAACCCGAATTACCGCCGTATGGGAATCGCCCGTGACCTTGTACAAGCGCTTGTGCAGGCCCTTGCTGCTAAACAGGTCAATTCTTTAACACTGGAAGTTCGTGCCAGTAATGAGGCGGCCAAAGCCTTGTATGAGCAGCTTGGCTTTTTGCAGGTAGGCCGCAGACCGAATTACTACCGCAATCCCAGAGAGGATGCGTTGATCCTGAAAAAGGAGTGTCAGAATGAATATTTTGGCTGTTGAATCGTCCTGCGATGAAACTGCTGTTGCCATCGTTCAAGACGGACGAAAGGTTTTAACCGACTGTATTGCTTCTCAGGTGGATCTGCACCGGATCTATGGTGGTGTTGTACCGGAGATTGCTTCCAGAAAGCATATTGAGGCTATTTACGGCCTGGCTGATCAGGCATTGGTGCAAGCGGATTTGTCTAGGCACGATATCGATGCTGTGGCGGTTACCTATGCGCCCGGTTTGATCGGTGCGGTTTTGGTAGGTGTCAATTTTGCCAAGTCGGCCGCTCTTGCTCTGGGGAAACCTCTAATTCCGGTACACCATATCCGTGGCCACATTGCTGCCAACTACCTTGCATATCCGGAATTGGAGCCGCCGTTTCTGTGTCTGGTGGTTTCCGGCGGCCACACCATGATCATTGATGTGCAGGATTATACCAAAATGGAGATTTTGGGTACAACACTGGATGACGCGGCAGGGGAGTGCTTTGATAAGGTTGGCCGCGTTTTAGGAATGCCATATCCCGGTGGTGCTGCTTTGGACAAGGCTGCGCAACAGGGGGATGACAGTAAATACAATCTTCCTTGTGCCAAACCGGGTGCCAATCCCTACGATATGAGCTTCTCCGGCTTAAAAACCGCAACGCTAAATCTGATCCATCATGCTGAGCAAGTTGGGGAGAAACTGGATATTAACAGCCTCTGTGCCTGCTTCTGCAAAGCTGTGTCTGATACGCTGGTACCTAGAGTTGTGCGCGCATTGCAGGAAACAGGTCGTGATCGGATTGCCGTTGCAGGTGGCGTCGCTGCCAATTCCAGGATCCGTAATGATATTCTTTGTGCAGCGGAAGGCCTTGGAGCGAAGGTCTACATGCCGCCGCTTTCCCTATGTGGTGATAACGGCGCTATGATTGGCGCTCAGGCATATTACGAGTATCTCTCAGGTAATACAGCGGGTATGGAACTTAACGCATATGCGACAAAGTCCATTTTGGGTGAAAGTTTGTAACTTGATGCAGGAAGTGAAAATGCTTCCTGCATTTTTTTCTTCTATGGAGAGATTTTGTGTTTTTTGACAAAAAGTTCGAAAGAACGATTTTGGATATCCTTGTTTTCTTGCTATAAAAGTTATCAAAATACATGAAAAGACCGTAAATATTAAATTTCGACATGAAATTTTATGACAAAACCTGTGGAAAAACCTGTGGAGAGTGTTAATAACTTATTTAATAATGTTGGAAATACTCGTTTTTTGTAGAATTGAACAATGTTAAATATGATGAAAAACCAAACTTTTTGACAGTTAAAAAGTTGTAATCTGGTGTAATTATTTATCTATCTTTCCAAAAATGACAAATTATTGCATTTTAGTTGACAAATCCGTTGAAGCTGTTAATATTACGTAAGAAGTTAGGAAATTTGCAATTTGGGTGCAGATTTAGGAGATATCTATGCTTCGTGTATTTTATAGTCTAAAAGAATTGAATTTTGGTAAATTAATGGAACTATACTGCGAGGGAAACCATGAAAAAGCCGCAGATGAATACCCAAATGATGAAACGAATGTAGCCATATTAAAAATTGAACAGGAGTTTTATCAGTATCTTAATGAGGTGTTCTTTCCGGTTAACGGTGCCTTTTATGCCGTGTGGGAAGAGGATGGGCGTTATCTTTCTGCATTGCGACTTGAGCCATACCGCGATGGATTCCTGCTGGAATCACTGGAAACACATCCAGATTTTAGAAGACGTGGATATTCCAAAAGACTGATCTTGGCTGTATTGCAGTTGATGAAGCCGCAAGGTTTATCTGGCATATACGCACATGTTCACAAAAGAAATGAAGCATCACTACATACACATTTGACTTGTGGTTTTCAACGGATTTCTGAGCAAGCGGTGTATATTGATGGCAGTGTCAACAGCCGGTGTTGTACTTTGGAATATTTCTTTTGATACATCCTGCTTATAAAAAGCTATTGACAAAAAGTGGTGTGCAGGTTATAATACCTTAGTCACTTGCGAGAGTGTTGGAATGGTAGACAAGCACGTTTGAGGTGCGTGTGGTTTCGCCGTGTGGGTTCGAGTCCCATCTCTCGCACCAAAAAAGGAAGGGTACCAAAGGTACCCTTCTTTTTTATTTCTCATCTGCTGTCATCGGCACTTCCGGCAAGCCGAGCTCCAATCTGCACTGGTTGTATTTTTCACCTACAACACTCATAATCCGCTTGTAAGAACCCTTCAAATACTTATATGCCACACTGGAAGCATCATTATAAGTAGTCCAATCTTCAACAGCAAGATCCAGAGGAATGATATGATAAATACTGCCTCTGGGATTATTCCGGTTTCGGCTGACCCAAACAGGCAGAATATCGATTTCGGCAACATTAACACTGCCATCGTTCCACTTTTCGAAAGTAACACCGAAGATCATACTGTCTTCGCAGTGACCATCCGGAGTTTGACTAATGTTCTCTCTGCGCTGATTGGAAAGGGCGTTTCCTACAGAGTAGATGCAGTAGGTTTGATGGCCACTTGAAGAAGTAAGCGTATCAAAGGGCTGCAGAACATGAGGGTGTCCGCCTACGATTACATCCACACCCAGTTCGCACAAATTCTGGGCGATCTCTTGTTGCTGGGTAGTGGGTTTCAGATGGTATTCTTCACCCCAGTGAATATACACCATGGTAGCTTCTGCACCGTCGGTATACATAGCTTCCAGAATGGTTTCCATTTCTGCGTAAAACTCATCCAGATGCTTCGGGTGGAAGGCGTTGACCAGCGGGTTGTCTTCAGCGGATACGCTGATACCGTTCAGCATTTTGCGTCCGTCGGAGGTGCTGCCGGTTTGATAGGTATAGCAAACCATGCCAACCTGAATGCCATTGATGTTCTGCACAATATAGGGTGGTATTTCCTCAGACAGGCGGGTGCCCAAATGGAGCATTTCTTTTTCGTTTAGTACTTCCTGCGTACGAACGAAACCTTGATGACCACGATCATAGGTGTGATTGTTGGCGTTGAGCAGCATATCGACACCTGCATCTTTTAGCGCGTCAACGATGCTGTCGGGGCAGTTGAAAGTGGGATAGCCACTGAAGCCTTTATCTGCACCAGAGAGGGTGACTTCCAGATTGGCAACCATAAAATCGTAACGCTGATAGTACTCTGCAATGTATGTAAACATGTGGCTGAAGTCGTATTCACCGTTGCCCTTATATGCATCGTTATAAACTGGTTGGTGAACCAATACATCACCGGTGACACCAACAGATGCAGTGGATACCACGAACGGTTCGGTGGGTACTGTCGTGGGTTCTGTTGTAGGCTCTGTGGTTGGCTCAGTTGTGGGCTCGGTAGTAGGCGCAGCGGTGGTGGTGGGGGAGGTCGAAGGCTCTGTAGGTTCATTGCTGCCGAGATCGAGATAGCGAACTCCAAAACCTGCTGCAGCGACAAGTAGAACCAGAACTAAGACGATAATCAACCAGCCGTAACTGCGACGTTTTTGATATTTTCCTCTTGCCATGATAATTTCCTCGTTTCGTTGTGCTTGCATCATTATACTTATTTTTCAGAATCGTGTCAACATTGCAATTGACTCTATGAATTTTCTTAAGAATCTGTTATAATATGACAAGAATAATCTGGAGGATACGCAGATGACACGTTTCTTTGTTGAGCCCAATGAATTGCGGCAGGATGTTATAATACTTACTGGGGAAAACGCTGCCCACGCCAGAGTTTTACGGCTGAAAGCGGGGGAAGAAGTGCTGGTCTGTGATGGGCATGGCATGGAATGCCTGTGTGAGGTTTTTGGGCAAAGTGGTAATGAATATGAGCTCAAAGTGATCTCTTTACGGGAGTCAGCATCCGAGGCCCGAGTTAAGGTCAGTGTCTATATGGCGCTTCCCAAAGCGGATAAGCTGGAGCATGTGATTCAGAAGGCAACCGAATTGGGCGCTTGCGAGATCGTTACATTTCCTACAGCCAGATGCGTTTCCAGACCCGATGATAAGAGCCTGAAGAAGAAACTGGAGCGTTGGCAGAAGATTGCTGCCTCTGCTGCTGAGCAGTCCGGACGGGGCAGAATTCCGGATGTGATTGTACTTCCTAGTTATGCGGATGCATTGCGTCGCGCTTCGCAGGTGGATAAAGCAATTATCTTTTATGAAAACGAACATGCCACCACACTGCGTCAAGCGCTGACGGCGGGGCAGTATCAGTCTGTCAGCCTGCTCTCAGGCCCAGAGGGTGGTTTTGAGGAAAGCGAGATTGAGCAGGCAAGATGTGCGGGACTGCAGGTGTGCACACTGGGAAGCCGCATCCTGCGTTGTGAAACCGCTCCTTTGTGCGGCCTTTCTGCTGTCATGTACGATGCAGGTGAATTTTGATATACAAATTGCCAGCCGGATCATTCCGGCTGGCAATTATGTTATTCGGTTCTATCATAAATCATGGGGCACTTCACTGCGAAGTGCGCCGTGTCTTATTCTTCTGCTATTTCTCCTCTAACACCAAAGGAGCCAAGACCGAAGCGGCCTTTCAGTGCGCGAAGTGTGTTATGCACATCCCAGACACGCTGAATGGTCAGCTCATTACGACACATTAAGTCCATCAGCTGCTGTGCGACTGGCTTGCAGGCTTTCATGCCCTCTGTTTCGAGTTTTTCATAGGCATTTGCGAGCAATGTTACATATTCGCGGTGGAATTGCAGTATCAGCCAGTTGTCCCGGCAGGCATCGTTTACCAGCAGGTTTTCATTGATCACACCGTCAAAGTCTGCGAGCAGACACTCCAATGCCCTGTAATCGCTGCAATAGGGTCCTTTGATACGACCGAGGGTTGGCTTATCGTAGATAAGCATTAGATCCGAAATTGAGGACAAATACTCCCTGACCTTTTGACCATCAGTGCCAAATGCAGCTTGATAGTATGCATCTGCCTCTTTGTCAAAGTCGCAGTGTTCATCCCAAAGGGCGCACGCCATCATGTACAGCGGCAGACCGGTAGGCATCAAGCTGCGCTGAACCTGGCAGCTCATCATTCCGTTGAGTCCAATACTGTGAAGATCTTTCATATCGTGGAATAGGCTCTTTGCGCATCGTTCATACCCGGGATCAGAAATGTGTGCCCACATCAGGTGGTAATCAAAGCAGTAGCTATCGCCCTTGAATTGCTGCTGCCAGCTTCTTAAATGGGCCAGATTCTCAGAGAGTGTTGTGGGAATTTCAAGTGTGTTGCGGGTAAAGGGCGCCAGTTCCCCATTGAATGTAAGGCAATCACTGTAGGATTGGGAGTAATCTCTGGAGCTTGGTGCAAAAGTAAGAATGAACCGATCTTCGTTGATCAGCCTTTCATGCTCCGGTGCCCAGAGCAGATCGACATACAAGGCGAAAACAACCTTAGTATCCAACCCCGCGTTGGTCAGCTTTGCATCCAGCTCATTAAGCATGATCACATACCAGTCAGCAGGTAGCTTCTTTACACATTCATCACATTCACAATGTCTATTGCTACCATCAGCCAGAGTGAAGAAAACCGCGTCCATCTCGGGATTGTTTCTGCAGTAATCTATGACAGCATTCGTAACGATATTTCGGGTTTCAGGATTGGAATAACATAGGTTCGTATTCAGCGGAACATTGTCATACAATTCCCGTTTGCCATTGATAAGTGCAAAGTGCTGCCGCATTTCATCGGTAATGTGATAGACTCCCGTGTTTTCCCAGCCGTTGCCTTCGATTCCCAGTGGTTCGCAAGTCCATCCGTGTCCCACTTTTTGGTAGATCAAACCGCGGCGGGCAATTTGGATTTCCAGGCTGGCAACCATGGCCATGATCTCACTGCGGGATAACGCAACAGGTTCCATATATGGATTATCGAGATGGTTATACCAGCGGTTAAAGAAGGTAAATGGAACAAAAAACTGAATATAGTAACCGTTCATGCCAATCTTAGGCAGGTAGTCAATGGTTTCCAGAATGTTGTCGTAAGAGTTGCTGCCTTCAATGCAAACAGCCCGGTGGCGGTAGCTGGCAGCCTCGTGGATACTGACGCACTGATTCCCGATGCGGACATTTGGAATTCGCTCACCGTGAATGCCGGGCCGCACCCAACTGCAGCCCAGTTCCCTCAGTAAGCGATATACCGCAATGAGGACGCTTCTTTCATTTGTGCCGGTGATAAATCCTGTATTGTTGGAAATATCGATCACAATGGTATCATCAAAAGCGGGATCCGCAACCTTTGGCAGCTTTGCGCAAAAAGCGGGATCTGTTCCGACCCAAATGATGTTCTGGATATCTTTGTTCCAACTGTTCAGCAAAAGAATGTCGATCTGTAGTTGGCTGTCCATTTGGCGAAGATAGCGGCATAATTCTTCAACAGCAAAAGTGATGACCTGGTTTTTGCCGATCTGACCAATGCGCAGCTTTCGGTAATCCATGTAATAACCCCCTAAAGTTGTGGTATTGCCATTTTATCAACTGGATGCATGGATTCCAATGGTGAATATTGATGTGAAATAATACAATATTGATATTTGCACTACTGGTTTACAGACTCTTAAATGCTTCCTTTGGAAGTGTACCAATGTACTTCTTATATGTTTTTGTGAAATAGGACATGTTTTCGAATCCACATGCAGAAGCAGCTTCATATACACGCATTCCATGTCGGATCATGAGCATCGCTTTCCTGCAGCGTAAATCGTTAATGAGCGAGAATACGGTAGTACCGGTAAAGCGCTTAAATTCCCTGACTAGATGGTGCTTGCTGTAACCCACATGGTCTGCAATTTCTTGAAGGGTCATTGGCTTCGATAAATTATGGTGTATATAACGGATAGCAGTTTTTATGTTTTCATTGGTTGTACTGCTCTCTGCGTGGCCTGATACATAATATCTTTTTTCAATTATCAGCAGGATAATTCGTGTGACGTAAAAACGGATTTTAGCTACAACGAAAGAATCAGATTCCTCCAAAAAGGCATCATAGTACTGTATCATTTGCAGGTAACTGGACCAGATGTCTGTATCCGTAATGAGCTCTTGAAAGGTAAGGTTCTGCGGATCAATTCCGTTATCAATTAAGAATTTAGAGTCAATAATCAAACAGTGCAGTTTTACATTATTTTCGTTGATGACTGCGTGAAGGGTATTGGCGTTAATTACAATGCAATCGCCTTTTTTGATGGGAATGGTTTTTGAGTTCACAATTATAAGTCCAAAGCCGTCCACGCAGCAGAGAATCTCAAGGTCTGTATGCCAGTTAATTGTATCTCCGTCCAGATGCATCATTTCCTTATGGATGACAAATGGAAGATTGGGTGCTAACCAACGGGATTCTGGGATTTCGTATCTAAATTTTATCATAAAGAACACCTAATTTTCGGTATATAGCGGATACATGAATAATCAATTGATATAGAGAGTGAGCATCTTTTGATGCTCACTTGTGATATTTACTTCCTGCCTGGATGGCCTCGCTGCGGTATAGTTGTTCCAGAACCATGATACGGGCAAGATGATGGGGGAAGGTCATAGGCCCCATAGACAGTTTGAAATCTGCCTTTGCCTTTACGCGAGGGGACATGCCGAAAGATGAGCCAATCAAAAAACATGCACTGCTTTTACCGGATAGCTTTACCTCTTTGATTTTATCTGCAAGAGTCTCTGAAGAGATTATTTTCCCTTCCGGTGTCAGTGTGCAGAACCATGCACCTTTTGGAATCTTACTGAAGATAAGCTCGGCTTCCTTTTCTAATCCTGTACTGATCTCGGCAGGGGAGGGATCTTCTGGAAGTCTAGATTCCGGCAACTCTATAATTTGAAAGTTGCAGTAGCCACGCAGACGCTTTGTGTATTCCTCTGCAGCACTCAGATAGAACTTTTCTTTTAATTTACCAACTGTGATCAAAGTGATATCGAACATAGGCAATTCCTTTCGTTTGCTGTTCACATTATAACACTGTATATTTTATGTTTCAATGGTCAACAAATTGTTTTTCGGAAAAAGGGTATACTGTCGGATAGGGAGGCGGTATAATAATGTCAAGTAAAGAGAATAAGGGTATTCCTTACATTTTACCTATTGACTATCATATGACCCGATTCCAAGAGGGGATCGGGTATGACCCCTATGTGAACTATATTGGTATTATGCGTGATGCAATAGAAAAAATAGAGCTGGAAGAAGAGGATCTATATTAGTTTGAAAAGGACTGCTGCGAGTAACAAATGCAGCAGTCCTTTGAACTTATTTGTACTTGCGGTATTTCTCACGGGTAGCCATCCCGCCACGAATGTGCCGTTGCGCTTTGTTTGTATCCAGAATCTGCCGTACTTGCAGATATAGGGATTTATTACACCTTTGTAGTCTTTGGGAAAGATCTTTATGTACAGTGGATTTGGAGATACCAAAGTGCTTTGCCGCAGCTCTCACAGTAGCTCCGGTTTGGATCATGTACACAGCCAGCTCGCAGGCTCGCTCATCAATCGTATCTGTCATAATCTTCCCTCCGATGCTGTGTGCTAAATAAGATTATGCACACAGATAGGGGAATATGTGTCCTTGACAGCGCAGTGATAGCCTATTAGAATGTAGTTATCATGGACGAAAGGAAATTTGAATACAATGATATATTTTAACAATGATTACAGTGAGGGATGTCATAGCGCAGTACTTCAAAAGCTGATAGAAACCAACTTGGTGCAGACACCTGGATATGGTACAGACGACTACTGCACCCATGCTGCTGATATGATTCGAAAATTGTGCGCAAATGATGGACTTGCTGTTCACTTTTTGGTCGGAGGTACACAGACAAATCTGACAGTGATATCTGCTGCTTTGAGGCCACATCAAGGCGTCATTGGCGCCAACACAGCGCATGTTCAAGTACATGAAACAGGCGCTATTGAAGCAACAGGTCACAAAGTGTTGAGTTTACCTTCTGATGATGGAAAAATCAGTGCCCGTCAGATCGAGGCTGCTGTAACTGCTCACTTTAACGATGGGGCTGCTGAGCATATGGTACAACCCAAAATGGTCTATATCAGCAACCCTACAGAATTAGGCACGATTTATACTTTACAAGAATTGGAAGACATATCCGGAATCTGTAAAAAGTATGGCTTGTATCTGTTTTTGGATGGTGCCCGCCTAGGTTATGGCCTAACAGCAAAAGGAAACGATGTTACCATGGCAGATCTGGCGCGGCTGTGTGATGTGTTCTATATTGGCGGTACAAAGGTCGGCGCCTTGTTTGGTGAGGCTGTTGTCATCGCTAATCCTGCGATTGCGGAGGATTTTAGATATTTGATTAAGCAACACGGCGGCATGCTGGCAAAAGGCAGATTGCTGGGCATTCAATTCAGCGCATTGTTGGAAGATGGCCTGTATTTTAAGATTGCTGAACACGCCAATATCTTAGCTGACCAGCTTCGTGATACGCTTGAAAAACTTGGTTATCCGTTATTTGTACCGGGTGTTACGAATCAGGTATTTCCTGTTTTACCCGATGCGCTTCTTGACCAGTTATGTGAGAGATTTAGTTTCACTGAACAACAGCGGTTTGATGAAAATCATCGCGTCGTTCGGTTCTGTACAAGCTGGGCAACGACGCAAGAAAATATGGATGGATTGTGTGAGGCACTTTCGTTGTTGTCGAAATAAACCAATGTGTTCATGAATTAGTAAAATCTGATCATTATAATCAATACCAAAGGAGGAGGATTTCATGCATTTTGAAAAGAAGACACTCAAGAATATTTTTCTTGGTGTTGGTGCCTGCATAATCCTTTATTGGATTTTACATGAAACGGAGCGTGTAAAAAGTGTTCTGGATGTACTTAGCGGCATTTTTGCGCCCTTTGTTGTTGGTGCCGGAATCGCTTTTATCATTAACGTTCCTATGCGGAGCATTGAGAACAGGTTTGTAAGAATTAAAAAAGATGGTTGGCGCAGGACCGTGGCCTTACTGATCACCATTGCGGTGATTGCGATGGTTATAACGCTTGTCTTTTATCTTCTAATTCCGCAGGTGACAGCTACTGCAAAAACATTTATTGAGAGTCTGCCACCATTTTTTGCTGAAGTACAGGAAAACGTCATTGCGTTCCTGCATGAAAATCCACAGCTAATGGAGTGGGTTGGAAGTCGTATTGATCTGAACAATATGAATCTCAGTGGAATTCTCCAAAAGGCTTTGGATGTAGCGGGAAATAGCTTGGCTACAATTCTTGCTGGCGCATTTACTGCTATTGGTGGAATTGCGGGAATCATTGTAAATGGCGTGATCAGTGCTGTGTTTGCGGTATATTGCCTGTTTAATAAAGAAATACTGTGCAGACAAGGCCGAAAATTGCTTTATGCCTATTTACCGGAAGCTTGGTGTGACAATATTATCCGGGTTTTGCGCCTGACGAATTCTACATTCTCTAATTTTTTGTCTGGCCAGTGTCTTGAAGTCTGCATCCTTGGCTGCATGTTTGCTGCAAGTATGGCAATATTCAGAATGCCCTATATTCCTCTGGTCAGTGTGTTAGTTGCTGTTACTGCTTTTATACCAGTTGTGGGTGCTTTTGTCGGTTGTCTCTTCGGTGCGTTCTTTATCTTGGTTGATAATCCGATCCAAGCAGTTGGCTTTGTGGTCATGTTCCTAGTAATCCAGCAGATCGAGGGTAATCTGATCTACCCCAGAGTCGTTGGAAATTCCATTGGTCTGCCCGGTATGTGGGTGCTTTTAGCAATCGCGATTGGTGGTGAACTAATGGGTGTGGCAGGCATGTTTATTATGATCCCACTGGCATCTGTTGTCTATGTTCTGCTTAGTGAAATCACCAATGTCCGGCTACAACGCCGTAATATTGATGTGGACAAACTACAACCAGAACCCATTGAAGAAAAATCGCATTTACGGGAAAAACATGAGCATTTCTGGAAAAAGATCAAATTGAAGAGATTAAAACGTAAGAATAAGTAAGTGGAAAGGCGGCGGTCTATAACCGCGACCTTTTGCTATACAACAGTAAATTCGTAATCTTCAAATTTGAGCCGATCACCCACATCTACACCGAAAGGGAGCAAGGCAATGGCAACCTCGGAAATCACACCCGTGTCATCATATTTGACATAGGCGTAATCGCCTCGGATATCTGTTATGGTGCAGAGCATAATATCCTCCTGTAAAAATCCGCCCCCGGATCACCGGGGGCGGACGATGTTTTTAGGAATTAGTCCTTGTACATCTCAACCAGCTTCAGCAGGTGCTCGTAACGCTCCTTAGCAGCAGCCTCGTTCTTAGCGAACAGCTCGGTTGCACGCTCGGGGAACTCACGGGTCAGACGGCTGTAGCGAGCCTCGTTCATCAGGAATTCCTGATAGCCATCCTTGGGAGCCTTGGAGTCCAGAGTGAACTTGCCGGTCTCCTTGGAGGGATCGAAGCGGAACAGGTTCCAGTAACCGCAGTCAACAGCCTTCTTCATCTCAGCCTGGCAGTTCATCATGCCGCCCTTGATGGAGTGCATCTCACAGGGAGCGTAGCCGATGATCAGGGAAGGACCGTTGTAAGCTTCTGCCTCGCAGATAGCCTTGATGGTCTGAGCCTGG
>JAZOLX010000067.1:0-12207 GCA_045653485.1 Faecousia sp. | reverse complement strand
AGCCTGCGGCGGCATCTGCGGTGAGAATGTTCTCATCAAGGCCGGTGGCCCCATGATGGGTTTCCCCCAAACCACTTTGGATACCCCCATTATGAAGGGTTCCAACGGTATCATCGCTATCGATAATGATGAGACCGAGGCCGTTGATTGCATCAAGTGCGGCCGCTGCGTGGATGTATGTCCCATGGAGCTGAAGCCTCTGCACTATTACAAGCTGGTTGGCGCGCAGGATTGGCAGGGCTGCAAGGATATGAACATTATGGATTGCATGGAATGCCGCTGCTGCGAATATATCTGCTCTTCCAAGCTGCCCCTGGTCACCATGATCAAGATGGGCAAGAACGGCGTAAGGGGGCTGAAATAATATGCTGATTACCGAACTGAAAAACAATGATATTATCAAGTCCCAGCTGCAGGGCAAGGTATTTGTGCTGATCTGCCACGGCTGCCGTGAGATCCACTTTCCCGAGCATGAGGCTGACGCACTGGTGAAGCAGTTGTGTGATGCAGGCATCGTTACCGGCAGCCTGACCACCGATTACATCTGCAACGAGGAAAATCTGCAACTGCGCCTGCGTGGTTTTGTAAACCAAATCGAAGAGGCGGACACCATTTTGGTGCTATCCTGCGGCGTTGGCGTACAGACCGTTGCTTCCATGTTTGAAGATAAGCGGGTAGTTGCCGGCTGCGACACCTACCGCCTGCCCGGCTTCCAGGGCGTGACTCCCCTGGAGCATGATTGCCAGCAGTGCGGCCAGTGCTATCTGAACCTCACCGGTGGCATTTGCCCCATTACCGCTTGCTCCAAGAGTCTGATCAACGGCCAGTGCGGCGGTGCCAAGAATGGTAAGTGCGAAGTTGACCCCAACATGGATTGCGGTTGGGAGCGAATCTACCGGAAGCTGGAAAAGCTCGGCCATCTGGATGTTATGAAATGTGCCGTTCAGCTGCGTAACTACGCAACAGACGAAGCCGTATCCAAATAATTGATTAGGAGAATATTACCATGAGAATTACCGAATTGTTTGATAACGGTGAGTTTGTTGTCACCGCAGAGGTTGGCCCTCCCAAGGGCATCCATATTGATCATTTGGTCGAAGAAGCCAAGACTTACCTAAGCGGCATCACCGCTGTGAATGTCACCGATAACCAGTCCTCCGTTATGCGTATGGGCAGCCTGCCCGCCTGTGTGGCGCTAAAGAATGCCGGTCTGACCCCCATTCTGCAGTTGACCTGCCGTGACCGTAACCGTATTGCGCTGCAGTCCGAGCTGCTGGGCGCTGCTATGCTGGGTATTGAGAACACCCTGTGCCTCACCGGTGACCACACCAAGATGGGTGACCATCCCGGCGCAAAGCCTGTATTCGATCTGGACTCCGTTTCCCTGCTGCACACTGCCTGCCAGCTGGAAAAGGGTGTTGACCTGGGCGGCCAGGCTCTGGTCGGCGAGCCTCCCAAGTTCGCTAAGGGCGCTGTTGTATCCCCCTGCTCTGACAGCGTGGACGCACAGCTGGCTAAGATGGAGCGCAAGGTCATGGCCGGTGCGGAATATTTCCAGACACAGGCTGTGTTTGACTCCGAGAAGTTCATTCAGTTCATGGAGAAGGCAAAGCAGTTTGGCAAGCCTGTGCAGCTGGGTGTTATCATTCCCAAGTCTGCAGGTATGGCAAAGTTCATGAACAATAATGTGGCCGGTGTTCACGTTCCCCAGTGGATGATCGATGAGCTGGCTGCTGACAAGGAAAAGGCCAAGGCTGGTATCACCGGTGTGGAAATCGCTGCCAAGATCATCAAGGAGTGCCGTCCCTACTGCCAAGGCGTACATATCATGGCACTGGGTTGGGAAGCCAAGGTCCCCGCTCTGTTAGAGATGGCCGGCATCTGAACTGCATGATTTACTTCCTTTTATAAAAAGCAAAAAAGTCATCCCGATTGGGATGACTTTTTTAGTGTTTACATATGATATCAGAGCATCTTTTCTTTGATATGAGACAGGCGCTCAAGGGCTTCGTTCAGTGTGGAATCCAGCTTAGCAAAGTGCAGGCGGACAATATTATTGACACCCTTCTCGTTAAAGAATGATGTGCCCGGTACCGCACCTACACCTACCTTGTGGGCCATTTCTTCGCAGAACTCCACATCGGTCTGGCCCTTCTTCAAATAGGGAGAAATATCAGCAAGGACAAAGTATGCGCCTTGAGGATCTGTGTAAGGAATGCCGATCCGGTCAAGACCTTCAGTGAAGAGCTTCTTCATATGGGCATAGTGGGCGCCGAATTCCTCGTAATAGCTGTCAGGCATATCCAGACCAACCACTGCCGCTTCCATCAGCGGAGAGGCACAACCGACGGTGTTAAAGTCATGGTATTGCTTGATGCGGTCCATAATATGCTGGGGTGCAATGGCATAGCCCAAGCGCCAGCCAGTAATAGAGTAAGTTTTGGACAGAGAGGAACAGGATACCGTCCGCTCCCACATACCGGGAAGGCTGTTCAAATAGGTGTGCTTATGGCCTTCGTAGATGATGTGCTCATAGACTTCGTCCATAATGGCATAGACATCGTACTTGATACACAGATCCGCAATCAGCTTCAGCTCATCATAAGTAAAGACCTTACCGCTAGGGTTAGAGGGATTGCAAATGAGGATTGCCTTGAGACCCTGCTTGAATGCATCTTCCAGCACATTGGGGTCAAAATTAAAGGTGGGAGGAACCAAAGGAATAAACACCGGCTCGCACTGGGCCATAATCGTCTGGGCCCGGTAGTTCTCAAAGTAGGGAGAGAACATGGCGATCTTGTCACCGGGATTTGTCAGTGCGAAAATGGTATCCACCATAGCCTCAGTAGAACCGATGGTGACCACCATCTCAGTATCCGGGTTCAGCGTACGGCCCATAAAACGACCGCACTTTCTTGCCAACGCCTGACGGAAATTGGGGGCACCCATGGTGATGGGATACTGGTGAGGTCCCAAATAGCTCACTTCACTGAGGCGATCCAGCATAGCCTTGGGAGGGTCAAAATCCGGAAAACCTTGCGCAAGATTGATAGCGCCGCAGTCAAGGGAAATGCGGGTCATGCGCCGGATCACGGAATCGGTAAAATATTGATTTTTTCTGCTCATTTCCTGCATAGTTACATACCTCGATTTTGATTAGTGAATTCCCAGCTCTTCGGCCGTAGCGGGTGTGATGCCGTGGCTACCCAGCAAAGTGATGAACTTTTCTGTCTCCGCAACCCGGAAAACAATGTAGGCTTTGCCCTCAATGTGGGTGAAAAGAGAGTACATATATTCGATGTCAATATTGCCTTCGGCCAAAGTCGCCAGCACCGGTGCAATGCCGCCGGGCCGATCCGGAACCGTAACAACCAGCACAGGCGTCATGGACAGAAGATACCCATGCTGCATCAAAATTGCTGTGGTCTTCTCGGCATTATCCACGATCATACGCAAAATACCGTAGTCCTCTGTCTCCGCGATGGAGATAGCCCGTAGGTCGATACCATTTTCAGCCAGAATCGTGGTGATCTCGGCAAACTGGCCGGCACGGTTTTCCAGAAAAACAGAAATTTGATATACCATCTTATCGCCTCCTCAAATCTTACGCTTGTCAATGATACGGACAGCCTTGCCTTCGCTGCGTGCGATGGTTTTCGGTGCTACAAGACGAACCTTGGCATAAATGCCCAGCATAGCCTTGAGGGCACCCACCAAATTCTTTTCCATAGAAGTAACTTTGGCTAGAGAGTCGGAGAAGTTCTCTGGTGTCATTTCAACCATCACTTCCAGTGTATCGGAGTGATTGACGCGATCAACAATGATCTGATAATTGGCAGGATATCCCTGTTCCAGAAGCACGGCCTCGATTTGTGACGGGAAGACATTCACACCCTTGACGATGAGCATATCGTCGCTGCGGCCCATGGGCTTCGACATCTTCATATGGGTTCTGCCGCAGGAGCAAGGCTCACTGGTCAGCACGCAGATATCACGGGTGCGGTAGCGCAGCAGAGGGAACGCTTCCTTGGTGATACAGGTGAACACCAGCTCACCCTTGGAACCTTCCGGCAACACCTCACCGGTGTTGGGGTCAATGATTTCGGCAATAAAGTGGTCCTCGTTGATGTGCATACCGGTCTGTGCTTCGCATTCGAAAGCGACACCGGGGCCGGAGATCTCGGTCAGACCGTAGATATCATAGGCCTTGATACCCAGACTATCCTGGATATCCTCGCGCATCTTCTGGCTCCAAGCTTCCGCACCGAAAATACCGGCCTTCAGCTTGATCTGATCCCGCAAACCCCGCTCGTGAATGCTTTCTGCCAAATAAGCAGCGTAAGAAGGGGTACAGCAGAGAATGGTAGCACCCAAATCGGTCATAAACTGGAGCTGCCGGTCAGTGCTGCCGGAGGACATAGGGAGTGTCAGACAGCCAGCCTTGTGGGAGCCACCGTGGAGACCTGCGCCGCCGGTGAACAGGCCGTAGCCGTATGCCACCTGACAAACATCCTCATTACTGCCGCCAGCAGCGGTAATGGCGCGGGCACAGCAATCCTCCCACAGATCCACATCGTGCTGCGTATAGAACGCCACCACACGTTTGCCGGTAGTGCCGGAAGTGGAATGGATACGGACACAGGCAGACAGGGGCTTCCCCAACAGACCGTAGGGATACGCTTCCCGCAGATCATCCTTTGTAAGGAAAGGAAGCTTGTGCAGATCAGCAGTGCCTTGAATGTCAGCAGGGGTCAGACCCTTTTCTTCCATTTTCTTACGGTAGTATGGCACATTGTCCCACACATGCTGTACCTGCTTGACAAGGCGTTCATTCTGCCATGCGTTGATCTGTTCCCGGGAAGCAGTTTCAATTTCGCTTTGATAATACTTTGGCATGGATCTTTCTCTCCTTTTGGAAATCAAGCATTGCGGCCAAGTAGGAACGCGGTTTTGTTCAGCTCCAGGAATTTGGCAGGAACACTCTTTTCGATGGCATCCATCCACTCTTCCTCGGTAAAGTCAAAGTTACGGGAAAGGTGACCCATCAGAACAATGTTCACAGCCTTGGAAGAACCGGCCTGCTCCGCCAGCGCCAGCGCATCAAAAGCATCCACATTCAGGCCAGCAGATTGCATCTGCTCTACAAGACCCTGAGGATATTCTGCAGCACCGATAATCACCGGCATAGGAGAAATCTGCTGTGTGTTCACAACGATTTTTCCGCCGGGCTTCAGATATTCTGTCCAGCGGGCAGCTTCCAGCAATTCAAAGGAAACGATAAAGTCAGCCTCTCCCTTATCAATAACGGGAGAGTAGACCTTTTCACCGAAGCGTACATAGGTGACCACACTGCCGCCACGCTGACTCATGCCGTGGACTTCGGATACCTTGATATCATAGCCCTTTTGCAGCAGCATACGGCCCAGCAATTTGGATGCCAACAGACTTCCCTGTCCGCCAACACCGACAATCATAATATTCTTCGTTTTCATAATCAGTCCTCCTTTGCCGCGCGCAGTGCGTCAAGCTTACACAGCTGGGCACAGACACCGCAGCCGGTGCAGAGGGTATTGTCGATACGAGCCTTCTTATCGATGATGCTGATAGCCGGGCAGCCGATCTTCATACAGGCTTTGCAGCCAGCGCACTTATCGGAGTCCGCAATAATCGGCTTTTTGTGCTTGACATATTTCAGCAGCGCACAGGGGCGGCGGGAAATAATTACGGAAGGCTCGTTTGCGGCAGTTTCTTCCTTGATGGCGGCATCGCATTGAGCAAGATCATAAGGATCCACCACCCGGACACGACGAATACCGACCGCACGACACAGAGATTCCAGGTCGATCTTGGTACAGGGATCACCCTTCAGGTTAAAGCCGGTTGTGGGATTCTGCTGATGGCCGGTCATACCGGTGATGGAGTTATCCACAATGATGACAGTACCGCAGGATTCATTGTATGCCATATTCACGAGACCGGTCATACCGGAGTGCATGAATGTAGAGTCACCGATAACGGCTACCACTTTCCGACCGTCAGTGCCACCGGCCTTGGTAAAGCCGTGCATACCGGAAATGGAAGCGCCCATGCAGATGGTAGTATCCAGCGCGGCCAAAGGCGGCACGGCACCCAGGGTATAACAGCCAATGTCACCCAAAGCGGTCACCTTGTTTTTCGCCAGTGTGTAATACAGACCCCGGTGGGGGCAGCCTGCACACATAACGGGAGGACGCTGAGGAATCACGGCATCCAGCTTGGTACCGGCAGGTACGCTGACACCCAGCTTTTCTGCGACTAGATTCTGGGAGAATTCGTCAATGCAGGGGAACTTATCCTTGCCAACACAGGCAAGTCCCAGCTGACGACAGTGGGTTTCAATAAAGCTGTCCAGCTCCTCCACGATGACCAGCAAAGAGACGGACTTAGCAAAATCGATGATCTTCTGCTTGGGCAGGGGCCAGATCATGCCCAGCTTCAGCACGGGGTATGTATCGCCGCAGACTTCCTTTACATACTGATAGGAAGTGGAGGAAGTAATGATACCGATGCTACGGTCAGTGCCTTCCTCAACACGGTTGATGGGTGCGGTTTCTGCCCACTGCTCCAACAGACGGGTGCGCTCCTCCACAACGGGGTGGCGGCGCTTAGCATTGCCGGGCATCATAATATACTTCTGAGGATTCTTTTCGTATGCCTTGCTGACCTCGATACGCTCACCCGGCTCCACGATACTCTGAGAGTGGGAAACACGGGTACACATTTTAATAAAGACGGGGGTATCAAACTCTTCAGAAAGCTCGTATGCCAGCTTGGTAAAGCTAAGGGCTTCGGCAGAATCGGAAGGCTCCAGCATGGGGATTTTGGAGGCTCTGGCATAATGGCGGGAATCCTGCTCGTTCTGAGAAGAATGCATACCTGCGTCATCTGCCACGCCGATGACCATACCTGCGTTGACACCGGTATAGGCAATGGTAAAGAGCGGGTCTGCAGCCACATTGAGGCCCACGTGCTTCATAGCGCAGAAGCTGCGCTTGCCTGCAAGGCTGGCGCCAAAGGCAGCTTCCATAGCGACCTTTTCGTTGGGCGCCCACTCGGCATACACTTCTTGATAGGTGGCGATACACTCGGTGATCTCGGTACTGGGAGTGCCGGGATAACTGGATACAAAACTGCAGCCGGCCTCATACAGGCCTCTGGCAACTGCTTCGTTGCCAAGCATCAGTGTTTTCATATTTTTACCTCCTAAAATTGGGACGGTCAACCGGTAATCTGGGTTTCCACCAGACGACCCCGGCAGTATTTTTCCCGCAGTACCGGTTTTTCGATCTTGCCGGTAGGATTTCTGGGGATCCGGTCAAAGATGATCTGTCTGGGGCGCTTGTACCGGGGCATCGCTGTGCAGAAAGCGTTGATCTCTTCTTCCGTACAGGTTACGCCCTCTTTGATCTCCACGATGGCTACAGCTATCTCGCCAAGGCGGGGATCCGGCAAGCCAATAACTGCCACATCCTTGATTTTCTCAAAGCCTCGCAAGAAATCTTCAATCTGGACGGGATAGAGATTCTCACCGCCGGAAATGACCACATCCTTCTTGCGATCCACCAGATAGATGAAGCCATCCTCATCCATGCGGGCCATATCGCCGGTCCAGAGCCAATCACCCTTCAGCACCTCATTGGTTGCTTCGGGATTCTTATAGTAACACAGCATCACACCGGGGCCACGGACAGCCAGTTCACCCACTTCACCCTGTGCAACCTCGTTGCCGGATTCGTCGATAATCTTGGTTTCCCAAAGGTAACCAGGTTTGCCGATGGCGCCCACCTTGTGGGTATTCTCCACCCCCAAATGGACACAGCCGGGTCCGATAGATTCGGACAGGCCGTAATTGGTATCATACTGATGGTGCGGAAATTTTTCCCTCCAACGGCGGATCAAGCTGGGCGGTACCGGCTGCGCACCGATATGCATCAATCGCCACTGGTCCAAATAATATTCGTTCGGATCGATGCGTCCGGAGTCGATGGCATCCAAAAGATCCTGTGCCCAAGGCACCAGCAGCCAAACGATGGTGCACTTCTCTTCTGTCACGGCCCGCAGGATCCACTCCGGTTTGACACCCCGCAGCAAAACTGCTTTGCTGCCGGAAAGCAATGAACCAAACCAGTGCATCTTGGCACCGGTATGATACAAAGGTGGAATGCAAAGGAACACATCTTCCCGGGTCTGACCGTGGTGATTCTGCTCCACCATACAGGCACAGTTCAAGGATCTGTGATCATGCAATATGGCCTTGGGGAAGCCGGTAGTACCGGAAGAAAAATAGATAGCAGCATGATCGTCCTCAGTCAGCGCCACAGGAGGGGCACTGGAAGAGCAAAAACCCGTCAGTCTCATGCAGTCTTCCGTGTAATCAGGGCCATTTCTGCCCACAAAGAACATCATTTTTAGAAAGTCCATGCCGGGGGCGATGGCATCCATTCGGCTGACAAATTCGGGGCCAAACACCAACACTTCCACATCTGCCAGCTCCAGACAATACCGGATCTCATCGGAAGAATAGCGGAAGTTCATGGGCACGGCAATACAGCCCGCTTTGAGAATGCCAAAGTAAATGGGCAGCCACTCCAAACAGTTCATCAGCAGGATCGCTACCTTGGTGCCTTTTTTCAAGCCGCGGCTCAGCAGCAAATTGGCAAAGCGGTTTGCCCGCCGGTCAAAATCACGCCAGCTCATTTCACGACGGTAAGGCGCGTCGGGATTTGCATTTTCAATCAAGTTGAAGTCACGCCATGTAACAGCGTTGTCCCGCTCTTCGGAGGGGTTGATCCCCACCAGAGCGGACTCCGCACCATATAGTCTGGCATTACGTTCCAAATAATCTGTGATGACCATAAGAATATTACCTTTCAAAATTCTGTATCGTGATTGGGACAAAAAAAGCCCTCTGCATCAAGCAGAGGACGAGTTTACCCCGTGGTACCACCTCAATTTACCGCAAAGCCGCGGCCTCATCCGGTCCCAACAGACCGTAAGCGCAATACCGGGCGCACCCCGTCTCCGCCTACTCACATGTTCAGCAGAGCCGCTCAGAAAGGAATTCGGCGCGATCCTTCTGCTGTCTTGCACCGGACGGCAGCTCTCTGATGGAAGGACGGGGCGCGTACTAGGTTTCATCATCGCGTTTTTTCTATTAACTTTACCACTTTTTCAAAACAAAGTCAACGACAAACAACCACTATAATATTCAAAAATCAACATTTTCTTTTGTGCAACATGACGCAGATATCTGTATATATCTCATAATGAAAGCAATGAATCATACCCATCACCGGGTGCCAGAAAAACTATAATACTGGCATTGTGCCCATACAACGCAGGATGCATTTGGGTATTTTGCTTGGAAGAATGCTGTAAATTTTATCCAATTTTATGTATTTTGGCCGTTGACTTTGCCAATTCAAAGTGCTAAAGTTTTTAGCAAGAAAATTGCTGCACAGATCAGTAGCGGAAAGGAGCTTATCATGGCTATCAACAATATTTCCAATTTGAATCTTCAGTCCGTGATGGGCTTCTCTTATTATACCTATTTTAAGGCTTGCTTTTTTGCAGGCCTGTTTTGCCGTGCCATAAAGCATATCTGTCCGGGTTATAACTGAACCCCTTTCACATGTATAGGAAGGAGGCTCTGTTTTCGGACAGAGCCGCCTTTTTTATTTTCAAAAAACAAAAAGGAGAAATGAACTATGAAACGCGTACTTGCTCTGATCATGACCTCTCTGATGCTGTTGGGCCTCTGTGCCTGCGACACCGCCAACAAAGCAAACGACGACAGGGTATATTCTGTGGGCATTGTTCAGCTGATGCAGCATGTTGCCCTTGACCAGGCAACCCAAGGCTTTCAGGATGCCCTGAAAGAAAAGCTGGGAGATAAGGTTACTTTCAATGTTCAACTGGCCAGTGGCGAGACTACCAACTGCACCACCATCGTAACCAAGTTTATCAATGACGGCGTTGATCTGATCATGGGCAACGCGACGCCCGCTGTCATCGCCGCTAAGGAAGCTACTGCCACCATTCCCATTATTGGAACCTCTGTGACGGATTACGTCTCTGCAGAAGCTGCCATCGTAGCATCCAACGAGGCTCCCGGCGCCAATGTGACCGGCTATTCTGATATGAGCGATATTGCCGCGCATGTGGAACTGACGAAGAAGCTCTGTCCTGACGCAAAGGTAGTCGCCATCGTCTATTGCTCCGCAGAACCCAACTCTGTTATCCAGGGCAAACAGGCCAAGGAGCTTTATGAAAAAGCCGGTTATACCACGGTCATCCTGACCGCCAGCGACATCACCACCATTTCCACCGTCGTCACCTCCGCCTGCGATCAGGCCGATGTGATCTACATCCCTACCGATAACCTCTTCGCGGAAAACATGGAATCCGTTAAGAACATTACCGAGCCTGCAAAGATCCCCGTGATCTGCGGTGAGGGAGGCATGGTTCAATCCGGCGGCACTGCTTCCGTGGCCATCGACTACTATGTTCTGGGCTACCGTGCAGGTGAAATGGCTTATGCAATCATGGTAAACGGTGCGAATCCCGCCACAACCCCCATCGGTTTCATGACCGCTGATGATATGGAATTGGTCATCAATGAAGAAAATATGGCCGCAATCGGCCTGACCATTCCAGACGACCTCAAATAAAAAATAAGCACCACCGCCGGCGGTTCCTCCCGCCGGTCATGGTGCGGAAACGAAACTCACTTAACGGAGGTACAATATGGCTTTCCTGTCTTCCATGTTAAAAATGCTGCCAGATGCGGCAGCACAGGGTCTCATCTGGGGCATTCTGGCGATCGGTGTATTTATCACCTATAAGCTGCTGGATTTTTCTGATCTTACGGTAGACGGATCCATTTGCACAGGTGGTGCTGTTGCTGCACTGCTGATCATCAACGGCACGCCTGTAGCGGTTGCTATGATCGCTGCTTTTTGTGCCGGTGCATTGGCCGGCTTGGTCACAGCTATCCTGCATACACGAATGGGCATCCCTCCCATTTTGGCAGGTATTCTGACGCAGCTTGCGCTTTATTCTATCAATCTGCGCATTATGGGTAAATCTATGCTGGCGGTAAGTGTAGATAAATTTAATCTACTGGTCAGTGTGCGCAATCAGGGCGCATCCTGCCTGGTGGCGCTTCTGTTTGTGGCAGCCATTATCGCCGTGCTGTATTGGTTCTTCGGCACAGAGCTTGGCTCTGCTGTCCGTGCTACCGGCTCCAACAGCAATATGAGCCGTGCCCAAGGCATCAATACAGATCTTATGAAACTTGTGGGTCTTGTTCTGGCCAATGGCCTTGTAGGACTCAGCGGTGGACTTTACACCCAGTATCTGGGCAGTGTTACTGTGAATATGGGTCGAGGCGCCATTGTGATCGGCTTGGCTGCTGTGATCATCGGAGAGGTTTTGTTCAGCAAAATTTTCCGTAATTTTGCACTGCGCTTGGTAGGTGTGGTTATCGGTGCAATCCTTTATTATGTGGTGATTGCATTGGTCATTCAGTTGGGCTTGAACACAGACGATCTGAAGCTGTTTTCCGCGGCGTTCGTTGCACTGGCCTTGTTTGTTCCGTACTGGAAAGACCGACACGCGGGAAAATCCTTGTTAACAGGAGGAAAGCGCCATGCTTGATATATCCGGCATCAACAAAACTTTTAATCCGGGAACCGTCAACGCAAACCATGCGCTGAAGGATCTTTCTCTCCATTTGAGTGACGGAGAGTCCATTGCCGTGATTGGCGGCAATGGTGCAGGAAAATCTACGCTTCTAAATGCTGTGGCCGGTGTATGGAATGTGGACAGCGGCAGCATCTGCCTTGGAGGCATTGATATTACGCATCTTCCGGAGTACAAACGCGCAAAATACATCGGTAGAGTATTTCAGGATCCTATGATGGGAACCGCCGGCAATATGCAAATTGGAGAAAACCTTGCTTTGGCTGCCAGACGCGGAGGCCGACGCACGCTTAGAATGGGTATTACCAAAGCAGAACGGGAGCAGTTCCGGGATCTGCTTCGAATTCTGGATCTGGGATTGGAGAATCGGCTCACAGATAAAGCCGGCCTTCTTTCCGGCGGTCAGCGCCAGGCGCTGACATTGCTGATGGCAACTATGCAAAAGCCCAAGCTGCTGCTTCTTGA
>JAZOLX010000066.1:0-1752 GCA_045653485.1 Faecousia sp. | reverse complement strand
GGCTGCCCGGAAGGCTGCCGGCACTTACAACGGTAAGTTCACCCCCCTGCATCATTTCCTGGGTTACGAAGGCCGCTGCGCATTCCCCTCCAACTTCGATGCCGACTACTGCTACAGCCTGGGCTACAACGCCTGCATGCTGATCCAGTACGGCTACACCGGCTATCTGTCCAAGGTTTCCAACCTCTCCCGGCCTGCCCAGGAGTGGGTGGCCGGCGGTATGCCCATCACCAAGATGATGAACATGGAGCGCCGCCACGGAGCCGACAAGCCTGTCATTCGCAAGGCGCTGGTGGAGCTGGACGGCAAACCCTTCCGGTTCTTCGCGGCCAACCGGGCCCAGTGGGCAACGGAAACCTGTTATGTCTATCCCGGCGCCATTCAGTACTTCGGACCTGCCGAGGTCTGCGACACCACCACTGTCACCCTGGCTCTGGAGCAGGGCAAATAAAAGAAAACATCCCGTCCCGGAAAATGAACTGCCCCAGTTTGTGCGGACAGTACAAAAAGCCCCCTATGTAGGAAATATTTAGTTTTAATCGGAGTGGCGCAGCCTCAGGGGCGCGACTCCAGTTTTTGTCTGGATGCGCTCATGGTTGTAAAAGTAGATGTAGTCATCAATCATGTGTTGTGCTTCGGAAAGTGTTCTTGGTTTGTGCCGGTAAATACATTCTGTTTTTAAGATAGAAAAGAAATTTTCTGCCATTGCGTTGTCATAAGGATTTCCTTTCCTTGACATTGACGGCGTTATCCCGTAAGATTGAGTTAGCTTAAAATATGCCTGTGAAGTATATTGAAAGCCTTGGTCGCTGTGGAGCTGCAACTCCGCAGCGACTCTCTTTTTCTCTTTCTTCATAGCTAACCGTATTGTGTCCAGAACGAGATTGATGGTTTGTTGTGCCGCTGCCTTATATGCAACTATGCTATTGTCATACAGATCCCGGATTACAGACAGATACAGCACACCTGCTTTGGTTTGAATATAAGAAATATCCGTAACCCATTTGCTGTTTGGTTTGTCTGCAAAAAACTGCCTGTTCAGTAAATTTCTATACCTGTGGATCTGTTGACCAAGGTTCTGCCACTTTCTTTTCCTGCGGATCTCGGACAGAATCCCATACTTTTTCATAATTCTAAGTATTGTTTTAGGATTGTGGTGGATTCCTTGGTTCTCAAGCCACAAGTGCATCCGACGATATCCGTATGTTTGATGGCATCTGCTTTGGTGTTCTTTGATCTTCTCTGCTAAAAGTGCATCCTTATCCACTTGCCCCATTCGGCTCACATAGGAGTAATAACCGCTTCTGGACACACCAAAGAATTGACACATAACTGAGATGGGATATTCCATCCGGTGACGATATATGACCTGATACTTGAATTTTGGTCTCACATCCTTTCTGTGAGCGAGAGAAAATCCCGCAGCAATTCATTTTCCATCTTTAGTCTTTTGTTCTCATACTTGTATTCTTGCAGTGTCTTAGCAGGTTTACGGCCTCTGGCTTTCGGTATACTTATTGCCTTCCTTCTTGCGCGTTTCAAAGCGTCTTTTACTACAAACTTATCCTTAAAGCCAAAATGCTCTGCGATTTCCCTTTGGGTCATTCCTTCTTCCACCATAGTTTGTATTGTTGGTAGTAATTTCTTGATATGCGTGTAATTTCGTTTAGACATAACGATACCCCCTAATGTAGTTATTATCCTACATTAGGGGGTGTTTTGTCTATTGTCCGTTTTTACTGGTTCGGTTCA
>JAZOLX010000065.1:0-2597 GCA_045653485.1 Faecousia sp. | reverse complement strand
CCATGTTATTTATGCTGTGATCGGGATCATCCCCATGGCGATCTTCAATATTTCTCTGGGACTGCTCTGCGGCAGTGTGCTGGGTGTGAAGCAGGTGGGCGGCATCTGCGGCGCGCTGCTGACCAATCTGTCCGCCTGGTTCTCGGGGGTGTGGTTTGATCTGGAGCTGGTGGGCGGAACATTCCGGGAAATTGCCGATCTGCTTCCCTTCGTCCACGCAGCCCAGCTGGAGAAAGCGTTGTTCGCCGGCAATTTTGAAGCTGCAGCGGAGCATATTCTGCCGGTGGTGCTGTACAGCATCCTGGCAACTTTGGCGGCGGTGGTTTGCTTCCTGCGGCAAATGAACAGTAAAAGGATTTGAGGCGATGAAATACAAACTCGTGATCGACAAAGAGGCGGATGAAGAAATCATTGCCATTGTGCATGCCCCTTCTTCGCTGACCCAGCAGATCGAAGATCTGGTCCGGGGATTTTCCGGAGCAGACTTCGTCATGGGATACCGGGAGGATGAAATGCGCAAGATCGCGTTTTCTGAGATCGAATGTATCACCATTCTGGACCGGAAGGTGGTCGCGGTGGATACCGACGGAAAGCACTACCGCATCCAGGACAGACTCCGTGACCTGGAAGACATTCTGCCCTCCTATTTCATTCGCATCAACAAATCCGCCCTGGCCAACGAACACCGGATCGCCCGGTTTGACGCGGTATTCAGCGGCGGTGTGGATGCGGTATTCCAAAGCGGCTACCGGGAGTATGTTTCCAGACGCTGCTTCGGAGCAATCAGAAGGAGGTATGAGGGACTATGAAAAAGACTGTTTCCGGATTTGTGCGCCGGGGACTGGTGGCCTGCGGTTTTGGCCCCATGGTTCTGGCGGTATTCTATCTGGTTTTGCGGCAGAGGGGTCTCCTGGAAACCCTGACGGTGGAGGAGGTATGCACCGGAATCTTCTCCCTGACGGCCCTGGCCTTCATCGCAGGCGGTATGAATGTGGTCTACCAGATCGAGCGGCTGCCGGTGATGGTGGGGATTCTGATCCATGGCGGTGTGCTGTATGTGAGCTATCTGGTGACTTATCTGGTCAATGACTGGCTGGAGGAAGGAACGATCCCCCTGCTGGTATTCACGGTAATTTTCGCGGTGGGCTATCTGACAATCTGGGTGATCATTTATTCCGTGACCCGAAGAAGAACCGCAAAGCTCAATGAAATGCTGAATAAAAAACGGAGAATTTCCAATCTATAAAAAGAAGCGGCATGACTTTTGTTGAAGTGATAAAATAATGGTAGACACGAAAGTGCCTACCATTATTTTTATGCTAATATTGGAATAGGAGGTGGGGATATGCCCAGAAAGTACACCGTACGCAGTAAAGAAGAAAAACTGGCTATTGTAAAACAGGTTTTGAATGGCGCTCCGGAACGCAGTTGGGAAAGCCAGGGAATACACCGACGCCAGGTACACAACTGGACACAAATCTATCTAACAGAAGGAGAAGCAGGTCTGGAGCCCAAGAGAAAGCCAGGAAATCCACTGTCACGGTACGAGCGCAGAAAAGAACTGACTTATGCGGAGCAACTTCAATATCAGATTGAATTGCTTAAGCGAGAATTGGTAAAAAAGGAGGCAGAGATCACTCGTTTAAAACAACGAAACGCACGAAAGGAGGGCGATGTCCGAAGAAAGTGATCCAGCAAATGTATGACAAAATCCGGCAACACACCGACAAACATTCCATTACAGAGCTCTGTAAGATATACGGTGTTTCAAGAAGTGGTTATTATAAATGGTTGCGCCGGAATGGTGAACAGAATCGTTATGAGAAGACACAGTCCATCTTGGATAACTATGTTATGGACATTCATTCACACCATCCAATGATGGGTTACCGCTCCATTCGCGACACTCTAAAGCTGGAATTCGGATGGATTGTCAGCGATCCAAGTGTATGGAAATCGATGAAGCGCCTTAACATCCACGGCTACACTCGACGAAGAAAAGGGTATGATCCTGCCAGCGGCCTCCAACACACGCGCTACAAGAATGAGTTGAAGCAGAACTTCAAGTCAGATCAGCCTTTTCAGAAAATCGTTACGGATGTGACCTATATTAAGTACCAAGGGAAGTGGCACTACATGGCAGCCTATCTTGACCTGTATAACAATGAAATCCTGGAATGGGAACTCAGCAACGTATTCGACAATCTGTTGGTTATGAGGCCTGCAGAGCGGCTCCTAGAAAAAACAGAGAGTACCACACACCAAGTCCTTTTGCACAGCGACCAAGGTGTACAGTACTCATCTGCCGGTTATTGCAACCTACTTACAAAATACAATGTAATCCAAAGTATGTCAAGGGCAGGAAAACCTCATGACAATGCTGTGATGGAAAGTTTCTGGGGCAGGTTTAAAGATACGCTGCGAAAGCATTTTCGTTACTGGGAGCAGCCAAATCTACATGATGTCATTGCTAAGTGTGTTCAATATTTTAATTATGTTCGTCCGGTAAGAAAGCTAAACGGAAAACCACCAGTTCCGTTTAGAACAGAACTGGTGGCTAACTGAATTTTTGTGTCTACTAAGTCTTGACTACTTCA
>JAZOLX010000064.1:0-3670 GCA_045653485.1 Faecousia sp. | reverse complement strand
ACGCCGGTGTCCGGAGATCACCTCGTATTCACCGTTCACTAACGGACGGACTACCAACGGGGTCAGCAAACCTTGGGTAAGGATGCTCCAGACAAGCTGATCCATTTCCTCATTGTCGTTTACTTTGAAGGGGTGTCCTTCAAAGGGGTGTAATTTACTGATTGGCAGATGTTCTGCTCTTGCTTCTTTCATCGTGTGTAACTCCTTTCCTTATATCGGTTCATAACCTGTTCTTCCATTTGACGCTCCTGATCCAAAAGCTTTTGGACGGTCTCCAAGGACCGTTCCCAGATTCGGTCGGCGCACTTTAATTCCTTCCGCAGCGGAGCAATCTGTTGACTGACCACCTTGGCCTGTTCCTTCAGTTCTGTTTTCTCCGGCTCGGTAGCTCTGCGGATCTTGTTGTAGATGCCGTTTCTTTCCTGCACCAGTGCGTGAATCTTTTGGATTGTTTCCTCCCGGAATGCAGAAAGCTCCTCTGCAGTACCGATGTGGTACTTGCAAAGGAGCTGCATATCGTTATTATATTGATCGAGTTTTCTTACCTCTTCCCGCAACTGGGGAGATAGGGGGACCGATTTATTCTCGCTGAAGTTTGTGCCGGTACACAGCTTCAGTAGCGCTGCAAACAGTTCAAACATTAATTCGATACTGTTCATACGGTTTAACCGCTTCATTTCCCATTCCAGTTCCATCAGCGGAGTTCTACGCTTGGCAGGATAGTAGGTCACATACAATTCCGGTAACCGCTGGTTGGCGATGATACGGTCATAGATTGCATCCGGTGTGTACTTCTCCCCGAGCCTATCCAAGCGAACTGCCCGCTGCCATCCGGGTGCAATCAATGCCGGATGGTTGCCGTTCCGATCACGGGTAAAGTGATAGCCCAGACCTTCCAAGTATCGACAGAACGCGGCATAGCTTGCTGTCATGGAAAGCGCCTCGCTGATATCTCTGCGGAGCATATCCCGATGGGTCATGCCACCGTTTTTTCTTACCCAGTATGCCTTCTTTTCACCGCCGTAGAAGCTGGCATTCTCCAATACGGATTTATAATACTCTCTGCAGATGGCATCGGAGATCTCTCTCAGCTTGTAATGGTCAGATACATGGTTTTCAAACTTCCTTCCGGTTTTGAAAGACACGGAGTTGATCACAAAATGGTTGTGCAAAGAATCTGTGTTCAAATGGGTGGTGACCACGATTTGGTATTCCGCACCCCACATCTGCTTTGCGGTTTCCATGCCAATTCTGTGTGCTTCCTCCGGTGTGACCTCACCGGGTTTGAAGCTTTGGTATCCATGGTATGCCACATTTCCGCCCATTTTGCCGAACTGTTTCTTGGTGGCGATCATTGCCCCGTAGGGATCGTGCTTGGGACAGTTGATGGTACTGACATGCATTTTCTTGTCCGTCTTTTCATCGTTCTGCGTGTAACTCAGTGCTCGATACAGATCATCGTCCAGGAACTTCTTATCGGTGGTCTTATCCGGGTTTTCCGCATAGTCGATGACACTTTTTAAGCTGCCCTTTACGGGCCAAAATCCTGTGGTAGCGATAAGCTCACCTCCTCTATGATTTCTTTTTGTTTCTGCTTCCGGGGTAGGAACAAATTCTGCTGCAGATCGTTTAGGATCGCAATCAGTACTGCTTCCGTTTCCGGCTGCAGCGGCAGATTGCTGATCTCGCACAGTTTGGCATAAACCGCGTAAAACCGATCATCTAAAAAAGGTCCGGGTTCATAACCCAGACCACGTTTACGCAGATATTCAGATACGGTTAGACCGCACTTCCTTGCCAGCTGCTCCAGTTGTTCTTTTTCTTTCGCCGGAAGCCGAAGCTCCAGGCGGGAGTTCTTTTCTTTCATACATCATTTCCTTTCTTCACTGGGGTTAGGGGCTGCGCCCTTAAGATAATCAGCGGTTAGGATCCGCTGATTGGTTGGAACTTGCCGTACAAGTTCCCTGCTTGTTAACCTATAAGACAATACTGCTCCTACGCAATATGGCCGGTGTTTTGGTAAATGGTCGTTTTGACCACTTACCACTTTAGACCGCTCAAGTGCTAAGTTTCCAAATTGGGAACTTACCGCAAGTGGACAAAATGTCCACTTGCCGTCACTTTCTATTGAATATGCCACCATTTTTCTTGTGTTTGCCGTCGCAATTCAACCATAAGCACAGGCGCTCATCTTTTTACAACAGAATGCGACAGCGGTTTTCTTGTAAAATGACGGCGAAAGCATTTTATTCGCCATCGAAAGCATCCAAAAACGCCAGCATGGTGTCTTCGGTTTCCTGGGTTGGCTTCTGCTCTGCAGGCGGCTGGAAGTAGGGCATCATGCCCATCATCGGGGTGGCTCTCAGTTCTTCACGGACGATGTTTCTTACCTCCTGAAGAAAAGCTTCCTTCCTCAGTTCTTCTCCCTGCACATCCAGGTACCCGTTAATTGCCCGAATCACCGCCTTGCTGTAAGAAACACCAACTGTCTGAAGATACGCATACGCTATGCGGTCATCCTCTTTTTCCGGATTGAACCTTATAGTGACCTTTTTTGACTTCATTTTAATCCTCCTTTCCGGATCTGCACCGCAGCCATATACTCATAGCCTTTTGCGGTAGCGCAAATATCGTTGTTGATCGTTACCCGTTTTTCGTCAATGGGGCTGAAGTTTTTCAGCAGGCAGCCACCGCCGCCCACTACATAAAGCTTCATCAGCCTGGGATCGTAGCCGTGTTCCCGCAGCTTGCGGAACACCTTGGCGGCATACCCCTTCGCCACTTGGGTCATGGTCTGCTCCAGGCTTTCCTCCAGACCGGCAGTGCCGTTTTGCAGGAAGCTGTGCAGTAGCGCTTCATCCGGCTGGGCATTGTGTTCCCGGAGCAACGCTTCCCGCAGTGCCAAAATGCACTGATGAACACCGTACTTCTCAGTGAACATCTGCTTGGGGTCCGGCTTGCGGTTTAATATCCGCAGGATGTTCATAGTACCGTTTCCAATGTCACAGAGCATATAGCTACCACCAAAGTCTTGCAGATTAGGAGCAATCGCCGCAAAGCCTTGGGGAAACACTTCTGCGCCAACAATGCAAAGATGGTATTCCTTGTTTCGGTAAGTGAAAGATACATCCCGGTTTTGCAGCAGATATTCCTTGAAAGCCTGCTTCTACTTGCCCACCCAGGACAGTGGCAGACCGGCAGCAATATAGACGCTTGCCTCAGTGATATCCTCCTTTGCCAGTTCTCTTGCGATTGCCGCCAGGGTCAGCACATAGTAGTCCTGGTCCATGATCTTATCTGCGGCGTACTCCTTGTGACCGATGCCAATCTGGTAGTATCTGCCTTCGTAGATCAGCAGATCTTGCTTAAAGGTCGGCTCGGTGTCGCTGCTTTCCACGCCGGTGGGGAAACAGCAGTTTGCGGTTTTGATGTTGCCATAGCCATGGTCAACACCAATGATGTGAATTCCGTTCATTGTTTTCATTGTCATTCCTCCCTGTTGTTTTGTTTCAAGATTTGCGTGTACAAGTCTTTCTCTCTTGGAAGCACCGCATTTTGAAAGTAGCGGCAGTAGATGCCGCTGCTGCACAAAAGCTGTACACAGGTGCGTTCCTCCAAGCTGTCCAGCAGCAGGCAGTTGCCGTTCCGGTAATTGGCGCACCGCCTTTGT
>JAZOLX010000063.1:0-46666 GCA_045653485.1 Faecousia sp. | reverse complement strand
TGCCAAGACAGTTGCTCTGGTCGGCTGCAACAGCTGTGCCACTGCCTGCCAGACCGGTGGTCAGCCCCAGATCGACGACGTGACCAAGGTTCTGGAAGCTGCCGGCAAGAAGGTCGTTGCCACCACCATCTGCGACTACTGCTGCATGAACCTGGGCGGTAAGGGGAAGATGAAGGCCATCAATGCCGCTAACCCCGACTGCGTTATCTGCATGTCCTGCGGCGACGGCGTACAGTGCGTTGCCAAGAACGCCGGTGACAAGCCCGTTTACCCCTCCAACAACACCATGTACCTGGGCGAAGCAGTTAAGTTCGGTGTTTGGGAAGAGTCCTGCCGCTTCTGCGGTGACTGCGTCCTGGGCAAGACCGGCGGTATCTGCCCCATCACCCAGTGTGCCTAGAGCCTGATGAATGGTCCCTGCGGCGGCCAGAAGAACGGCAAGTGTGAAGTCAACCCCGAGAATCCCTGCGCATGGATCGAGATCTACAAGCGTTTCCAGGCTACCAACGAGGTAGTAAAGATCGAACTGACCAGAGATGCTAAGGGCTACGGCAACTTTGCATATCCCAGAACAATCAGATTGGGAGGTAAGAAATAATGAGTTTGTTGAAAGAAGCACTGGATGCTGGTAAGTTTGGTATTACCGCTGAAATGGCACCTCCTAAGGGTTGCGATTTTTCCGAGCAGATGGAAGCTGCTGAACTGCTGAAGGGCAAGGTTCACGGCATCAATGTTACCGATATGCAGTCCGCATGTCTGAAGGCCACCGGCCTGGGCCTGTGCATCAAGCTGAAGCAGGCAGGCTGCGAGCCCATCCTGCAGATGACCGGCCGTGACCGTAACCGTATGGCTCTGATGGGCGACGCTCTGGCTGCTTATGCCTTCGGCATCGACTCCATGCTGGCTCTGACCGGTGACCACCCCGTTTGCGCCGGTGGTGACTGCAAGGACGCAAAGCCCGTTTACGATCTGGACTCCGTTGGCATTCTGAGAATGCTGAGCCAGATGGAAGAAACCGGCCGTGACTGCGGCGGCAATCCCCTGTCCGGCAACGTTGTTGATAAGGAGACCGGTGAGATCACCGACAAGTCCGCTACCCCCAAGTTCTATAAGGGCGCTTCCGTCACTCCCGTGTACGAGCCCATCTTCCTGCAGATCAACAAGCTGCGTCAGAAGGTAGAGTCCGGCGCTGAGTACATCCAGACTCAGGGTATCTTCGACCTGGATTCCTTCAAGCGCTTCATGGAAGAAGTAGACAAGGCTGGCATCAAGACCCACATCATGGCTGGTATCATTCCTCTGAAGGCTGCCGGCATGGCTAAGTTCATGAATGCCAACGTTCCCGGTATCGACGTTCCCCAGCACATGATCGACCGTCTGGCCGCTGCTGCCGCAGAAGGCAAGGAAAAGGGCGTCAAGGGTCTGCCCGCAAAGGTCGGTATGGAAATGGCTGCTGAGATGATTGCTCAGATCAAGGATCAGAAGCTGTGCGACGGCGTACATATCATGGCCATCGGTGCTGAGAAGAACGTTCCCAAGATCCTGGATATGGCTGGTCTGTCTATCTGATCTATCAAACAATAAACAAACGGACTGCGTTTTCACGCAGTCCGTTTTGCTATTGGAGAACACGGCCATACCCGCCGCTTACATGCCTTTGCGGTGGAGCAAATAGGAATAGATAACCGGTGCAAGGACCATCAACAGCACAATGGGCAGGAAAATCCAAACACCGCCAAAGAAGCCTGTCAGCATGATGGCAAGACCTCCCACCACCCAAATCCGTCCGGCAAACCGATGGGTTCTGTTCCAGTTTTCCTCGCTGTTCAGTGTCCAGGGGATCTTGATGCCGATGGTGTAATTCTGCTTGCACTTGGGCAAGTAATTGCCGACGATAGCAAGCACAAGTCCTACCAATATGGGCATGACCACTTCCATCCGCACTTCTTTTCCCAAAGCCGCCGCATAGGTGAGCATATGCATTATAACAGACAGCACGGGAATGATCCAAAGAACAAGATGAATCATTTTTTCGCTATGGCTTGCCTTCTTGGGGTCAGCACCGGTACCAATCGCACACAGCCACTGGAATGCCAAAAGGATCAGCGGCATACCGAATACAGCAAATGCTCTGCTGCTCCAACCGTCCACCTCTCCTGCCGCGTTCCAATGGATGGGCATCTGCTCCGGTAACTGATTCCACAGAATCAGACCTGCCAACATAGGCAAAAGGATCACAACCGATGTGATCAATAACACTTTCAAATTCTTCTTGATCATTTTTCTGCTCCTTTCAGGCCAACCATCCAAAGCATAACTTCCTCCAACACAGAAGTGTTCAGCTCATAGAAAATAAATTTACCCTCCCGGGCATCCCGAATCAGATCCGCTTCCTTCAGCACGGAAAGATGCTTGGAAACGGCAGCGCCGCTGATTGGAAACTTTTCTCCGATCTCACCGGCAGACAGCCGACCGGACTTCAGCATCTCCAAGATCTCCCGCCGAATGGGATCGGACAGCGCTTTCATGGTATTTTGGATTCCCACGGTATCCCCTTCCTTTCATTTAACCTTTTGGTTAAATATAGAATAGCACACGCCTACGGTTCTGTCAATGCTTATTTAACCATTTGGTTAAACATTACTAAAACAAAAGCGATGTTCGAAGCATGCGAACATCGCTTTTGTTGGTTACATGATCTGCGACAGCAGCGCAAATATGAAGGCCAGAACCGCAATAGTCAGCAGATTGCACACAAAGCACATCTTGGCATTCTTACTGGCATCGATGCCCAAGCTCTCCGGGAACACCACCAGATTGAGTCCAAGGGGCATACAAAGGGTCATGATCGGCAGCGCCAGATACATCCCCCGGACGCCCAGCAGGAACAGAATGCCACCGAACACTGCGGGAATGCCCAACAAGCGGATGGCAGACATCAGATAAGATCTGCCGCCTTTGAACAGATCCTTCAGCGGGAATCCGCCCAGCACAAAGCCTGCCAGCAGCATGGAAGCAGGACTCATGCAGTTGCCCGCTGTGGTCAGCACATCACTGACCAGCGGCGGAAGCGTCAATCCCGACAGACCAATGGCCGCACCTATAAAGACAGCCGCAACCACCGGCATTTTAATAATATCCAGAAAGGTCAGTTTTTTATCCTTCACAAACAGCAGATAGCCAAAGGTATTACAGGCAATGCTCAGAGGCAGGCCGAAGATCATCATCTGACCCATCACCTCACTGCCGAACACACCTTCCACCAGCGGATATCCAAAATAGCCGAAATTGGGAATGGAAAAAGCATAAGTATAGCTGCTGCGTTCAAAATCGCTTTTGGCCAGCAGCTTTGCCATTACAAGGGCCATACCGATGGTAATCAGAACGATCACCGCACCGTATCCAATCAGTGCCACCTGGCTGCCGATCTTTTCCAACCGCAGATTGCTCGACAGATTTTTAATGGTATATGCAGGGCTAAAGACCAGTGTGGTCAGCAGCGACAGCACTCTGCCTGCGCTATCCGGCAATTTTTTGGTTCTGCGAAGCAGATAGCCCAGGCCGATAAAGATCAGCAGAACACTTACCTTGGATAAGGTAGTGAGAAAAACATTTGTCATATAGAGTCTCCGTTACATTACAAATCCAATGAGAATGCCCAGGACCGCGGAAATACCGATCAGCGGGATGGGTGCGATCTTCTTTTTGCGGATCAGCTGAGAGCCGATCTTCAGTGCAGCGATCACAGCGGTGAGGATCAATGCCTTCCACTCGATGCCGGCTTCAGGAACCACATTGCTGAGGATCAGAGAAATGCCGGTGGCCAGGATCACACCGATGACACCGGGCTTCAAACCGTTCATAGCAGCCTTCACCCAGGGGTTCTTCATGAACTTATCCATAATGGCCACAACGCCCAAAATGATCAAAAAGGCAGGCAGCACCACAGCGAAGGTAGCCAAGAAACTTCCCAAAATACCGGCCTGAGAACTACCCACATAGGTAGCCAGATTGATCATGATGGGGCCGGGAGTGCTCTCACACACACCGATAAAGTAGAGCAAGGTCTCCTCTTCCAGCCAGCCATACTTCAGCACCACATCCCGGATCAGCGGAATGGCTGCATAGGCACCACCGAAGGAGAAGCAACCAACCTCCAAAAAGCCTAAAAGCAGTTCCAGATAGATCATTTCTGCTCACCGCCCTTCTGACGGCTGCCTACATACACAGCAATGCTGATGGTAGCGCAGATGATCATCAGTGCGATCGTGGAGAAACCCAAAGCAAAAATATCGGAAAGCAGCATCACGCCACAGCCGACCCACAGCAGCACCTTTGTGAGCGTATCCTTGGGCAGCTTCTTCATCATGCCCAAAGCAGCATCCAGCACTAAGAAACCTACACCGATTTTCACACCGTAAAAGGCATTGGCAACGATGGGATACTCCAAGAAACGGTCCAGAAACAGGGAAATCAGGAAGATCACGATAAAAGACGGCAGCACCAGACCTGCGGTCGCGACAGCCGCACCCAGCACACCCTTCTGCCGGTAGCCGGTAAAGGTGGCACAGTTGACGGAAACAGGGCCGGGGGTAGTCTCGGCAATAACGGTAATATTCATCATGTCCTCAGCGGTGATCCACTTCTTTTTCTCCACACAGTTGTCAGAGATCACCGACAGCATGGCATAACCGCCGCCGAAGGTAAAAGCGCCGATCTTGGCAAAGGTCAAAAACAAATCCAACAATAATGGCATACTTGAAAACGCCTCCTTTTTAACCAGCTCATTATACAGCCAAAGGGATACCCCGTCAACTTTATTGTGAATTTTTTTCGGAAACTATAGATTTTTTCCCGTTTATCTGTATAATAAATTTATAAGTCTTTAACGGAGGTCATTACATGAGAAATATACTAAGTTTAAATTCCGCATGGGCATTCCAAAAGGATTGCGCACAGGCACCCGAGGCCCTCTGCGCCGATTGGGAGCAGGTCAATCTGCCCCACTCCTGGAACGCTGTTGACGGCCAGGACGGTGGTGCTGACTATTTCCGTGGTAAGTGCTGCTACGCCAAGGAACTGGTCAAGGCCGAGTTGCCTGCTGCTGACAAGTACTACTTAGAGATCAACGGTGCCAACTCCTCTGCCGATGTTTTCGTAGACGGCAAGGCCCTTGCCCATCATGACGGCGGCTACTCCACTTGGCGTGTGGATGTGACTGATGCCCTGCAGGAAAAGTCCCTGATCGCTATCATCGTTGACAATGCAGCCAACGATACCGTTTATCCCCAGATGGCCGACTTTACTTTCTATGGCGGTCTGTACCGGAATGTGAATCTGGTCTGCGTCAACAATGTCCACTTTGATTTGGAAACTTGGGGTACCCCCGGCATCCATGTGACCCCCATCGTCGAAGGTGAAAATGCCAAGGTCACCGTGGAAGCATTCGTCGCCAACCAAGGTGATGCCCAGATCCGCTATACCCTCTGCGACAAGGAAGGCAACACCGTTGCTACCGCTGTCACCGCTGACACCAAGGCTGAATTTGTAATTGAGAATGTACATCTGTGGAACGCCCGGAAGGATCCCTACCTCTACACCGCAAAGGCTGAGCTGGTTGCCGGTGAAGAAGTACTGGACAATGTATCTGCCCGCTTCGGCTGCCGTTTCTATGAGATCGACCCTGAGAAGGGTTTCATCCTCAACGGCGAAGCATATCCCCTGCGTGGTGTTTCCCGCCATCAGGACCGCTGGGGCTTCGGCAACGCACTGCTGCCCGAGCATCATAAAGAGGATATTGAGCTGATCTGCGAGGTTGGCGCAACCACCATCCGTCTTGCCCACTATCAGCATGACCAGTATTTCTATGACCTGTGTGACGAGTACGGTCAGGTCGTCTGGGCCGAGATCCCCTACATCTCCCGTCATATGCCCACCGGCCGTGAAAACACCATTTCCCAGATGAAGGAACTGATCACCCAGAATTACAACCACCCCTCCATCGTTGTCTGGGGCCTGTCCAACGAGATCTCCATGGGCGGCGCCAGTGATCCCGATCTGCTGAAAAACCACCACATTCTGAACGATCTTGCCCACGAGATGGACAAGACCCGTCTGACCACCATGGCCGTTGTTTCCATGTGCGATAAGAACGAAGCCTATGTCCGCATCCCCGACACCGTTTCCTACAACCATTACTTCGGCTGGTACGGTGGTACCACCGACATGAACGGCCCCTGGTTCGATGATTTCCATGCCGCTTATCCCAAGCAGCCCATCGGTGTTTCTGAGTACGGCTGCGAAGCGCTGAACTGGCACACCTCCGAGCCTCGTCAGGGCGACTATACCGAGGAATACCAGGCCTACTACCACGAAGAGCTGATCAAGCAGCTGTTTACCCGTCCTTACCTGTGGGCAACCCACGTTTGGAACATGTTCGACTTCGGTGCCGATGCCCGTAACGAGGGCGGCGAGAACGGCCAGAACCACAAGGGTCTGATGACCTTTGACCGCAGCTACAAGAAGGACGCCTTCTATGCCTACAAGGCATGGCTGTCTGACGAGCCTTTCGTCCATGTCTGCGGCAAGCGCTACGTAGACCGCGTCGAGGATGTGACCAAGGTCACCGTCTACTCCAACCAGCCCGAGGTGGAGCTGCTGGTCAACGGCGAGAGCATCGGCAAGGTCAAGGCTGCCGACCACTTCTTCTACTTTGACGTTCCCAATGTGGGCGAAACCATCATCGTTGCTATCGCAGGTGACTGCCGTGACGAAAGCCATATCCGTAAGGTAGACAAGTTCAACGAGGAATATGTGCTGAAGGAAAAGGGCGCCATCCTCAACTGGTTCGACGTCACCACCCGCAAGGGTTACTTCAGCCTCAACGACACCATGGGCGAGATGATGAAGACTGTTCGTGGCAAGATCGTTCTGCTGGAGTTCGCTGCCATCATTATGCGCAGCATGAAGAAGAATCAGAAAGAAGGCAAGCCCAGCCCCATGGGCGGCAGCGGTGCCAAGATGAAGCTGGACGGCAATGTGATGAAGATGCTGGACGGTTTCACCCTGCTTCGCGCAAGCAGCATGATCGGCATGGTTGGCGCAACGCTGACCAAGGAGCAACTGCTGAAGCTGAACAAGCAGCTCAACCGCATCAAGAAGCCTACTAAGTAAAAACCAAACGCCCGGCCATCGGCCGGGCGTTTCATTTATTGGTTTTGGGCCAGAAATTCTACTGCGCTGTGAGCGGCCACATTGCCTTCGCCGGCAGCCTTTACATACTGGTAGGGGCGACCGGTGCAATCGCCGGCGGCGAAGCAGCCGGGCAAATTCGTCTTGCAGGTCCGGTCAACGGTAATATGTCCGTCAGCGGTTTCAAGACCGTACAGCAGCACCGAGGGGGCCACTGCCTGCTTGAGCATGAAGATACCATCCACTGCTGTTTCCCGATCTTCAAAAACCATCTTTTCGACCTTCATACCGCCTTCAATAGCAGCAGGTTTCTTCTGAATAATCTCCACATTCTCTGCCTTCACCGCTGCATCCTTGTAAAGGGGGATCAGGTAGACCTTTGCAGCCAGCTCTGCCAGATATTCGATCTCATGCTCCAAGTCCTTGGTGGTGCACAGCACACCGATGGTCTTGTCCTTGTACAAGAAGCCGTCGCAGGTGGCGCAATAGCTGACACCCCGGCCCACAAATTCCAGTTCCCCGGGGATGGGTTTCACCGCTTCCACGCCGGTAGCCATGATGATAGTCTTGGCTTCAAACATTTCCTGGTCGCACAGGATACCGTAGTGGGTACCCATATTGTAAATACCGGTAACGGTCTTATCGGTAATGGGGATCTCCATCTGCTTCAGCTGGTTCAAAAAAGCTTCCTGCATCTGCATACCGGAAACACTGGGCAGGCCGGGATAATTGCGGATCTGCTCCGCCACCCGGATCTTTTGAGAAAGCTTCTGTGAACCAAACAGAATAAAATTCTTTTTCAGTGAGCGCAGCGTCAGTGCCGCAGATATACCGGCTGGGCCGGTACCAATAATGGCAGTATCAAACATGGCGTTTCTCCTCCCTTGTTTTAATATTATACTGCTTCTGGGGGGAAACCGCAAGACAGGAAACAGCAAAACAGAAATCTTTCTCATCAATCACCCAGTCACAATAGATGCCGCTCTATTGATAAAACTGTTAATAAAACGATCATTTCTTGACAGATTCCGCCAATTTCGGTATACTGATTATACCGTTAAATAAATTATAACCAAAAAGGAGATTGCAACAATGGAGGCAAAATACGAAGCCTTATTTACCCCATGGAAGGTCGGCAATGTGGAGATCAAAAACCGCATCGTCATGTGTCCCATGGGCGGCACTTCCCTCTTCGGCTGGTTCGAGCTGACCGGCTGCGGTTTTGACAAGGAAGCTGCGAAGCTGTTCTTGGAAAGAGCCCAGAACAATGTCGGTCTGATCATCCCCGGTATTGCACCTCTGCGGGATACCTTCTGGGGTAAGTGGTTGTGGCAGAACCCCAAGATGTTCGAAGAATTAAAGGTCTTCATGGACGAGATCCATAAAACCGGTGCCAAGCTCTTTATTCAGTTGACCGCCGGCATGGGCCGCTCCTGGGCCATTACCGAGCTGGTAGGCCCTCTGCACAAGAACAAGATCACCCGGGCCATCGTTAAGCCTATTATCGACACCAGCCACGAACTGGCATGTCCCAGCGAACAGCCTGCCCGTTGGGCACCGGACATCATCTGCCCCGAAATGACCAAGCATCAGATCCATGAGATCATCGAGGCCTTCGCCAAAACTGCCAAGCTGTGCAAAGACGCAGGTGTTGACGGTGTAGAAGTCCATGCCGTTCACGAAGGCTACCTGCTGGACCAGTTCGCCATTGAATTCTTTAACAAGCGTACCGACGAGTACGGCGGCAACTTTGAAAACCGTTACCGCTTCGCCGCGGAAGTGGTTCACGCCATCAAGGAAGCTTGCGGCGACGATTTCCCCGTATCTCTGCGTTACTCCGTAGAGTCCAAGCTGAAAGGCTTCCAGAAGGGTATCGTTCCCGGTGAGGATGCCAAGGAGCTGGGCCGCACCATGGAAGAGTCCGAGCGGGCCGCCAAGTACCTGCAGGATGCAGGCTACGATATGCTCAACGCCGACAACGGTACTTACGACTCTTGGTACTGGGCACATCCGCCAATGTACATGCCCCAGAACTGCAATCTGGACGATGTGGCACACATTAAGAACTTTGTCGATATCCCTGTGGTCTGCGCAGGCCGTATGGAACCCGATGTTGCTGCCGAAGCCATCGCTGCCGGTAAGATCGACGGTATGGGCGTTGCCCGTCAGTTCCTGGAGGATCCCGAATGGATGAGGAAATAGAAGCAACAGCGTCTGGAGGATATCAAACCCTGTATCTGCTGCCACAGCGGCTGCTTCAACTTCTCTTCCTCCAAGGGTCACTACAACACCCAGGATCTGAAAGATACCATGGGTCTTGCTCGCTGCGCACTGAACGCAGAGACCATGCAGTCTAAGAAGCACTATATCAAGCCTGCCAAGAAGATCAAGAATGTTGCGGTCATCGGCGGCGGTATTGGCGGTATGGAATCCGCTCTGGTGCTGGCAAAGCGTGGTCACAAGGTCACCCTGTATGAAAAGTCCGGCGAACTGGGCGGTGTGTTCATCGCTGCTGCCGCACCGTCCTTCAAAGAAAAGGACCGTGACCTCATCGCGTGGTACAAGCGGGAACTAACCAAGTACCCCATCGAAGTGAAGCTGAACACCGAAGTTAAGGATATCGCTTCCCTGGGTGCTGACGAGATCATCGTGGCTACCGGCTCCAAGGCAAACCGCATCGGCGTTCCCGGTGCTGACAAAGCCATTCAGGCTGTGGACTTCCTGCTGGGCAAGCAGCAGGTCGGCGAAAATGTTACCATCATCGGTGGTGGCCTTACCGGCTGCGAGATCGCTTACGAACTGTACCTGCAGGGAAAGAAGCCTACCATCATCGAAATGATGGACGATCTGATCGTCACCCCCGGCATCTGCCTGGCTAACACCAGCTTCCTGCGCGACTTCTTTGAAGCCAATAAGGTTCCTGTTTATCTGGAAACCGGTGTCAAGGAGATCAAGGACGGCGTTGTGATCGCTGCCAAGAAGGATGGCACCATGGTGGAGATCCCCACCGATTCCGTCATCCTCTCCGTCGGCTACAAGAGCGCACCCATTGCCGAAAAGGCAAAGAATGTACATATCATCGGTGATGCCGCCAAGGTGGGCAACCTGCGTACCGTCATCTGGGGTGCGTGGGACACTTGTATGAAGATATAAGATAGAAAGATACGAGATATGAGATATCTTCATATCCTTATCTCGTATCTCAAATCTCATATCTTATATCTTGTATCTATAAATAAAAGGAGCGAATAGATTATGTATCTTACCCCTGAACAGCAAGACATTTTGAACGGCTCCAAAGGTGAGACCATGGCTAAGGTCATGAAGACTCTGGTCATGTACGGTGAGACTTTTGGCGCCGACAAGATGGTTCCCGTTACCTCCGAATACAACCATCTGGTCACCTCCTTCGGTTTGAAGATGATGAAGCCTGTTTTTGAGTTGATGCAGCAGCTGATCGACGCCGGTGTGACCTCTACCCAGAAGTTCTCCGTAGACCCCCGGCCCGTGGATAAGAATGTTCCTGCCAATTTCCTGCAGAATTTCATTTTCAATAAGATCATGTACCCCACCCAGGGATACTACGAAGGCCAGCTGCAGCAGCTGGGTCTGATGGATCAGGACGCTTTCACCTGCGCCTGCTACTTAGACCAGATGGGCAACAAGCCTAAGAAGGGCGAAATCCTCAGCTGGGCTGAATCCTCTGCCGTTGTCTATGCCAACTCCGTACTGGGTGCTCGGTGCAACCGCAATTCCGGCATCATGGACATCATGGGTTCCATCGCCGGCTGCGTGCCCCACTTCGGTCTGCTGACCGACGAAGGCCGTAAGGCTACCTGGATCGTCCAGGTGAAGACCAGCAAGAAGCCCGAAGCACAGCTTCTGGGTAGCGCCATCGGCATGAAGGTCATGGAAGATGTGCCCTTCATCACCGGTATGGAACCTTGGCTGGGCACTGAGCTGACCGATGAAGTCTGCGCCTACTTGAAAGACTTCGGCGCAGCCACCGCTTCCAACGGCGCCGTAGGTCTGTACCACATTGAACATCTGACCCCCGAAGCGGTAGAGCAGGGCGCAGGTCTGGTTGCCGAAGGCGCCAAGGTCTATGTTATCGACGATGCTGAGTTGGAGCGGGTCAAAAACGAGTACCCCGTCATGTGGAAGAATCCCGAAGCACAGCCCAAGCTCTGCTTCGTAGGCTGCCCCCACATGAGCCTGCAGCAGCTGAAGGATTGGACCGATCGGGTAGAGGAAGGTCTCAAGGCCTCCGGCAACGCCAAGGTACTGATCCCCACCGTCTTCACCACTGCCCCCGCCGTCCGGAAAGAGTTCGAGCAGACCGAGTACGCCGCCCGGTTAAAGGCCACAGGTGTCGTTCTCTCCTGTATCTGCCCGCTGATGTACATGAACAATCCTCTGTGCAAGGCCATGCCCGTCATGACCTCCTCCAACAAGCTGCGTACCTACACCACTGCCCGGTACTACACCGAAGACGAGATTCTCGTTAAGATCACTAAGGGAGGTAACTGATATGAAGGAATTTAAGGGCCGCATCGTCGCCCCCGGCACCGTAACCGCAGAGGCTGTGGTCTCTCGCGTCGGCTTCAACACCCTGGCTTCCTTCCAGAACGCCCTACAGTTCGGTGACAAGAAAGCCACCTGCGGTGACCAGAACAATCACGACCTCCACGGCAAGCAGATGGCAGGCAAGGCTCTGTGCCTGCCTCAGTCCATCGTCTCCACCACCGGCGGTCTGGTGCTGTACTGCGCCTGCGCCATGGAGCGTCAGCCTGCATGTATGCTGTTTTCGAAACCCATCGATTCTCTGGCTGCTGCCGGTTCTATCTTAGCTTCCGTATGGCTGCCAGAGGTACAGATGCCCGTCATCGACTCCCTGGGTGATGAGTTCCTGGAATACATCCAAGACGGTATGTCCGTCACCCTCAAGGAAGACGGCACTGTTTGTGTCGGTTAAGGAGGCAGTTTATGAAAGATCAGAATTGCGGCTACTGCATGGGTGGTGAGCTGCTGGCAAAGTTCGGTATTCCCATCTGTGACCTTCGGGTCAGCAGTCTGATCCTCTTTAAGGAGCAGAGTAAGCCCGGCCGCGTAATCGTAGCCTACAAGAATCACGTCAGCGAGATCGTTAATATCAGCGAGGAAGAGCGCAACGCCTTTATGGCCGATGTGTGTCAAGCTGCCAATGCTCTGCACAAGGCTTTCCATCCGAACAAGGTCAACTACGGTGCCTATGGTGACACCGGCTGCCACCTGCATATGCATCTGGTGCCCAAGTATGAAGGTGGAGACGAGTGGGGTGGTGTATTCCAGATGAATCCCGGCAAGGTCTACCTCACCGATACCGAATACGAAGCCATGATCGAAAAGGTCAAGGCCAACCTGTAAACTTTTTCCCGGTCTGCAAATGCAGACCGGGTGCTTTTTTGCGGAAATCTTTGGAAAATGTCGAAAAAGGACTTTCAAATCTGAACCTTTTATGCTATAATAGAGTACCTTTGTATGGACAATTTCGCGGCGCATAGAATGATTACAGCCGCAGGCTATAAGAAAGAGGCGATCCCATGAACGATTTATCCAAGATTTCCGTAGTGCTGCCCTCTCTGGATCCCGACGACAAGCTGGTAGCGGTCATCGATGGTCTTCTGGAATACGGCTTCACCGACATCATCCTTGTGAACGACGGCTCCAAGCCGGAAAACCTGCATTATTTTGAAGATGCTGCCGCACAGCATCCTGAGATCCACCTGTTGCACCACCCTGTAAACCGGGGCAAAGGTGCCGCGCTGAAAACCGCCTTTGGCTGGTTTCTGGAAAACCGCCCAGATGCAGTGGGCGTTGTCACTGTAGACGGTGACAATCAGCATCACCCCGAGGATACACGCAACTGCGCCCTGCATATGATCAAGACCGGAAAGCTGGTTCTGGGTGTCCGGGATTTTGATCAGCCCCAAGTTCCTGCCAGAAGCCGCATGGGCAACAAGATCACATCCGGTGTGTTTAAAATCTTTGTTGGCATGACCATTTCCGATACCCAGACCGGCCTGCGGGCCATTCCCATGGAGGATATCAAGACCCTCATCACCATCTACGGTGACCGGTTTGAGTATGAGACCAACATGCTGCTGGCCATGAAGGACTACGGCATTCCCTTTGATGAAGTCAAAATCCGCACTGTGTACATAGAAGAGAATAAATCCTCCCACTTCCACGCGGTGAAAGACTCCTGGCGCATCTACAAGCTGATCTTAAAGCACTTCTTCCGCTACACCGTTTCCTCCATCGTCAGTGCAGTAGTAGATAACGGCATGTTCGCGCTCCTCTCCGGATTTCTTCACAGCATTTTCACCGGTTTCCCCCTGACCGCCGTCTGCACCGTCAGTGCCCGTGTGGTCAGCTCCCTATTGAATTTCTTTATGAATCACCGCTTGGTGTTCCAGAGTCGAGTATCTGTCAGCAAGGCTATGCTTCGTTACTATATGCTGGCAATCCCCCAAATGGCTGCTCAAGTACTGCTGACCCAAGGGGTCTACTGGCTTCTGAACATCCCCGACAGTGCCACCGGTCTGCGTACACTTCTATACGCAGTGGTCATGACTGTTCTTTACATTGCCAGTTATATGATCCAGCAGCGCTGGGTCTTTGCAGCAAAAACTTCCAAGAAATAAGAGGCTGAAATTATGAGTAAAAAAAGCGAAAAGCGCAGCGGTTGGAGCATCTTCTGGTGTATCGTCCGGCGGTTTTTCCTGCTGGTGTTCACCGTGATCGTCATCGCCGCCGTTGGTGCCTATTTGATGTTAAACATGATCTTCAACGGTCCTTCCCCCAATGCTCGCGATCGTCTGACTATGTCCATGCGGGAATCCAGCGGTATGAAATGGTTCCCCGCGATCTTCCTGGGCGAAGAAAAAGTCGCAGAGATCGAAAAGGCTGTTGACGCTACTCTGCCCGCAGAAATGTCCGACAATACCCAGATCAAGATTGATCTGGACAACGCAGTGGATGGCGCCAACGACGAGTGGGAGGGCCATCCCGACGGCATCAAGCTGGACTACATCTCCGGCGATACCTATAACGCCTATGTCATGGTCATCCGGGACCCCAGCCGGGTCTATCAGGCAACCTCCACCAAGCATTACTCCCACGACATCCCCGGTGTCCGGATCACTCAGGCAATCGAAAACGAGGGTGCCATCGCAGCGATCAATGCCGGTGCGTTCTTCGATGACGGCACTGCCAATCCCATTGTCGGCAGTGTGCCCTGCGGTCTGGTTATCGCAGGCGGCGAGGTGGTCTTTAACGGCCATCACGATATGGTTCCCCAGAAGGGTTTTGTCGGCTTCAACAAAGATCACGTTCTGGTGGTTGCCCAATCCATGACCGCCACCAAGGCAATGGACCTTGGCATCCGGGACGGCTGTGAATTTGGCCCTGTTTTGATTATGAACGGTATCATCAATGAAGAAGCCTACAGCGTCAACTCCGGTCTGAATCCCCGTACCGCCATCGGTCAGCGAGCAGACGGTACCGTGATTTTCCTGTGCATCGACGGCCGTCAGGCCAGTTCTCTGGGTGGCACCTATGCCGACCTGATCGATATTATGGTAGAATACGGTGCGGTCAACGCCTGTAATCTGGACGGCGGTTCCTCCACTGTTATGCTGTACCGTGACCACGAAACAGGTGAAGTTTCCATGGTCAACAACTACTCCCTGCTCCAGAAGGAACCCAGAAGAATGCCTAACTTCTTCATGGTGAAGCCGGAAAGTGAGGATTGATTATGTATCAAGGTAAATTCTTAGCAGAAAACAAAACTGCGGTCAAGGCTGACCAGCCCAAAAAGATAGTCACCACACTGACCGCCGATCAGATCATGGATGAAGAGCTGGCCGCGCAGGAGCAGGTCGCCGTAGAAATGCCCACTGCTGAAGCGAAAGCTGCCGCCAAACCTGCCAAAGAAAAGAAAGTAAAAAAAGAAAAGAAACGGAAGGGCATCCGGGTCGGTACCATCATCTTCTACCTGTTGTATCTGATGCTGATCGGTGCTGCCGCCTACGGTATCAACTACGGTCTGGGGCTTTTGAATGACTGGCTGACCGTATACGAAGCCTCCCAGCCGGATAAGCGTAGCCAAGAGATCTTTGACGAGATCTTCGCCAATCCCGATTGGGGCAACATCTATGATATGGCCGGTCTGGAAGGCACCCAATTTGAAGGCAAAGATGCCTATGTTGCTTACATGCAGGCCAAGGTTGGCGACAGCGAGCTGACCTTCTCCAAGACCTCCGCAGGTCTGAGCGGTGGTCAGAAGTACATCGTCAAGCTGAACGACGAGAAGGTCGCCACCTTTACCATGCAGAATCCCGTCGTTGGCGATTTAGAGATTCCCGAATGGAGTTTGGATCAGGTTGAAGCTGGTTTTTTTACGCGTAATGAGGATGTGACCATTCTGACACAGCCGGGCCGTACCGTCACCCTCAACGGTGTTCCTCTGGATGAAAGCTATGTTGTCAAGACCACCTCCTCCGTAGTAGATAGCTACCTGCCCGAAGGCATCCACGGTCAGCGCACCGCTACCCTGTACGCCAAGGGTTTTCTGGTTGCTCCCGAGGTCATAGTCATTGACGAAAACGGTGCTGCTGTTGAGTTGGCGTACGACGAGACGACCAACACCTACTCTGAAGGCGGATTGGCAAAACCCGTATCCTCTGAAATTTCTGAGGGTGAAAAGGCAGCCCTGTTGGATGCAACTTACGCTTACTGCCGCCATATGATCGGCGCAAAGGGAGCAAATCTGACCAAGCACTTTGATACCAAGTCTGCTATCTATAAGACGATTAGCAAGAACGAACTGTGGTTCAAGGGCTATGCCCGTTATGACTTCTCCGATTACACCATTTCTGAATACTACCGCTATACCGATGATCTGTTCTCTGCCAGAATCCAGATCACACTCAATACTTACCGGAATGACGGTTCTTTGAAGGACTTCCCCATCAATACCACTATGTTCCTGGAAAAAAATGAAGCTGGTCAGTGGCTGGTCAATAACATGACCAACGTGGATATCCACGAGATTCTGACACAGGTCCGTCTGACTTGGATGCAGGATAACGAGGTCCTGGCCAGCGACATGGTCGATGCCTCCACCAACTTCCTGACACCTCCTGCCGTCACTGCTCCCGAAGGCAAGGAATTCATTGGCTGGTTTACCGAAACCACTGATGCCGAGGGCAATGTAACCCTTTCTCTGGTATTTGCGCCCACCGAAAGCGGTACCATTTCTCTGGCCGACGCCTACGTTCTGGAGCCTATGGTTCTGCAGGCCCGTTTTGATACCCCCAAAGGAGAGTGACCTATGGACATTTTGAGTTTTTTTGCTGAGCGTTTTGATCTGCCCATACTGGATTGGATCGCTGCCAACCTACAGTGCGGTTTTCTGGATTTTCTCATGCCGCTGATCACCGTTTTGGGTGACGCGGGCATCTTCTGGATCGCTGTTGCCGTGGTGCTGCTGTTCATCCCCAAGCAGCGCAAGGCGGGCCTGAGCATGGGCATCGCCCTGCTGATTGGTCTTGTGGTGTGCAACATGATCCTAAAGCCGTGGGTTGGCAGAATTCGCCCCTATGACTACCAGCTAATCCACTTTGGCAAGACCATTGAGCTGCTGATCGCTACCCCCCATGACTTTTCCTTCCCTTCCGGCCATACCATCGCTTCCTTTGAAGCCGCTGTGGCGCTGACGGTCCATAACCGCAAACTGGGCATCCCCGCCATGATTCTGGCCGTGCTGATTGCCTTCTCCCGGATGTATCTGTATGTCCATTATCCCACCGATGTGCTGGCATCCGTGATTCTGGGTACTGCCATCGCCATCCTTGGCTGCTTCCTTGCAAAAAAGCTCTTTGCGTTGGTGGAAGCCAAACGTAAACCCGCATAAAAAACAGGAGCCTGTCGGCTCCTGTTTTTTTATTGATATTCTTTCAATACTTGATATAGTGTCCCGATCGCACAATTCTCTGTTCGGGTCTTTTCACATGCCGCCGCATATTCATCATAGGTGCAGGTAGCGACGTTGCACTTTACTTCCTCGTTCTCGGTGATGAACTTCAGTTGGCAGGTATAGACACCCCAAGAAGAAGTCCACCAGCCGGTAACGGTGGTCTTATAATTCCAGATAGTCCAAGAGTATCCCCGCCGGTCAAAGAGTTCCAGACCTTTCTCCCAAGCATCCGTGTCCTCAAAGAACGTGAATTCACCGATCAGCACCGGCACATTGTAATCCCGGCCTATGTTGGAAAGATCCTGATAGGCATAGAACAGGTCATAGGGCAGCACATCTGTAAACCAGTTATACCAGTGGTACTCATACTGCACATTCTCCCAACCATAATCCGCCGGATCGGGCAGATTACTGAAGTCCCAGCAGGCCTCCATGGTGATCACATGGTTATCTCCATTGGCGCGGATCGCATCATAGATCTGATCAAACACATCCCAGCATTCCTTGGTGGTCACGCCCTTATAGACATAAGTCGGCTCATTCATCAGATCATAGGTAGCGATCCACTTGCCCAGTTCCGGACGGGTGTTGGTATAGTGGTTGGAAACGAACTTCCAAAGGGCCACCGTTGCGGCCACATTTTCTTCACTGTCCCACAATCCTGCCACACGCTGAGCAGAACCGGAATGCTCATAGCCGCTCTGGCTTCCCGGCGCACCGTGAAGATCCAATACCACATAGAGATCATTCTTTGCCGCGTTTTCCACAAACCAGTCCAAGTAAGAAAACGCATCTTCCTCGTTCTTTTGGCTGAGGTCTTCATTCAGAACGTTTAAGTAGTAAAAGGGCAGACGAATCGTATTGAAACCCAGTTCTTCTTTAATGATACGAAAATCCTCTTCCGTAAAGAAGCAATCCCAGTACAGCTTCAAAAGGTCATCCAATGCATGATCGGACAAGTTGGGATTTGCCCACAGCGCAGCGCGGAATTCTTCTTCCGTAAACTCCGGGTACTGGATGTTGCCGTCGCCATCTTTCACATAGGAACCGTCTTCATTTTTCAGCGGCTCCAAAGCAAAGGGGCTCATCCAGCCTTCCTGCAGTAAAATCTGTCCTGCGTTGATGCCCTTGAGCTGCAAGCGGTTTCCCTCTGCATCATAAAGTGATTTTCCATAAGCCTGCACCAGACTTGTTTCGTTGATAATGGTTGGTAACTGCGCCTTAGGCGAATAGTTTTTGGAATACAAAACCATGCCGCCTGCAAAGGCAGCCAACAAAACCACCAATGCCAACACCACACACAGCACGATCTTCAAGGCTTTTTTCATATGTGTTTTACCTCCGATAATCAGAAGATATTCTTTTCATATTTGGAGGGGGCTACCCCGGTGATCCGTTTGAATACTTTCGAAAAATAGAAAGAATCAGAAAAGCCACATCTGCCTGCCAGTTCCGCAACGGAGAGTTTCTCTTTCGTCATCAATTCTATGGCTTGTTCAATGCGGACCTTAGAAAGATAGTCCGTAAAATTCATTTCCATATTTTTAGAGAAAACCGCGGACAGGTATTTCTTGCTGAATCCAAAAATATCCGCCAGTTTTGTAATGGATAACTCGGGATCAGTATAGTTGTTGTGGATGTACTGGACAATGGCATCCATCTGCGGACTTGCATGATATGCCTTTTTCCTCTCAGATTGCTCAATATACGAAAGTGTATAAAGCAGTACGCTTTCCGTCAGTATTGATATATTGTTGGGGTTTGCCCGGCGAATGGATGTCATCCAAAAATCCAAAACGTGGGAAAACCGCTTGAATACCATCTTAGTCTTACTGATTCCAAACTGTCTAAGCAGTTTTTCTGCCTCGGGGCCGTCAAATGTGATGTACAGGTAGGTAAAATCCTTATCATCAACGATTTCATGCTGCTGATAGGGAAAGGTAATGAACAGCGTGCCGGGTGTCAGATGATACTTCGCATTCCCTATGCAGAGGGTAGCCTCCCCCTTATACGCCAGATTCATATGAAATCTTCCATGAACAAAAGGCTGTTCCTGCTTATACAGATCCGCCTCGTAAACAAAATGGTGATAAGCTATCGGCTTATCTTCGGAAGACGGAGGGAGAAAATTACAGATTGCTCTCATAGGTACACCTCACTTTGGCCTCATTATATTGCCGTTATCCAGATTCGTCAAGAAAATATGGATATTTTACAGATTTGTGTGGTTTTCTTCCATACCAACTTGCATCATGCTGCCCTATAATGAGGTCAAATTCCAAACAACTTGGAGGGAAAAATGGTAGTTCTTTATATATTCGCCCACCATTTGGTACACCAAGGCGAAACCATGCTGGTAAGACGGTACGGCAGGAAGTATGGCGCCGGCGGCATGTTGTTCAACGGTGTAATCTGTCTGTTCGCAATGATCTTTTTCCTAATCAGTGACCGGGATGGTCTGCGCTTTCTTCCCGGAATCTGGGGTTACGGACTTGTAAACGCCCTTCTGTACGCCGCCGGTTTTTACTTTGCTTTTCTGGCCCACAGCTCCGGTAACTATTTTCTTACCCAGACCATTTGCTCAATGAGCTTTATTATTCCAATAGTCTATGGTTTGTTCTTCTTGCATGAAGCCGCAAACGCACTGACTTACATAGCCTTGGCATTATCCATTTCTTCTGTACTGCTCATGTGTTATGCCCGTGGGCAGAAAAATGAACAGAAGGAGAAGTCAGGCAGCATTTCCGCAAAATGGCTGATATCTGTACTGATCGTTCTGTTTAGCAACGGCCTCACCACAGTAGTCTCAAAAATGCAGCAATCTCGTTTCGACAGTCTGCACAGCAATGAGTTTATGATCATCACTCTGACCTGTGCCTCCCTTTTCCTGTTTGTAATGGGCGCAGTACTGGAAAGAAAGGGTATGCTGAAATCCCTTCGGCAGGGCTTCCTCTACGGTATTGGTGCAGGCCTGTTAAACGGTTTTAAAAATGCTTTGAATCTGGTGCTGATCACACTGGTTCCTTTGTCCGTCCTCTCCCCGTTGAATAAGGGCGTGAGTCTGTTACTGGGATATGTTGTATCCGTTTTTCTCTTTAAGGAGAAATACACAAAACTCCATTATCTGAGCATGCTCCTGAGTGTTATTTCCATCGCATTGATGCAGCTAAGCTGAGAAAGGATGTATAAAACCATGAAAAAATTGAGAGTTGGCGTTGTGGGTTTGGGACACAGAGGCCGGGCCATGGCCAAGCTTGCAGCGGAATTTGATTGTGTTACCCTTGCCGCTGCCTGCGATCTGTTCCCCAATAACTGGTTTGAGCAGCAGTGGCTGTCTGCCGCGGCCATGTCGGATATGTTCCCCAAGGCGCAGTTTTATTCTGATTACGATGAAATGCTGGAGAAGGCGGAGCTAGACATTGTGATCGTAGAAACCGGCGCGGATGTCCATGCAGCCTTCTGTGAAAAGGCATTGGATAAGAACATTCATGTTCTGACCGATATTCCCGTTGTGGCAAATCTGAAGGAGGCGGAAAGTCTCTGGAAAGCCGCTGAACGCTCCAAGGCCACCATTTCTGTTGGCTCCAATCCCAATGAGCGGAAATATACCATTCTCCTGCAGGATTTCTATAAAAAGGGCCTTCTGGGCGAACCTTACTACATGGAAGCCGAGTACATCCACTGGAGCCTTCCCGGCAGCAGTTTTTCCGTGCATCTCAACGAAAACGGCGATTGGCGGAAACTGTTGTGTCCCATTCGCTACTGCACCCACTCCCTTGGTCCTCTGCTGACCATCCTGAACGAAGAGCTTCGTAAAGTCTCCTGTTTCGGTACCGGTTGCCGGGACGAGCTGGCAATTGCAGCAGGGCACGCAAAAGACGACATGTCCTGCGCCCAGTTCCAGACCGATTCCGGTGTCGTGATCCGTTTGCTCCGCAACGGCTATTGCAGAGCAGATATCGGCCATCATGCCTATCGGGTATTCGGCACACAGGGATATATAGAGCAGATCGATCGGTGCGGTAAGTCTGTGATCCGTTATAATTCTCATAAAGAGCTGGATGTCAATCTGAAAGAGATCGACGGCTCCTCCACACCTCCCGGTTATGAGAACAATCCAAAGGCCATTGCAGGCGGTCACGGCGGCATGGATTTTGCAATGATGGAGCATTTCCTGGATGCCATCGTCGGTGGCAAACCTGCACCCATCAGTTTGAAGGCCGGTCTTGGTATGACACTGCCCGGCATTTACGCTGAAGAATCCTCCAAGCGGGGCGGCGAGGTCATGCGTATGTACTACCCCTGGGATCCGGAATGGACAGGCACCTTTGACTAATCCAAATACCCGATGATATGTGAACCCCCAGTCCTTTCGGACTGGGGGTTCGTTTGTCATCCTATCAGATTACTTCAATAAAATAAGCCTGCTCTTTTTCGCACATACCGGCAAAAGTCTTGTACCGAATGCCGTTATGAACGCTTTCATAGCCTTTATGATAATGACCCTCATAAACGGTCTTCACGGCAGGCGTTCTTTCCAGCAGCGCGGTGATTTCTTCTGCATTATGTACCCGGTAACCTCTGTGGATATCCAAATCGAGAACCTGATGGAGCAGCAGATAAATATCGCCCTGACTATTGGAAAGCTTCTGCTCCAATTCATCCATATGGGGGTAAAACGTGCTGTCGCAAACACTGTCCTCGGGGGTATAGTGGCGGCCATTGTCAAAATAACAGCTATCTATGAACAACAGTGTTTTGTCTTCCTCATGGATATCTTCCGGTTTGCAACCGCCTAATACTTCATAGAATTCTTCCACCGTGAAGGCAAAAGCATCATGGTTACCCATCACGCACATCGTTTTGATCGGGCAGCTATGAATCACCGCAGCGATCTCTTTCATGTTCTCAATTTCCTTTTCATGAGACACATCACTGTCGGTCAAATCTCCAAGGCAAATGATCAGATCGCACTGTTCCTTTTCAAAAAACTGATATGCTTCCTTTATCTTGACCAGAGACTTGTTGTTATAGCGGTTTCCGCAGGTCACATCCTGAGAAGAATAATGGGGGTCTGTAAAGAAACCTATTTTCATAGCACATCACCTCAGCAAAATCATACTCTATTTTTATGTAAAAAGCAACAGCAAATCACAATACCCTGCATTTGTATATGCCTTAATCTGTCATAAAAAAGATTGATTAACAAATACGAATCCTTTAGAATTTGATTTTGCGTAAACATTATCACAACAATATAAGAAATAACCCAAATATGTAAAAGTCCGACAGCAAAAGCTGTCGGACTTTTTCTGTGTCTGAACGGATCAAATAACGGTTATCCCTTTTTCAAAATGATCAGTTTGTGGAGGCTAAAGGCCGGGAGCTGAAGTGTAACAGTATCGTTAACTTGCATAAAGGGTATTTCCTCTCCGTCGGGGGCAGAGATTGCGGATGTTATCTTTTCATTGATCTTCAAAGTAACGCTTACCTCATGCAGCTTGGGGAAATCGGGAAGCAGACATACATTGCCTCTATTTACGGGTGGCGCATAGAGCATATGCAGGGCAAGGAAGCCTTCCTCTGTGTTCTCTCTCAATCTGACTCTTCCGCAAGACGGGAATTCCTTTGTCACAATACACTTGTCATATACCGATTCGATGGCTTTTATGATATACCGCTCAAGAACATAGTTACCGGATGCATTATAGGCTTCAAAAACGGGGTGTGCAAAGTAAAGTACATTCCCGCATTTGACAAGCGCAGGATAATCTGCAGGTTCCAGCTTATACGGCGTATTTTTGTGGCCACAGTAATGGCGAACAGTACGATTGAACAAGGGTTCGTAAACCTGTGCAAGAACCTGGCCGTCGGTCTTTACTCTATAGGCACTGGAATAGGACAGGAATGGGGTCGTAAATTCATCAACATCGCACTTGATAAAATCTTTATCTGCCTTTGAAGGTCCGATCTTTTCAATTCCAAGACCATCAAAAATGCTCTCATAGCTTGTTATGAGTGTTCCCCCGTTGTCTGCAAATGCACGCAGAGCGCACTTGTCATCCTCCGACAGATTGACCCTATCCGGCAGGAGAATACATTTATATTTTGCCAGATCGTCACCGGAACCCACAACGTCATATTCAAGGTGCATGATTTGCAGTAGCTTTGATGCGCCAATGTTGGAATTTCTATCGTGGCCGAGCCAGATTGCAAGGTCCGTATAGGCCCGGGTGTTTTCGCTGTACCGCTCAATCTTCTTGACATAATCGAATGCGTGGCCGATAACGGCGTATGTACTCTCATCCAACTCACCCAACGGATGAAGATGATCGCCAACCGACATGGAAGCACCGACACTGAGCATATCTGCGCACTCATAACGGAGCGCTTCCTTGTTCTTAAATCCGCCGAATTCTCCCCATGCATGATGGAATTTTCCGGTCATACCAAGGAAGAACTTGCCGTACTTTTCGAAAAATTTAGCACGGATGGGCATAAGATCGTATCCGCCCCAAGCGGTGGGCAGATCCTCCATCTCAAAGTGCGTTTGATATGGGTGATATGCCGTTCTATACATGTCGGCACCACCGTTATAGAATACGGGCGCATCCTTTGCGTATTCGTGGACAATGCCTGTCAGTTTCTTCATCAATTCGATTCGTCCGAGGGTATAATGTTTCTTTGCATCCTCATAATTATCGGGATCAAGTCCCATTTTTATCATACCAGTGCGGCAGGATTCGCACGCACAAGCATCACTAACGAAGCAAATATCATAAAAGATACCGTCGGAGACATCAAAATTCTCGCATACCTCACGTGTAATTGCTGCCAAATGCTCCGCATAACCACCGACAAGGCAAAGGGTCGTCCAGGAACCGTCACACAGCGGCGCATCGATATCGCCGTCCTCTGTGGGTACATCACCGGTATAGATAGGCTTCCGGGTGAAGAAATCTATGTGATGCCACTCAGGATGCTCATCGGCATCTTTTGCACTCCATCCCGCCGTGATATAGATGGGCGCTTTTGCACCAGCGGCATGGATCGCATCAATTTGCTCTTTGAGAAGGTTGAAATTAAGTCCCGGATGCATCTGCCCAACCTTTGAAGGGTAGTATGTATAGCCGTGATGGCACTTGGCAAAAACCGTCATAAGCTCCACATTTGCCTCTTTGAGCGTTTGTGTGAATTTCTCCTTGTCAAAATTTTTGCCGATTTCTTCAATATATGGACTCGTGTGAAAATCAAGATGTACGCACCGCAAATTTTCCCCTCCGACCATGTTGATTCATATTGCGCGGATGCCGCAAAATTAATTGCGAGACACCGCTTCCCTGCGCTTATTATAGCACAATGACGCAGTATTTCAATATAAATGGGCGTGCTTTTTACCGAGTTCCAGTGCCACGCAGAAAAGTCCGACAGCAAAAGCTGTCGGACTTTTCTGGCAGGGGCGGCTACGGTTTTGGAGCCCCTGCCGAAAATTCTCTATTTATGCACTAACTAATAATCGATAATTTTGAACCTTCCAAAGTTACAAAACAACCAATTTTATTAATACACCATAGAAAATAAAACAAATTGGGAATGTTAGAAAATGCTTTATTATGTCTGAGCCTAAGGTCTTTTTAACCGAAACCATCGGTGCAGAAATTGTATCATAATCTAGTGAATAATTTATACCATTACATATTGTGATATTCATACATCAAATACCAAACTTAATGGCTAACGCTTTAAGTCTACTCATTTCTCGAATCTCTCTTGACTATTAAAGGCTATCTCCGTTATGGATGCCGCCGTTTCAATCTCATTTAGGACAGTTATGAATCCTTTGGATGGTGTAAACGCAACGCACCTTATTTCATACACCATTAACTGTTCCTGCCGTCTTTTTCGCCCTGTAATGGCAGGATACCACTTTGGTTATCCAGTAAGACAAGCTACCCACGAGGAAAGTAACAACCACACTCATATACATGATCGGTAGTCTATTAACAGAAATACCCAGCACCTGATAAATCTTAAAAATAATTTCCAGCACCAGCGAATGCCACATAAATGCATGATAAGAGATATTGCCCAATACGGCAAAAACTTTTCCGGCACATAGTTTCTGCATTAGCTTGGATTTAAAAACAATCACAACGCTGGGAAAAACGGTAAAGCTAAGCAGATAATACAGATTGTTGCTGACAAAACCGTTTCGCTGTACATAAATAACAATAAAGCCTATTACATATGCCGCACACAGCAGCACACAGGACCGTTTCTCATGAATCCTGTGCTTTTCAAGGATATCCCGAAGAAGCAGTCCCAGAAAGAAACAGATCAATCCACGTCCAATAGACATGGAGAATAAGGGCATGTTGAAATCGTTGTAGTTGCTGCATACATGATACATCAACACACCCATAACAATCACCAAAAGGTATGCGGAATTTGGCTTAACCCCCAGCCTCTTTGCCACAAAATCTACGCTGTAAAAAACCGCATAGCAAAGTAACAAAACGCTGATATACCAAACAGGGTTATTAATTACAACGACCTCTGAAAACCAGCGGCCAAATCCAAACATTCCCGCAAGACATTCCCAGAGACCATAGGCGAAAGCTGTGCCGCCTTTATGAGCAAAGTAATACCCAGATAAGGTACACACCGCACCGGCAAGGGGCAGCAGCGGCAAAAAACGTTTATATTTTTTCCAAAAAAAGCTAAAGAAAGAATCCTCTGTCGCAGAACCAACATATTTATAGGTAAAATACCCAGAGATAATAAAGAAAAGCTCGACCATATATCCCCAGTAAAACTTACCAAAATAAAAGTTGAGCTGCCCTTCAAAAAAAGAATTCGTTACCTGCTGAAAATGGTGCATTATGATAACGCAAGTGGCCAAAACTTTCAGAAAATCAATTGAGCCTTCTCTGTTTTGTCTCATAGAATAACATCCTCTCTGTGTTGCAATCGCAGCAGACATCGCTTAAATCTGGTTCTGAAAAAAATTCAACTTCCTGATCATGAGGCAACATTCTTTACTGATCAAAAGATTCGTGATCATAGTATATAATACCATGTAAAAACTGTGCTGTAAAGATTTATATAAATGCGATTAATGTATAATCTTGCAATTAGCTTAGATGTAAAAATACAGTTTTTTCTCACAAAACTTATGCATCCGCGCTATTTACCTAAACACAGGTCACTTAGGAAGTCTTTGGCAGGGCAGGCATACCACTGTAACACAACATAGGAATCCACATCCCTTCTACAAGCAAAAGTGGACAGGTGCCAACGACCCTACGGGCAGCCGTCGCTGGGGCATGGACTTTCCCACGGGCTAAAAATTGCTCGCCAGCTCTCAATTTTTGCACCAGTCTGCGGACTGGTGCCATCCTTTCAAGTCCGTGCCCATCAAAAAAGACCAACACCGAAAGGTGTTGGACTTTTTTGGCAGGGGCACTAGGACTTGAACCCAGAGCCTACGGTTTTGGAGACCGCCGCTCTACCAATTGAGCTATACCCCTATATATAAACGGCTGAATGCCTTATTATTGATGGTGGGCCTTCAGGGATTCGAACCCGGGACTATCCGGTTATGAGCCGGAGGCTCTAACCAACTGAGCTAAAGGCCCGTTAGGTCACGGGTGCTAGGCACCATCGCAAGGCGTATTGTATCATCTTTTTTATACTCTGTCAAGAATTTTCTTTTCGTTTGCGCCCGGATTTTGCCATCCGGGCGCATTCCTGTTACAGAGATTGCAAGAAGGCGCTGGGGCCGCTTTCATAAAGGTCGCCACCATGGGCATCCAGAATCACAGTCAGCGGCATATCTTCCACCTGAAGCCGCCGTACGGCCTCACAGCCAAGGTCCGGCCAGGCAATGATCTCCAATGATTTGACGCACTGGCACATCAGCGCACCGGCTCCGCCCAGCGCAGCCATATATACCGCACCGTTGCGGACCACCGCTTCCTTGACAGCAGTATCCCGCTTACCTTTTCCGATCATGATCTTATTGCCCAGATCCAGGAGCCGGGGAGAATAAGCATCCATACGGCCAGAAGTGGTGGGGCCGGCAGAGCCGATGATCTGGCCGGGTTTTTCCGGTGTTGGGCCTACATAGTAGATGGCGCTGCCTTTTAGATCAAAGGGCAAGCTCTCTCCCGCGTCCAGTGCCTCGCACATCCGCTTGTGGGCGGCGTCACGGGCGGTATAGACGATGCCGCTGAGCAGCACTGTATCGCCTGCGCGGAGCATTGCAAGATCCTCCGCGGTACAGGGTGTAGTCAATCTGTATTGCATCCCGATCCCCTCCTTACAGGCTGGCTGTTGCACGGCGTGTCACGTGGCAGGAAATATTCACAGCCACCGGCAATCCCGCCACATGAGTAGGCATAGCTTCGATAGCCAATCCCAGACAGGTAGTTCTACCACCAAAGCCCTGAGGACCGATGCCCAGGGCATTCACCGCATCCAGCAGTTCCTTTTCCAGATCAGCATAATAAGGGTCTGCATTGGGTTGATCCAAGGGTCGCAGCAACGCTTTCTTGGCAAGATAAGCAACCTTGTCAAAGCAACCGCCTACGCCAATACCCAGTACAATGGGCGGACAGGGGTTGGAGCCTGCTTGCTTGACAGTATCCAGCACAAACTTCTTGAAGCCTTCCACACCGTCGGCAGGTTTCAGCATCGCCAGCTTACTCATATTTTCGCTACCAAATCCCTTGGGGGCAACGGTAATATTGCAGCAATCTCCGTTTACTAAATGGACAGTGATAGCCGCGGGGGTATTGTCACCGGTGTTACCCCGGCGCAGAGGGTCGCCCACAATACTTTTACGCAGGTAGCCGTCGCCGTAACCACGGCGGACACCCTCATGGATAGCCTCCTCAAAATCGCCCTCAATATGGACGTCCGTGCCCAATTCCACAAATACACAAGCCATGCCTGTATCCTGGCAGATAGGCATATTCTGCCGGTCAGCAGCGATCAGATTCTCCCCCAAAAGGTCCAGCGTGCTTTTTGCCAAGGGCCATGGCTCCTGTTTTCTTGCTTCTTCCAAAGCCGCACGGACATCCTCCGGCAGCTTCAGATTGGCCTCAATGCAAAGTGCCGCCACGGTATCCGTGATGGATCGTGCTTGGATTGTTCTCATAAAAACATCCCTTTCCACGGGTTTTCCCTCATTATAACAGACCCTTGCAAAAAATACCACCCATTTTGATACATAGTGATCACAAAAATAACGGGCCATCACGGCCCGTTATTTTTTATACTTTTTTCTTTGCTTTTTTCACTTGCCGTTTGATCAGACGGAATACCGGCGGGATCACCAGCACAGCAGCGATCACAAGGATCAGCACAAGGCCGAAGTTGTCGCCGCCTTCGCTGACAGAGCCACGGACGCCCATAAACAGGCTTTCCACATGGCGGGAGATCTCACCCGGCAGGAATTGGTAGTTGGTTCCAACCGCCAGCACCTCAGCATCGGGATAGATGACCTCGCTCTCAGCCAGGTATTCTTCCATATATTCCTTCGCTTCGGAAATGGGAGAAGCATAGCAGATATAATCCATATTGGCGCCGGAGATCTCCGGATCACACAGAAAGTTGATAAACAGCTCCGCTGCTTCCTTTTCCCGGCAGCAATTGGGGATGCACATGGCATCAATGAACAGGTTGAAGCCTTGATCCTCGGGCAAATAGAATGCCAGATTCTCGTTCTCCTCCATCATCAGCATACTGTCGCCTGCATAGTAAGGTGCGATCCATGCTTCCTCGTTTTGCATGATGGAATAGATCTGGTCCATGACATACTGCTGCAATACCGGCTTTTGCTCAGCCAGCTTCTCAGCGCAGGCCTGCAATTCTGCTTTATCGGTGGTATTGACATCGTAACCCAACAGGTACTGGGCAATGCCGAAAGCATCCCGGGAGTTGTCGATCATCAGAATCTTTCCGGTGTACTTTTCGTTCCACAGCAGCTCCCAGCCGGTTACATCCGCTTCATCCACATAAGCAGTGTTGTAGAGGATACCCACAGTACCCCAAGTGTAAGGCACGGAGTACTTGTTTTCGGGATCGAAGTCGTTGTACTTAAACTCCTCATCCACATAGCTGAAATTGGGGATATTATCGAAGTTCAGCTCCAGAAGCATATCCTCGTCGATCATTCGAGCGATCATATAGTCCGACGGAATGACCACATCCACCGTGATGCCGCCGTTTTTCAGCTTGGAGTACATGACCTCGTTGGACTCATAAGTGGCATACTGGACCCGAATATTGGGATACTTTTCTTCAAAGGCCGCAATGATATCCAGAGTGTCGTCAGTGCCATCGGCAATATTCATGCCCCAGTTATACACATTCAGCGTCACGGTCTGGCTCTTAGGCTGAGAGATCAGCAGCACGCAGCCGCCCAATACACACACCGCCAGCACCACAGCACAGACACGGCGGAAGATCCGCACGGCAGGCTTCACAGCCTTGACCCGGGTTTCCTTTTTCCGCTTGTCGGCACGAAGCTGCAACAGGTTCATGGTGACCATCAGCACGAAGATCAGTAGGAACAGCAGTGTGAACATGGCATAGATCTTGGGATGGATAGGCTTTTTGGTGTAGGTATAAATCTCTACCGGTAGCGTAACAAAATCCATACCGGTGACAAAGTAGCTGATGACGAAATCATCCAGACTCATGGTAAAGGCCATAATACCGCCGGACACGATGCCGGGCATGATCTCATGGAGCGTCACCTTAAAGAAGGACTGGATGGGTGTGCAGCCAAGGTCCATGGCAGCATCCTGCAGCGCAGGATTCATCTGCTGCAGCTTGGGCATGACATTCAGAATCACATAGGGCAGGCTGAAGGTAATGTGGGCAATCAGCAGCGTAAAGAAGTTCAGACTCTCCCTCTGACCCAACAGACTGCCGCCAACGAAGATAAACAGCAGCGACAGGGAAACACCGGTAACGATATCCGGGTTGGTCATGGGGATATTGGTCAGACTCAAAGCGATCTTACGCAGTCTGGGTTTCAGATTGTGCACGCCAACGGCGGCAACGGTACCAAAAACCACGGAAAAAGCTGTGGACAAAATGGCAATCAGCAGAGAATTGCCCAGCAGCCGCAGCAGGTCCGGATCCCGGAACAATGCCGCATACTGGCCGAAGGTAAAGCCTTCAAACCGGGTCATATCCTTTCCTGTATTGAACGATGCCACGATCAGCACCGCCATGGGGATATACAGGAAGATAAACATTATGACCGTGAGGATACGGTTCGCTCGTTTCATACGATCACACCGCCTTCCTCATCGTCGCCGCCGAAGCGGTTCATGATACCGGTGCAAACAAACACCAGCACCATCAGCACAAGGCTCAATGCAGCGCCCAGATTCTGATTCTGGCCCTGCTTGAACAGACGCTCAATGACGTCACCGATCAGCACTGTTTCCGTACCGCCCAGCTTTTGGGAGATATAGAAAGTGGACACCGCAGGTACAAAGACCATGGTAATGCCGGTAAAGATACCGGGCATGGACAATGGCAGTACCACCCGTCCGAAGGTCTGTACCGCGTTGCAGCCAAGGTCTTCCGCCGCTTCAATCAGGCGGTTATCGATCTTGACGATAGTGCTGTACAAGGGTAGGATCATGTAAGGCAAATAGTTATACACCATGCCCAGAATCACCGCACCGGGGGTACGGATCAAAGGCATCGCACCGATGCCGATCCACTCCAAAAACCGGTTAATGAGGCCCGTATCCTGCAGCAGACCCACCCATGCCAGGGTGCGCAGCAGAAAGCTCATGCACATAGGCAGCATCACCAGCATGTACAGAAATTTCTGGACAGCGGTCGTGCAGTGGGCGATACAGTAAGCCACGGGATAACCCAGCAACAGACAGATCAGTGCGGAGATCAGTGCGTAGCAAATGGACTCCCACAGCACCGGCAGGTAGGCAGACAGCGCATTCAGATTATCCAGTGTAAATTCACCGGTGGCCGCATCGGTCAGGGCATAGTAAGCCACCACGCCCAAGGGGATCAAGGTAAACAGCAGCATCCACAAAATGTAGGGAGCGCTGAGCAGAACAGACTTATTCTTCTTCATCCCCGGCATCCTCCGCAAGCTCGTCATACTCTGCAGAGTACGAACTGTAGTCACCAAACATACCGGAATATTCACTTTTCTTCATGATGTGGATGTCCTCGGGGTTCAGCCGTATACCAACGGTGGCACCAACCGGCTGGAAATCAGTGGTCTGGATCAGCCACTTGAAGCCCTTGAAATCCACAATAATATCATAGTTAAGACCCTTGAAGGTCACGCTGGTAACGGTGCCTGTCAGATGGCCTTCCTCTACGGGGACGAAATCGATGTCCTCGGGGCGGATGACCACGTCAACCGGCTCATTGGTCTCGAAGCCGGCATCCAGACACTTGAAGGTGCGGCCGAAGAACTTGACCTTGTAGTCCGCCAGCATCACGCCGTCCAGAATGTTACTCTCACCGATAAAGTCCGCCACGAAGGCGTTCTTCGGTTCATTATAAATATCCTCAGGCTTGCCGATCTGCTGAATACGGCCCTTATCCATGACCACAACAGTATCGGACATGGACAGCGCTTCTTCCTGATCATGGGTAACATACACGAAGGTAATACCCATGGCCTGTTGGATCCGCTTCAGTTCGTTCTGCATATCCTTGCGCAGACGCAGGTCCAGCGCCGCCAAAGGCTCGTCCAAAAGCAGCACCTTAGGCCGGTTGACCAGCGCACGGGCGATGGCCACACGCTGCTGCTGACCGCCGGACAGAGAATCGATATTGCGGTTTTCGTAACCCTTCAGGCCTACGATCCCCAGAATTTCATGGACCCGCTCTTGAATTTCCGCCTTAGGCAGCTTGGCAACCTTCAAACCGAAGGCAATGTTGTCAAACACATCCAAATGCGGGAACAGGGCATAGCGCTGAAACACCGTGTTGATCTGGCGTTTGTAGGGCGGCACATCATTGATCTTTTTGCCGTCAAAAAGCACATTGCCGGAGGTGGCGTTCAAAAAGCCGCCGATGATCCGCAATGTGGTGGTTTTGCCGCAGCCGGAAGGACCCAGCAATGTGAGGAATTCCTTATCGTTGATATAGAGATTGATACTATCAAGTATCCGCTCCCCGTCGAACTCCATAACGAGATCCTGGAGCCGAATGAGTTCTTTGGACATTATCCTCCCCCGTTTCTGTATAAAATATCACATTATAGATATATCCTAAAATCCCCCCTTTGTCAACGAAAAATACCAGAAAAATACGTGTTATTTTTATCTTCGCCTGTACAGGTTCCCGTCCGGAAAAATTTTTCCATAAATAGGTTTAATTTCCAGCCCACTGGCAATACTTGCTTTCGGAGGTGCTTACAATGAGCAACAAAAAATTTACCAACGGTAAGGGCTACTACATAGCCCTGGCCCTATGCGCGGTCGCCATCGGGGTCAGCGGCTATTTGTATTACAGCCATGCCAACGAAGATGAAACACAACTGAGTGGTCCGGATATGACCGTAGACCAGACGGTTCTGAGCGGTGAAAACGACCTGCCCGTGGTAGCTACCCAGCCGCAGGAGCATACTTCCCAGTCTACTGAAAGCACTGCCCCTCAGGCCACTGTAACACGTAAGCCTTTGCAGACCGCGGCACCTGTTGAAGGTGAGATCGTCGTGGTCTACGCCATGGACAGTCTCGGTTATAATCCCACTACTCGGGATTGGCGAGTCCACAACGGTGTGGACATTGCCGCCGAGGAAGGGAGTAAGGTCTGTGCTGCCGCAGAGGGCACCGTGTATACGGTCTATGAGGATGACACCATGGGTATGACCGTAGTCATCCGACATCAAGATGGCTATATCACCAAGTACGCAAGCCTTGCGTCCGAGGTAACTGTCAAAGCCGGTGATACTGTCACTATGGGGCAGCAGATCGGCTATGTAGGCAACACTGCTCTTCTGGAAAACGCCATTGGCGATCATGTCCATTTCTGCGTCACTCGCAATGACGAGCCGGTAGACCCTGCAGAATTTCTGAAATAACCAATTACCCTTTCTTCATTTTCTTTCCTCTTTGAACGGGTCGGCCGGCAGACAGTGCTGCTGCCGATTGACCGAACCGGCGGGGAAATCTCCAAATCAAAGGAGATCTCCCCGCCGGTGATTTTTTTGTTTTCCGGCAGAAGCCGGCTTTTTTTATTGCAATTTCACATCATAGGTGGGCACACCCTTGGCAGGATGCATTCCCGCCAGAATCTCCAAGGTATGTTCCACGTTTTTCTTGGATTTTCCGCCCACCAGAATACGGGGAATGTGCACCAGATCTTCCAAAACGAAGGGATTACCGAAATGCACCACCGTAGACACCCGGTCAGTGACCTGCAGCGCTTGAATCAACGAAAGGACGCGGCTGGTAAAGCACTCTTTTCCCACATACGCCTGTCCCATAACAAAGGTCACAAAGATAACATCGTCGTAGTCTACCGATCCTTCCAGCACCCGCCAATTCTGCTCTGCAGAGGAATATTCGTTGATGGCAGTAGCGGCAGACTGGGGGAACAGCTCCAGCAGCCGGTCCATAATGGCCTGCGGATCGTACCACGGCATGGTCATGGTATCCACATCGATCTTGCCCTTGGCACTCAAATCCGTCTCCTGTTCTGCCAGCACCACGAAATAATGCTTACCATCCCGGGAAATGCTCTCTGTCAAGCCATCATCTACAATGGCATAGGTGGACTCTTTGTTGATACGTTCAAAGTTATCCAGATCTTCCTCCGTCAGCACGGCATCTTTGGACAGCAGTGTTGTTTTGTGCTGGGCCTCCAAAACATGGCGTACCGCATCATTCAGGCGATCGTCAGGGATCAAACCACGGTCGTAGGTGTCACAAATTGCCTCGAAGCCGTCCTTGTTGGCATTCCAGGTCAACGCCAGATCATTACCGTTGGCAATGGCCAAGCCCTTGCTGGTGGTAGCGCCGAATTTTGCCACAATGCCCATCATGACCAGCGCATCGGTGATGGCAAAACCGTCGAATCCCTGCTCCCGGATAATGTTAATTGCTTTTTTCGACAAGCTGACAGGATGATCGGGGTCAATACTTGCCAAACGGCAATGATTCGTCATAATACCGTCCAGCAACCCCTCACGCATCAGTTCCAAATAGGGAAACAGGTTATAATCCAGTAGTTCCTCTTTGGTTTCTGTTGCAAAAGCTTCCGCCATGTGGGTGTCGATCTCACTGCTTCCCAGACCGGGATAATGCTTGGCTACGGACAAAACACCACCATCGTGCAAGCCCCTAGCCATGGCAATGGCCAATTTGGCTACCTGATGCTTATCCCCGCCCAAGGAACGGGTCGTCGTACCGCATACACAATTCGTACGTGTCATGTCCAGTACCGGGTCACATACCACATTGTAACCCATTTTGCGGGCACTTACCGCTGTTACCTTGCCGAATGTGTAGGCAAGCTCCTCACTGCCGGTACAGCCAATTGCATTGTGTTGTCCGACGAAATGACCGTCAAAACCGCTTTCAGCATCAGTGAAGATCAGGATGGGATAATCCGCATTGTGGAGCGCTTGCATAACCTCTTCCCGTCTGGAATATTGGGGATGTACCCATGCGGCACCTAAGCTGTGCTCTTTCACTAGCTGCAACGCATATTCGGTGTTAAAATCCGATTCAGCTTTATCTTGACCCACATCGCCAAAACGTGCCACAAAGCACATTCCCAGCTTTTGCCGGGTCGTCAATTCCTCCAGCTTCAGTTCTTTCATCCAAATCACCCACTTTTCATTTGTTATCTGTTTGGCAAGCCGTATTCATACCGGCTTTGCCGTCATTGTAACACATGTTCTCCCGTTTTCAAGTACCAATTCATGCAAAAAATGTCCGCCGCAGCGGACATTTTTTGCATTCTCATCAGATGCCGATAAAAGCATTGTTGCTTTTGAGTATTGTCTGTAATTGTTTGATATCCACATCGCGCACATCGGTTTTTTCTTTGACCGCCAGACCAGCAGCAACACCTGCAGCTTCTCCGATACAACAAACAGTAGGCATGATCCTGTAAGATGCCTGGGCACCGTGATCGGAAGAAATGCACCTGCCCGCCACCAGCATGTTGCTTACCTTTTGGGGGATCAGACTGCGGTAGGGAATGGTGTAGAACTTTCCTTCCGGGAAGTACCACTGCATCGTGCCGGACCCTTCCGGATTGTGGATATCAATGCTGTAATTGCAGGCGGCGATAGCATCTTCAAATTTTGTAAGTTTCCTGCGATCCGTTTCCGTCAGTACATAATCGCCAACGATCATCCGGCTTTCCCGGACGCCGATCTCAGATGCGGTCATCATTAAAAAGCTGTTTTCCAAGCCGTCTGCATGCTTCTTCATAAACTCATAGATCTCAAATACTTGCTTACGGGCAATAACCTCTGCTTTTGTGGCCACTGCATTTATGGTCTATATGAAGTGGCTGTACCCGTCATAATCGAAAAAAGTGCTGCGGCAATCGTATATGTGGGAAATGCTATTACAGACGAAAACAGGACAAAAGAACGAATCAGAAAAACCTGTCACAGAACCGGTGTGTCTGAACAGGCACTTTTGTCGAAACTACAGGATTGCGAAGTTCTGGAAAGACCCGACGACTTACTGCAAATTGGCGAAATCATTTCGGACTATATAAAGGCACTGTGGGAAAACACACCAAAAAGGAAAACGGAATCCCATTGGTTGGTGAGCCTGACGAAGCGCTACGCGGAGGAAAATTTTTCCCGGGGTATCTGTCTGCGGGAGATCGCGGTTACCCACCAAATGAACGAAAAATACATTGGCAGGATCTTCAAACAGGAAATGGGGCAAAGCTTCCATGAATACTGTATGGCGCTTCGCTTACAGAAAGCGGAAAAACTGCTGGTACAGTACGACGGAAAAATTATCGATATTGCCATGGAATGCGGATTTAATAACATTTCGTACTTTAACCGGGTATTCCAACGGGAATACCATATGTCACCAACGGAATATCGGAAGCGCAACAGAAGCTAGCCGTATTTCTATAGTAGTTATTTTTTGACCGCACTATAGACGACGGAAATGCTGGACATTTCTCTGCTGACCGATTATAATGGATTTATTGTGAAACCCCGATTTATACAAATGGAGGACTTCCTATGAAGCTCAACAACAAGCGCACGATCCTGGTGGGTCTGGCATTTCTGTCCATCAGTGCCTTCTGGCAGATGTACGATAATGTAGTACCGCTGATCCTTTCCAACACCTTCCGTCTGAATGAGACCTTCTCCGGTGCCATCATGGCAGCGGACAACATTCTGGCACTGTTCCTGCTGCCTCTGTTCGGCAGCCTCAGTGACAAGGTCAATACCCGTATCGGCCGCCGAATGCCCTTCATCCTCTGCGGCACTGCCATGGCTGTGATTCTGATGAACATTCTGCCCTATGTGGCGAATGGTTACTATCATAATCCCTCCATCGGTATGCTGATCGGCTTTGTGGTGATTCTGGGTCTGCTGCTGATCTCCATGGGCACCTACCGCTCTCCCGCTGTAGCGCTGATGCCCGATGTGACCCCCAAGCCTCTGCGTTCCAAGGGTAACGCCATCATCAATCTGATGGGTGCTGTGGGTGGCCTGCTGTATCTGGGTGTCGCCGCTGTTCTGTACTCCAACAGCAATATCGACAAGCTCTTCACTTTGGGAACCTTCGAATCCGCCGAAGGCACCGTGTCCGTTGTTAACTACAGCACCCTGTTTGCCGTAGTTTCCGGTCTGATGGTCGCAGCCATAGCTGTTCTGTTCATCACCGTCAAGGAGCCGAAGCTGGCCGCCGAGAACCGCGCCTACGAGGCTGCGCACCCCGAAGAAAATCTGGCTCAGGCCAGCACTGACGGCAGTGAGGAGTTGCCCAAGACAGTTAAGCGCAGCCTTGGTTTCCTGCTGGTTTCCATTTCCCTGTGGTTCATCGGCTACAACGGCGTGACTACCTGGTTTACCACCTACGTCAGCCGTGTCATGGGCGAAGGCCTGGGCGGCGCTTCCACCTGCCTGCTGGTGGGCACCGCAGGCGCGATCGTATCCTACATCCCCATCGGTAATCTTGCCTCAAAGATCGGCAGAAAGAAGACCATCATGGGCGGCGTCGTGCTGCTGGCTTCCTGCTTCCTTGCAGGTTTCTTCCTTACCGCCAACGCCACCTCCATTACCCCTGTGATGTATGTACTGTTTGCCCTCGTCGGCCTCGCATGGGCCGCCATCAACGTCAACAGCCTGCCCATGGTCGTTGAAATGTGCAAGGGCAGCGATGTTGGCAAATTTACCGGCTACTACTACACCTTCTCCATGGCTGCACAGGTGGTCACCCCCATCGTTGCCGGTGCTCTGCTGAACAATATCGGCTACAAGACCCTGTTCCCCTATGCCGCCTTCTTCGTAGCCTGCGCCTTTGTAACTATGCTGTTTGTTAAGCACGGTGACAACAAGGTGGAAGCCAAGAAGGGCCTGGAAGCCTTTGATACCGACGACTAAGGAGCGGTTATGATTATCGTAATTATTTTGGTTGTGGTGGCAGCGCTGTATGCGCTGCTAACCATGTGCCGCAAGGGCCATAAGGGTCTGGACGCCCTCCGGGGTTGGGCCTATGCCCACCGTGGTCTGCACGGAAACGGTATCCCCGAAAACAGCATGGCCGCCTTCCGGGCCGCGCTGGAGGGTGGATACGGCATTGAACTGGACGTTCACTTGATGAAAGACGGCAAGCTGGCTGTCATTCACGATTCTTCCTTGAAGCGCACTGCGGGTGCGGATGTCAAGATCGAAGATCTGACCGCAGCTGAGCTGTCCAACTATACCCTCGAAGGCACCGAGGAAACAATCCCCCTGTTTTCACAGGTTTTGGAGCTGTATGCCGGAAAAGCACCTTTGATCATTGAGCTGAAGGCAGAAGGGGGCAACCACGGCGCTTTGGCAAAGGCTGTCTGCGACCTGATGGATGGCTACAATGGTCCTTACTGCATGGAGTCCTTCGATCCCCGCTGCGTGGCATGGCTGACAAAAAACCGTCCGGACATCGTCAGAGGACAGCTGACGGAGAATTTTGTGATCAACACGCGTTCTCCCCTGCCTGTGTATTTAAAATTCATTCTGACACACCAGATGGAAAATTTCCTGATCCGCCCGGACTTTGTGGCCTACAAATTCGCTGACCGGAAGACCCTTGGCAATTTCCTTGCACGGAAGCTGTGGGGCGCTCAAGGTGTCACATGGACCATCAAATCCCAACAGGACTTTGATACCGCAGTAGCCGAAGGCTGGCTGCCCATCTTTGAGGGATTCCGTCCTTGACGCTCAGCGAGTATTACCGCAGCCGCTTCGGCTGCAAGGTCTATAAATTATCCATTGACGCAGGCTTCACCTGCCCCAACCGGGATGGCACATTGGATAGCCGTGGATGTATTTTCTGCTCAGCCTATGGCGGCGGAGAGTTCGCTGAGGGCGGCTGCGAGAACATTGCTCTGCAACTGGAAAAGGCAAAAGGGCGTGTAGCGGCGAAAAACAAAGACGGTAAATACGTCGCCTACTTTCAATCCTTTACCAATACCTATGGGCCCGTAGAGCGGCTTCGGAAACTGTATACGGAAGCCATCGCACCGGAAGAGATCGTGGGCCTTTCCATCGGCACCCGGCCCGATTGTCTGGGCAACGAGGTCATTGCACTGCTTTCTGAAATCAACCAACACAAGCCGGTGTCCATCGAGTTGGGATTGCAGACGATTCATGAATCCACCGCCCGGTATATCCGCCGAGGGTATAACCATGCTGTGTATTTCGATGCCGTCAAGCGGTTGAAGGAAGCCGGTCTGGATGTGGTGACTCACATTATTCTGGGGCTCCCCGGAGAAAATACGGAAATGGCGGTGCAAACGACCCAAGCTGCCATCGATGCCGGCACGGACGGTGTCAAATTCCACCTTTTGCATGTACTACGAAACACCGATCTGGCAAAGGACTATGCAGACGGAAAATTCCGCTGTCTGGAGCTTCCGGAATACGCCCAGTGGCTGGATGCCTGCCTTGCAGTACTTCCGAAACATATTGTAGTGCACAGGATCACCGGTGATGGAGCCAAACGGGATCTGATCGCGCCGCTGTGGTCTGCAGATAAAAAGCATGTCCTAAATTACTTAAACCGTACTCTCAAAAACAAATAAACAAATCCCGGTTTCCAAACGGAAACCGGGTTTTTTGTTTTGATCAGAATTAAGCAGCGGGAGATACAGCGGTGACATGGGGCTGAGCTGCATCGTACCAGTACAGGAAGCCCTCAACGTCGATCTTGTCGCCGATCTTCAGAGCCTCAACAGCCTTGTAGGTATCGTCGATGCCGATCATGTAGGCGTTGACGGTGAAGGTGTAGGTAGCCTCACCGATGGTGACATTGAAGTAAATGTCATCGCCCTGAGAACCGGAACCGTCCCACTTGTACAGGAAGGGAACCTCGTTGCCGTCGGCATCCTTGGAAGCAGCGACGGTCAGGCCCTTGATAGCAACCAGCTCGTTCATGTGGTCAGCCAGAGCATCGGTACCCATCAGAGCGGTAACGTCAGCAGCCTCAGTGACGATGTAGGAACCTTCCAGGATCTTGTAGGTAGCGTCCATGATCTCCACTTCGCCTGCCCACTCGCCCTTGTAGCCGGTAACTTCGATCTTGGTGCCGGGAACCAGCTTGGCAGCCTCTTCCTCGGTGCAGGCCAGGTTGTAGATGTAGTATGCGCCGTCCTTGGACTGAGCATAAATCTGGACATGGCCATCCCACCAGGACTCAACAGCCTGAACATAGGTGTGAACAGTAACCTGGCTATCCATAGCGGCAGCCACATACTCATCATGGGTCATGACGCCTTCGGGCAGAGTCTCTTCGGTAGTCTCTACGGGTTTGTTAGTGTTGCAGCCAGCGAAAGCAACCAGCATAGTCAGCGCCAGCAGCAGTGCGATCAACTTTTTCATATTCATTCTCCTTTTATTGTGTGCGTTGTTTAACGAACAGATTCATTATACACCATAAAACACAGAAATCAATGGTTTCTACCTGCTTTTTTCTTTTTTATGGCTTCTTTCATACTATAGATGCCAATACCAGCCCATGCAACCGCCAACATGCACAAAAGCAGCACCGCAGTTCCCGGCAGGGGGCCTAAGTTTTCCCGACTTTGCGTGCCTGCGTGGAGCTGATCCAACCGGTGCAGGGATGTCATCTCATCGAAAAGCGCGTCGATGTAAGCATCATCCACCGTCTGCTTTCTGCGAACAGATTTGGCGGTATTTTCAATCATCTGCCCCGCGGCATCCCGCACGGAGGCAGAGCCGTTGAATACCGGTGTAACAAAGGTATTCTCCACATTACGCAGCAGCAGCTCTGTCGCCGCCAGCTTCACATCGTAATACAGTTCATTATCTTCACCGGCACGGGACAGATAGTCCTGATAGACTTCGCTTCCCTGCGCCTTGGTGGTCACAGGCGTGTAACCCTCGGTCTGGGCATAGGCGATCTGGACCTCGTTGGTCAGCATATACTGGGCAAAGAGCCAGCTTGCCAGAACCTCCTGCGGGTCCTCCTTATTGAATACACACATGCTGGGGCCTTGGGAGATCATTGCGGGATTTTCCGTATCAAATTGGGGAATCTCCATGACCACCGTTTCAAACTGCACCAGCTTATCCTCGCTGATATCCAGCAAAGGTGCGTTGCTGCCCATCCACGTAGCACCGGCAGTGGAGTCCACCGCAAAGATACACTGGCCTGCGTTCAGAAAGTTGGCAGGGTAGCTGGAGATCTTAAAGGTGGAGAAAGCGCCGGTTTCCACATGCTCCGCTACCGTATAGAGAAATTCTCTGGCGGTATCATTGAACAGCAGGATATCACCCTCGGCAGTGGAATAACCTGCTCCCTGCTGCTTCAACACCTGGATCATCATATTATCCGTAGATTTGTAGATGAAGGGAATCATGGTTTTTTGCCCATTGATTAAATAATTCCCTTCCGCGTCCTTGGCTGTAGCCGCCTCGGAAACTTCCCACACAAAATCCCATGTCAACTTTTCCGGAAGTGTAAAGCCCAGCTTTTCCACGTAGGTCTTGTTCACATAGCAGGCTTCCGTGGAGCGCATATAGGGGACAGCATAATAGTGGCCGTTGAAGGCGCACTCTTCCAAAAATTTGGGGACGATCTGATCTGCCGTGGGGGCATCAAACGCCACCTCGCTGCCACCCAGACCGTAACGGCTGTCCGTCAGCAGTTCATCCAGGGTCACCACCGTATTGCCGCCGGTGAGATAGGTGGCAATGTGGTCGGGATAAGTGATACAGACATTGGGGGTGGTATTGGTAGCCAGATTGGTGATCACGTCATTATAGATGCGGCCATAGTCCGTATACAGACGCAGGTTGACCTTGATGTTGGGATACAATGCCTCAAAATCAGCAATGGCCTTTTCATAGATCCGTGTCTGGGTCACGTTGGTGTCATTTTTGGCCCAGAAGGTGATCTCATAGTCCCGGGTGGTATCGAATTCCTCCGGAATTTGGAAAGCAGGCATGGAAATTTTGCCGTGGCAGCCGGAAAGCACCAGCGCCAACAGTACCAAAACAGCGATTATCTTTTTCATCCCTTGGTACCTCCTCTGGCAACGCCCGCCATGATCTTCTTGTGGAAGATCAAAAACAGAATGATCAGCGGTACGGAGATGACCACCACCGCTGCCATCATGGCAGGGATATTCTCACGACCAAAGCCGTTTTCCCGGATCTCCTGAATGCCGTTGGATACAAGGAAATAATTCATATCGTCGGTAATGAGCCGGGGCCACACATAGCTGTTCCAGCACTCGATGACCTTCAGAATGGTCACCGTAATCAGCGTCGGCTTGCAGATTGGCACCATGACTTTCAGCAGGTACTTCATATCGGAGGTGCCGTCCACCTTTGCGGCGTAGTACAGCTCATCGGGGATCTGGGCAAAGTTTTCTTTCAGTAGATAGATATAGAACACAGAGGTCACCGACGGCAGGATCAGACCCATAAAGGTGTTCCGAAGATCCAGATTGGTCACGGTAACAAAGTTGGTAATGACCACCAGCTCGCCGGGGATCATCATCAGCGCCAGAAACAAAGTAAATGCCAGATCCTTACCCTTGAAATTCAGCCGGGCAAAGGCAAAAGCTGCCAGCACCGTCACCACCAGCATAATGGCAGTCGTGGCCAGTGTGAAAATAATGGTATTGGTGAAATATTTGGCAAGAGGAACAGCCGTAAAGGCTTCCAGGTAGTTTTCAAGGGTAGGAGCAAGGGTATAAAGTTGGGGAATATACTCGGAGTTATAGGCACTGTAGCTCTTGATGGAGCTGAGGATCATCCAGTAGAAAGGGAACAATACTGCCAAGGCCCAGATGGTCAAAAAGGTGTAGATCACACCGTTTTTTACCTGATTGCGCCGCTTGGCAGAGCGCTCCAGCTTTTCGTAATTCATTGTTTTTTCCATGGCACGGCCCTCACACATAGTGGACATGCTTACGGCTCACCAGCAGGTTGATGCAGGTGATGGTCAGCACGATGGCAAAGAGGATCATAGCTGCCGCCGAAGCATAAGAGGGGTAGCCGCCGCTGTTGCCGTAAAGCATATCGTAGACGTATCCGACGATGGTGTTCATACCTGCCGTATTCAGATCAGTGCCAAACAGGGCCACCGCATCGCTGTAGGCCTTGAAAGCGCCAATAAAGCCGGTGATCACCAGATAGAATACGGACGGAGAGATCATGGGCAATGTGATTCTGGTAAACATCCGCATACCGGTGGTACCGTCCACCCGGGCAGCATCGTAATAGTTCTGGCCCACCGATGCCAGCGCGCCGGTGAGAATGATGATCTTAAAGGGCAGCACGATCCACACCGTATACAGGCACAGCACGAACATTTTTGCCCAGTAGGGGCCACTGATAAAATCAACAGATTCCCCGCCGAACCAGCCGATCAGCAGGTTTATTAGGCCATCGGTATACTCCGTCTTTTTAAACAGGATCATAAATACCAGACCGACGGCCAGGGTGTTGGTCACATAGGGCAGGAAGTAGATAGTCTGATACAGGTCCTTTAGGGGTTTGATGTGATTCAGTCCCAGAGAGATCAGCAGCGCCAGACCCGTAGAAACAGGCACGGTGATCGCCACCAGAATCAGTGTATTTTTCACTGCCTGCAAGAAATAGGGGTCATGCAGCACATAGGCGTAGTTATAGCCGCCTACACCGAAGGAGGTCTGGGAGGCAAAGTTAAAGCCCTCTTCAAAGGAATAGATCAACACATCCACCAGAGGATACACCATGAAAACGCCCAAGAACACAATGGCAGGCAGCAGATACAGCCAGCCTTTCCAGTTATTGTTTTCCATGCATTCCCTTCTTTCGCATAGTTTCTTACGATATATTTTATCCCAATCCCCTATACAAGTCAAGACCGACCTGTGATTATCACCATAGGCCGGTCTTTTGTTATTTATCCAGTTTCGGAATCCCCAAGGCTCCCTCTGATGAGGGAGGCATTGGTGCGGTGCAAAATCAAACCTTAACCAAACGTATTAACTACAAGGAAGATTAACCACGCTGTAAGCAGGACGATGGCAGCAATGCTGATATAGCGGAATACCTTCTTGCCCTTTTCGCCTTTTCTGTCGCAGAAGAACTGAATCAAAGCAAGGATTGCCATTCCAATGGCCGGGATAAATGCGGTAGCACCCCTTGTACCATCGAGATTACTCCACATAGCTCCTAATGCAAATCCCAGTGACGGAAATATCCAATAGTACCACTTTTTCATAAGATAACCTCCTTTGTAAAAGTAAAACCTGTTGCTTCCTGTTTTATTTTACCATAAAAAGTAAACATATGCAACAACAGGCACAGTGGAAAATCACTGTGCCTGTTGATAAAGTCAAGGATCCATCTTATAGGGTGGGTCGGCGGGGTAGCCGCCCTGGAGCTTTTGCATGGTTCTGGAAACCGCGTCCCGGGCATTGCCCCAGTCCTTACCGGCAGAGCGGTAATCAAACATGGAAACAAAATGATCCAGATCGCCCTTGACACGCAGCAGATTTTCTTTCATCAACGGAATCACGGTCCCATAGAACCACTCCCGCTGTCCGTTGGGAAGCTCCGTCTTTGCCAACGCAAGGAGCTGGGCAAAATGGCGCATGCAGAAACCCTTACTGCCCTCTACACGGCTGCGGAATTCTTCTTCCTTCAGCAGCACAAAGAAGGTATGGTAGTAGCGCTTCATATTGTACTCCAGCTTTTGGCACAGGCAGCAGGTAGATTCTTTCTCCTTCGCCCAGGTCAACAAGCCGCTTTCCCGGTCGTCGTTTTTCTTACCGCCGAAAAGAGGCCGCTTAGCGGGCAATTCGAAGGTGTCCTCTTCGCTTTCCAGCTCCTCCAAAAGGCGTGCGAGGTAGGTCTGCATGATCAAAGCGCTGCCAAGCTGGTTGCTGAAATCATACATTTTCTTAAAGTGTTCCCGGCAGAAGCCTTCCCTGTCGGTCATGGCCCGAACATCCGGCTCCATATAGCTGGCGCCGGGGCCTAAGATATAGCGAATAGACCGCTGCTCCGCCATCCGTTCCAGATAGCAGAAAGGACATTCATGGCCGGACGCAAACGCTTCATTGACCGGTATGGTATCGATATGTTCTCTCATGATTGTTCACCTGCGCTAATTTCTAAAATATATTGCCTGTATACTCATGTATTTTCTGCGGTTGCCAAAATCTGCTGTTTCTGTTTCGATGCAGTAGTGATGATCCACTGATACATAACAGTAACCACAGCCATGATACCCACACAGGTCCAGATAAACGGAACATATGTACCAAAGGCATCATAGCAGAAGTTCATCACCGGCGCGCCTACGGCATATCCTGCCACGTTCACCGCAGACACGATTCCGAGGATTCTGTCAAAGGATTGATAACCAAAGAGATCCATGGTGATCAGCGACAGCATGATAGTCTCCAGCGGCAGGGCCAAAGATGAGAAAATGCCATAGATCATAGCAAACACCTGACCTTGGATGCTGTTTGTCACCAGTGCCAACAGTACCATCACTACCAATGCCGCCACATCGCAAACGATCATCGTTTTGCGCAGGCCGAATTTGTCATAGCTGAAGCCTGCCAGAAATTTAAAAGCCATCAGCGCAATGGAGTGGAGGCTCGAAACCGTTGCCACATATCCGGTGTCCAGCCCCACATCCAGCATATGTGCAGAGGAAGTGCCGGTAACGCTCTGCAGCACCATACCCGTCAGGAAAATACCCACCAGCGCGGCATAAAAATAGGACTTCTTTTTGGCATCCTCGTATCCAATACCCACCCAGCCGTCGCCACGGGGTTTCTTCTTGTGGGAAGTCGCTGCAGCAGTGGTATCGTCTTTGGGTTGATTGCTGAGAAATACCACCGCCACGATACCGGTAGCCACAAGAATGACTGTCACCAGATGGTAAGCATTGCGGTAACCAAAGGGATTCCCCTCTTCGTAAATAATAGGCGTTACGATCTGAGCCGCCAGCGCACCGCCAAGACCATTGGCAGCCAGCACAAAGCCTAGGATCGTGCCGGTATTTTCCTTGACCCAACGGCGAATGATGGAGCCGATCATGGTAGTGGTACACAGGGCAAGACCCAGACCCAGCAAAAATCCGCCTACATAAAAACCGAATACGGTTTCCGCCCGGGCATAGACCTGGGTGGATGCAATCAATGATACAAAGCCGATAGCGACCATTTTTCTGGCACCCAGCTTGTGGATCAGCGCGCCGAAGAACAGGTTAACCACTGCCGTGGTCATAAAACGGATACTGTCGTTGATGGAAAACAGGCTGCGCTTAATGCCCAGCGCTTCGGTGATGGCGCCTAAGTACAGACTCTTGTTGCTGCTGCAAAAGCCAAGGGCTACAAATTCCATGATAAAGCAGGTAACGATAATTACCCACTGGTAGTCAAGCTTCTTTTTCGCCGGTAGCATGCTACATTACCTCGGTTCTTTTATTCTCGTCTGTGATATTACCGTGTTTTTTCATTATACGCCATGGGTACACCGGTTTCAACCCACATACCGAAAAAGCACGGCAGGAATTCCCCCCGCGCCCATATGATAAAAATATGTATTCTTATAAATGATCGTTTAGCGGCGAGCCGCCGCTCCCATTTCGCACCAAGACTTCTACTATTCGTTACTGCCTTACCTTGCCCGGTATCGTTTTTGCTGTGATTATCGATACCGAGCGGGTTAGGGAAGTAACGAATAGTACTGCACTATGCACGCATTGTCAGCGG
>JAZOLX010000062.1:0-17175 GCA_045653485.1 Faecousia sp. | reverse complement strand
CGGGCAGGATCTCTGCAAAAGCGCCAAAGGTCATCAGCTTAACGACCTTAGCGGTGCAGACATCACCAACGGTGTAGTTAGTCATGAACTGATTCCAGGGGTTCATCTCAGCGGTCTTGTAGCCCAGAGAGATCTTGCGCTTCTCAGCATCGAAGGAGATGACGTAAACGTCGATCTCATCGCCAACCTTAACGACCTCAGCGGGGTTCTTGATGCGGTTCCAGCTCAGCTCGGAAACGTGAACCATGCCGTCAACGCCGCCGATGTCAACGAATGCGCCGTAAGAAGTCAGAGACTTAACGGTGCCGTGGAACTTAGCGCCTTCCTGGATCTCGGTCCAGATCTTCTCCTGAGCAGCCTTACGCTCCTCGGAAGCAACAGCACGGATAGAACCGATCACGCGACGGCGTGCACGGTTAACCTCAGTAACCTTCAGCTTGACGACCTTGCCAACCATACCGGTCATGTCGCCGCCCTTGGCGATACCGGACTGGGAAGCAGGAATAAAGACGCGGATGCCCTTCACATTGGCAACCAGACCGCCCTTGTTCTCTTCGGTGATGGTGCCTTCAACGGTAGCCTTTTCTTCAGCAAAGGCAGCCATGTCGTCCCACACCTTCATGCCATCCAGCTTCTTCTTGCTCAGCTGAACGGTACCTTCCTGATCGTTGACGCGAACAACGAAAACTTCGATCTCGTCACCGACGTGCAGGATGTCCTCGGGCTTTACAGAAGGATCGGTGCTGACTTCGTCGTAGGGGATGTAACCGGCGTGCTTAGTGCCCAGATCCACCTGGACTTCGGTGTTGCCGATACCGGTAACGATGCCAAGAACCTTATCTCCTGTATTTAAAGTCTTGATGGACTGCTCCAGAAGTGCCTCAAAGCTTTCCTCCTGCACAGCATCATTAGTAAGAATTTCGCTCATAGTCTTGTTGACCTCCTTTATAATCCACGCAGGTGTTGACGCACCTGCCGTGATTCCAACATCAGCCACACCGCTGAAAAAGTCAGGTTTTAATTCTGAGGCATTATCCACCAGAACGACCTTTTTGCAGTGCTCCCGGCAAATCATGGCGAGACGGCCTGTGTTGGAACTATGGGTGTCTCCTACAACGACCATGGCCTGACAAATTGAACTCAATTTTGCCGCTTCGCTTTGCCGAAATTCAGTTGCTTTGCATATTGTATCAAATATTTTCAAGTTAGTAAACTGTTTTTTTGCAATTTCGCAACACATTTTCCACAAAGATTCCGTGGAAGTTGTTTGTGAAACCATGCAAATTGGCGAATCCGCCGAAACTTGCCCGCTTTCGACCCAAGTCTGCAGTTCCTGCGGATTCTCAAATACGCGGCAGTGGGTACACCAACCGGCAATCCCCTCCACTTCCGGGTGAGAACGGGTACCGATAATCACCGGTAAAAGCCCCTCCCCCTCTGCCTTGCTGACGATCTCATGGATGCGCTTGACAAAGGGGCATGTTGCATCCACAATCTCCACCTGTTGTTGCAACAAGCGTTGGTATACGGCCTTTGAAACACCATGAGAACGGATTATCACCGTACTGCCATCCGGTGCATCCTCAGGCTGGGCGATCACCCGGACACCCATGTCCTCAAAATGCTGTACCGCGTGCCTATTGTGGATAATCGGCCCTAAGGTCACTACACACTTTCCTGCTTTAGCCTGCTGCTCTACCATTTCCACCGCACGGCTGACGCCAAAGCAGAAACCGGCGCTTTTCGCTACGGAAACACTCATAAAGCAACCTTCTTTGCGATGATCTCTTTCATGGCTGCAACAACACCCTCGATGTCCAGCTCACTTGTATCCAGCAGCACGGCATCCTTTGCTTGCTTCAAAGGTGCAATGGGGCGATGGCTGTCTTGATAATCCCTCTGCTGAATATCTTTCAACACCTGATTAAAATCTGCCTTCTGGCCCTTTGCAATCAGTTCATCCGTACGTCGCTGAGCACGCACTTCAGCAGAAGCAGTAAGGAAGATTTTCACGGTAGCTCTGGGCAGCACAACAGTACCGATATCCCTGCCATCCATAATGACATTGTGCTTTTTCGCCACATCACGCTGCATATCCAGCAGCATATCACGTACCATGGCATGGGCAGATACCAAACTGGCCTTCTGGGAAATATCGGGGGTACGGATATCATCTGTCACATCCATGCCGTTCATCAGCATGTGCTGCTTGCCGTCTTCATCGTATTCGATCGCTACAGTCAGCTCATCCAGATAGCGCTCCACACCGTCGGTATCCTTGGGACTAATGCCCAACAGGTCCAAAAAGTAGGCAACCGTACGGTAGATAGCGCCTGTATCTACATAATAATATCCTAGCTCTTTGGCAAGCCGCCGGGCAATGGTGCTTTTTCCGGCACCAGCAGGGCCGTCAATGGCGATATTGATAGTCTTAGCCATAATCGATTCCTCGTTTCCTTATTTCTCTTGGTTTCGCAGTTTTGTCAGAGCTGCTGCTTCCAGCTGTATTACCTGATCCGCTGTCATATCCAGCTTTGTTCCTACTTGCTGCGGTGTACAAGGCTGTCCACCTTCCAGACCAAAACGTAGTGTCAAAACCTGCGCTTCCTGCTCAGTTAGCGTAGACAGCATATCCAAAATTCTCTGCCGGCTCTGGAAATAAGCAGTATCTTCTACCGCTTGGTCATCCTCCGGCTGCTGTTCTTTGGGTAGTTCTTTTGCTTTTTCCATGGTATGGGCAGTGCGCAGCATATCCTGATAAACCTCTGCTTCTTCGGCAGAAATGCCCATTTCCACAGCAATCTCCTCCAAGGTAGGATTGCGCCCCAGCTCCGTCAGCAACCGTTTGTCTGCATTCCGGTAAGCTTCCAATGCCTTGCGCATCTTGCTGCCTACACCTTTTTGTCGGGCCTGCAGTGTCACCGCTTTGGCCAGATATTGATTGATCCACCAATCTGCATGGGGTTCAAATTCACCACCATCATAGCGGATAATTGCCTCCCACAGACCTAAACTTGCCTCCTGGATCAGATCCAAAAGCAAAACCCCATAACCGGTCATTCTCTGTGCAGCTTCTACCGCCCGGCTGATCGTCGCGTTTAAAAGCCGTTGAGATGCACTTTCATCTCCGGAAAGGCTCAATTGTGCTAACATTTGGGGATCGCCCGCTGCGGGAATCCGGGCCAGCTCGTCCAGATACAGTCTTAACGGGTCAGCTTCCTCCAGGTTTTCCAGAAGTTTTCCCGATTTTACGAGCATATCCTCCCGGCGCAGGCGCTTTTCCTCTTCACCAGTTCCAAAGTCTTGAGGCAATTCACAGACCTGCAGCGCTATCTGCCGGTCTTCCAGCATCTGAAAAGCTTCCTCCCAGACCAGTTCGTTCTCCCCTTCCAGCAATGTCAAAAAACGCACTGTTGAAACAGAGTCGCCTTTGTGTAGCTTTTCCAAAGCTATCTCCCAAGCAGACTTTTCATATTCAAAAGTAAAATCATTCATTCAGAAAATCCTCCAAACCAATGTTGGCTCCCAGATCCTTGAGCCGCTCCATTGCCTGCCGTTCGATCTGGCGTATCCGTTCCTTCGAAACGCCAAAGCGAATGCTGATCTGTTCCAACGAGTGGCACTGACCATCCTCCATACCAAAATGTAGCCGCAATACCATTCGCTGACGATCGCTCAGCATAGAAAGCAGTACATCCATGGTACGGCTCAGTTCATCACGGACCAACTGTTCATGAGGGTCCGGGGCCAGCCGGTCCTTCAGCATAGTACCAAAGGAATCTTCACCATCTTCGCCTGTCGGGGCATCCAAAGAGCAGGTTTCCGGGTTTAAGTCCAGCAGTTGTTGAATCCGTTCCGGTGTCATTTCGCAGTAATCAGCCAATTCCTCCACGGTGGGCTCCTGCTCATTTTTCTGCTTCAAAAGCGTTTGTGCTTTCAGAACTTTATGGATCCGTTCCGCCGTGTAGGCAGGAACACGGATCATGCTGCCATGGTCTGTCAAATAACGGGTCACACCTTGGCGGATCCATTTCGTTGCATATGTAGAGAAACGGTATTCCATGGTGTAGTCAAACTTTTTGGCTGCAGTCAACAGACCAATACTGCCTTCTTGGATCAGATCCATCAGCGGTACGCCACGGCCTGTATATTCCTTTGCAACAGACACCACCAGCCGCAAATTAGCTTTAACCAATTCCTTCACGGCTTCCTGATCGCCTTCGGCACATCGCTTTGCCAAATCGATCTCCTGTTGCTGCGTCAGCATAGGAACGTTCCGGATCTCGTGCAGATACTGCCGAATATCGCCTTCGCCCATGCTGATGGGCGTATTCAGTTCGGCAGTCATACCTGTCATAATTTCGTTCCTTTTCTTTCTTTCAATTGTTCACGCAATTTCATCAAATCATCTTCTGTGGCAACACCGGTGCTTTGATGTTCCATCTGTATAGTGCGTACGCAATCTTTCAGCGCCGCCTCGTTCACAGGCCCATTGTGCCGTTGCACAATGCCTGTAATGTGAGAGACCTCATCGGCTGTCATATCTTCCAACGTACTGGGTGACAAGGCCAAACCCTGTGCATAACGCAGGCAGAATTGGCTGTATACCCGGCCTAACAGCTCAGAAGAAAAACATTCAGGTGACAGTGCTTTTGTCTGTTCCATCAGCGCAGGTTCTTTCATCACCATGGCCAGAATGGTTTCCTCTGCCATGGCTGATTTCATATTGTCATAGCGAATACTGCGGCTTCGGGGTTGTAAAGCCTGTTCCGGTGCCAGATCGATCTTCTCCTGACGTTTTTTCTCCCGGGCGATCCGTCTTTTAAAGGCCTTGTTGACCTCCATTTTCATGGCATCATAACTGATAGATGCCGCTTCCGCCACACGTGCACCATAAACTTCCCGCTGCACTGCGCTGGACAGAGAGCAGATCAGTTCCGCGCATTCCTGAATGAATTTAATCCGCTGATCATCCTGCTTCAGATCGTACTTCTGGGAAATGGCGGTAAGTTGATACTCCACCCGGTTGGCAGAGCCTTCCAATAACAGTTTGAATCTGTCTGCTCCGAATTTTTTCAAAAATTCATCCGGATCCTTTGCATCCTTGATCTGCAGCACCTTCACACCAATACCGGCCTTTTCCAAAATGGGGATGGCCCGCTGAGTGGCCCGCTGACCTGCTGCATCACCGTCATAGATCAGCCCCACCTGCTCGGTATATCGGGATATCAACACTGCCTGTTCTTCTGTTAAGCTGGTTCCGAGAGATGCCACCGCATTGTCGAATCCGTACTGGTGCAGCGCCACCACATCAATATTGCCCTCCACCAGAATCAGGTAATTCTGCTTTGTTTTCTTAGCCAGATTCAAGCCAAACAGGTTCTTTCGCTTATTAAAAATCAGTGTTTCCGGAGAATTTAAATACTTGGCAGCATCCTTATCATTTTTGATAATACGGCCGCCAAAAGCAATAATATTGCCACGGACATCAATGATGGGAAACATAAGCCGTCCACGGAAACGGTCAAACAGGTTGCCGTTCTTTTGGGAAACGGTCACCAGACCCGAATCTTTCAGTTCCTGATCTGTATACCCTTTGGCTCGCATGGCCTTGACCATACTGTCCCATGTGTCCGGCGCAAAACCCACACCAAAGGTAGTGAGGATATACTTATTCATACCACGGCCCAGTGCATAGTTTAATGCCTCGGCCCCGATGGGAGAATAAAGCTGGGCATGGAAAAACCGGGCAGCTTCCTTATGAAGTGCCCACAGCCGCTCCTGCTGGCGGTACTTGCTTTGGTACTGCTCATCCTCGGGCACTTCCATACCCACCCGTTTTGCTAAAGAACGTACGGCATCGGGATAACTGAGGCCCTCCAGCTCCATCATAAAGTTGATAGAGCCGCCACCCTTATGGCAGCCGAAGCAATAGTAAATTCCCTTATCGGGATTCACGGAAAAAGAAGCTGTCTTTTCTCCATGGAACGGGCACAGGCCAAACAAGTTAGCACCGGAACGCTTCAGTGTCACATGCTGGCCTACCACATCTTCAATTGGATTTCTAACTAACAATTCATCAATAAAGGATGCAGGAAATGCCATAGCCTGTACCTCCTTTCCAAATCTACTCTTATTTGATGGGATAAAGGGTTTGCAATTTACCCCAATAATATTTTGCCAGTATCTCTCCGCCTGCTTCCGTTAGATGGATCTGGTCCTGCACATATTCCTGTGTCATACCCATCCGGAAGTAACCCAGATTTGCCTCTGCCGCACCGTTCCAACAAGGTACTCCATGGATTCTGCAGAGTTTCTCTACACTGTCTTCCCATGCCATCCTTTTCAGCGCATTTTCCTCAGTAGGGTGCCATCTAGTGTCGGCATCGTACCGGGCTCTTGTCGCTATCAAAACAACTATGGTCGCCTTTGTATTCTCCATGAGATATGCCAGCATCTGGTTTAAATTTCCGCAGAAGGTATCATCCGACCAATCAGTAATTTCACCCAACTGTGCTTTCAGGTCATTGGGAATTAGCTCTACCGTAATCAGATCCGCTTCTGCTTTTCCGTCTTCCAGGGTCATCACGCGTGATTTTACACTGTCTTGCCCATGCAGAGCAGGCACAATACCGCTTCCGCCCTTTCCAAAATTAAACTGTTGTAGACCAGCAAACTGAGCCAGAAAATCAGAGTAGTAACCGGTTTTTTCTGTGCGATTTGGCTTATTGTCAGGGGTAATTCCAACTATTCCATTACATCTGATATCTGTCATGGATGTTCCATAACAATACCACTTTTTCCCTCTCCATTGCTGTCCAGGTGCAGTATACATAGTAAGACCTCACATTAGGAATTTCTTTACCGGTTTATTGTATCACATTACCCACGAACCCGCCACCCGGCAGGTGTGAATATTTCTGTAAACTTATCAACAGCATACTTATCGGTCATACCGGCAATATAATCACAGACCGTTCTTTCCAATCCCTCAAAGCTCATTTGGGGTTGAAAATCCTCCGGCATAGACTGTGGATTGGTATAATAATGCTCATAAAGCCGTTTGATCATGTCCTTAGCTTTACTTTCCTCGCTTTTGGCTACGGGATTGCGGTAGACACGCTCAAAGAGGAAATTCCGAAGGGTATCCAGTGCCCCGTCCACCTCTGGGGTAAAGAGGATATCCCCTGCTTCCCGAGAGGTAAGGATCATATCACATACCAGTGTATCGATCCGCTCACCATGGGTATATCCCAACACAGAAGAAACAGACTTAGGAATATCGTCATTGGTCAATATGCCTGCCCGGACAGCATCGTCAATATCGTGATTAACATAGGCGATCCGGTCCGCCCAGCGAACCACACGGCCTTCCAAAGTTTCCGGAATATAAGAACCGCTGTGACCCAAAATACCCAAACGGACCTCATGGGAAAGATTCAATCCAGCGCCGTCATTTTCCAGCACATCCACTACGCGCAAACTCTGCTCATTGTGGCGGAAAGGCTGACCCAAGCAGGTAGTCAGTGCATCCTCACCGGCGTGACCAAAGGGTGTGTGGCCCAAATCGTGGCCCAAAGCAATTGCTTCAGCAAGGTCCTCGTTCAGCGCAAGGGCGCGGGTGATGGTGCGGCCAATTCTGGAAACCTCCAAAGTATGGGTCATACGGGTGCGGTAATGGTCTCCTTCCGGCCGCAGAAACACCTGTGTCTTATGCATCAAGCGACGAAACGCCTTGCAATGGACAATACGGTCACCATCACGCTGATAGCAGGTGCGCACATCGTTTTCTTTCGGCTGATAAGGCACGGGACGACCACTGCTGCGGTCAGAAAAGGCCGCCAGAGGATTTAGTCTCCGGTGTTCCTGATATTCCAGTTCTTCACGAATATTCATAACATCGACTCCTTATCAAATGGGAAACGCACGGTACTCCTTGCCGGTTTCCATACCTTCCACGGTAGCTGCCGTCATATCGGTAAGTCTGTCCAAAAAAGGCTGTGCTTGATTTTCAGCCAGCAGTATTTCCAATTCCACTTCCGCGCCAAATTCCGTACTGCGAATGATCCCGCCAAAGGCTTCTACCTCCAGCTTCACCCGCTCATAGTATGTATAAGGGCATGGGACGTAAAGAACTGTCCATACCCGCTTCATAGACTTTCCCGCTGCGTCAATGGCTATTTTTGCACCCTTGGTGTAGGCTCTTACCAAGCCGCCGGCACCCAGCAGGATACCGCCAAAATACCGGGTCACCACACATACTACATTATAGATGTTTTCTCTTTGCAGTACCTGCATCATGGGGTTACCGGCAGTGCCGCCGGGTTCACCATCGTCGGAAAAGCGCATGGGCCCATCCTTGATGATATAAGCCCAGCAGTTATGGGTCGCATCGTAGTGCTGCTTTTTCATCTGCTGGATCTTTTCCAGTGCTTCTTCCTCCGTATCCACAGGCCAGACGCGGCCGATGAAGCGGGATTTCTTTTCAATAAATTCATCTTCACCGTAGCCGGTCGGCACCAGATACTCCTGCAAAGTCAGCACTCCTTTGTTACATACTGTTTCATTCTGCCGTACAAGATCTCGTCCAGCACAGCATCTACAACGATTCCCTCACCGGTGTAGTCAATACTGTTTACCTTCGCGCTGGAATGGAGTGTATCTACCAGACCACCCGCACTATAAGGGATGGTCAATATCACATGGTGGCGGCTTTGACCCAAGGCCTTTTCAATGGATTGCAGAAGCAAGTCCATTCCCCGGCCGGTAGCTGCAGACATGGCAACCACATCCTCACCAATGGGTATTTCCGTCTTATCGACCAGCTCCGCCTTATTATAACAACGCAGAACAGGAGTACCCGGCTTGGCCAGCTTGGCAATCAAGCCGTCTACTACAGCAATGTGCTCTTCCCGGTTGGGATCGGCAGAGTCGATCACATGAAGCAGCAGGTCTGCGTATTCCAGCTCTTCCAAGGTTGCCCGGAAGGCGTCTACCAAATGGTGGGGCAGCTTGGCGATAAAGCCGACGGTATCGGAAAGGATCACATCCAGATTGTCAGAAACCGTTAACTGACGGGATGTGGTATCCAAAGTATCAAACAATCTATTATTTGCGGGAATTCCGGCACCGGTCAGCCTATTCAAGAGGGTGGACTTGCCCGCGTTGGTATAGCCAACAATGGCAACCACCGGAACAGAATTTTTCATTCTGCGTTCTCGCTGAACGCTTCTCACCTGCCGCACCTGTTCCAGCACGTGCTTCAGCCGCGTGATCCGCTCCCGGATGTGACGGCGGTCCGATTCCAGCTTCGTTTCACCGGGGCCGCGGGTACCAATGCCACCACCCTGCCGGGAGAGGTTTTTGCCCATTCCGGCAAGTCTTGCCAGTAAATACTGATACTGCGCAAGCTCCACCTGCAAACGGCCTTCCTTGGTCTTTGCACGCTGGGCAAAGATACCCAAGATCAGGGCGCTGCGGTCCAGCACGGGGATCCCCATGATCTCTTCCAACGCCCGGATGTGACCGGGAGATAACTCATTATCAAATACGATCATGGTAGACTCGGTTGCTTCTGCCAGCATTTTCACTTCCTGCGCCTTGCCCTCACCAATAAAGCTGTGAGAATCCGGGGTATGGCGGTTTTGCAGGATCTTAGCGGTACAAAAGCCACCTGCTGTCTCCAACAGTGCTTCCAGTTCTTCCAGTGTTTCGTCCGTAGCGGTCTGTGCTTGCGTAAAGCAATCGGCGTTTAAGCCAACAAGCACTGCCCGTTCAGTTACATGCTTTTCAAAATTCGATTCCATAACTTCCTCCGATATATCTTACAGAATATTATATCACGAATCTACCCCGGCAAGCAATACCTTTCAAAGAAAACAGGTTACTTTATTGCTGAAAAAACTTGGCTTTGCAGTAAATATTGTGTTCAGGCGGTAACCTTAGTGTCAACTAAAGTAAAAGCCTGCACCGCAAACAGCGGTGCAGGCTTAAAGCTTACTTCAGATTGAATCTCTTGTTGAAACGGTCAACACGTCCACCGGTATCAACCAGCTTCTGCTTGCCGGTATAGAAAGGGTGGCACTTGGAGCAGATCTCAACTCTGATATCCTTCTTGGTGGAGCCGGTGGTAAAGGTGTTGCCACAAGCACAGCGAATTGTAGTCTGTTCGTACTTAGGATGGATGCCTTCTCTCATTTCGTTCACCTCTTTCTCATCATATAAAAGGGCATAATTGCCCCAGCAATCTTTAATCGCCCGGATATCATAACATATCCCTCTGGGAAATGCAAGTATTTTTTTCGGTTTTTTTATAATTTTTTAGAAGGCCCAGTTGCCGTTTCTAAAGATGGGAACGACCTTACCGTCAGCGCAGTGCGCATCGATATTCATGGTCTCACAGCCGATCATAAAGTCCACATGGATCATGGAATCATTGATACCCAGTTCCTTGCACTCATCGTTGGTCTTGTTGTGGTAATCCCGAATGGTATCGTTAAAACCGCGACCCATAGCCAGATGGCAAACGGCATTCTCATCGAACAGTGTATTGTAGAACAACAAGCCTGTCTCGTTGATAGGACTGGTCTGGGGCACCAGAGCGCACTCGCCCAAATAGCCGGCACCTTCGTCCATAGAGACCATCTGCTGCAGCAGTTCCTTGCCCTTTTCAGCACCAACTTCCACAGCTTTGCCGTTTTCAAAGCGCAGCCAGAAATTCTCGATCAGCTGGCCCTGATAGCTCAGAGGCTTGGTGGAATACACGATACCCTCTGCCTTGCCCTTCATGGGAGAGATGAAACATTCCTCAGTAGGAATGTTGGGGTTAAAGAACACGCCGCCTTTGGTAGTCTCACCGCCACCACAGAAAACAGCCTCGCTGATCATACCAACTGTCAGATCGGTGCCGTTATCAGCAGTGTAGTGCAAGGATTCAATACCCAGATTATTCAGATAAGCACAGCGGTTTGCCAAGTCGGCATTGTGATTTTCCCATGCCTTGACGGGATCGTCATCCACACGGGAAGTAGACAAAATTGCTTCCCACAGCTTCTCAATAGCTACACTGGTACGCAGACCGGGGAATACCTTCTTAGCCCATGCAGCGCCGGGAACAGCCGCGATGCACCACTGCTGCTTGCCATCCAATGCCTCAGAATAGGGTTTGACAATAGGATAGCTCATCTGACGGGCCTTTGCCATTTTGGCAACATTGACACCCTTCAAACCATCGGGGTCAGCAGAAGTCAGATGGATCCGGGCAGGAACGATATCACAGTAATGCTGCAATCTAGCTTTCTGCCACTCCTCGACAGTTGCCAGAGATTTCAAAGACTGATGGCGGTAGTGCAGCTTTGCCAGAGGCTGATAGCTCCACTCCACGATAACTTCCTTAGCCTTTGCCTTGTAGGCTTCATCCACCACCAGAGCAACAAACTCCGGCTGGTCCAGACCGGCATATACCAAAACTGTCTGGCCTTTCTGAACATTTGCGCCACAACGGACGATCAGCCGTGCGTATTCTCTCAATGCGGTTTTCTTCATTGTAACAAGCTCCTTTTTAACGATTTGGGCTCATTATAGCAAAGAATATGGTATTCGTCAATTCCCTGCGTCTTTCAATAAATACCCAAAAAGTGTGTAATATTTTGGTATTGACATCACCATATTCCTATGCTACAAAAAACTTAGATCTAGTCCATTTTTTGCAACAAACAGGAGTGATATGTATGAAGCCAAAACTTGAAGAACTGACTCTGCGGGAAAAATCGGCCAGACTGCCTGCTTTGCGCACGACGAGCGTTTCTCCCAGCTGGAGGATCTTTCCGCTTACTTCACACACAATCCAATCGGCGTACTGTGGACGACTTCTACCAATCATGTAATTTTCCGGCAGGTGGAGTGTGCCCTCGGTAATCCTGAACTGAAGGGCCTCTACGACGAGTTGCTTATTAATTACATCAACCACGCCAACCGCCACATGCGCATTCCTGTTATGCCGGTAATGGATGCGGATAACGGCATCCAATTCGATGGACATATTAACACTCTGCCAACCGCTGCCAGCCTTGGCGCCGCCAACGACCCGGAGCTTGCATACCGCTACGGCAAGGTGCTGGGTGAAGATATGCATTCCATGGGTTTACGGTGGCTGTGGCGGCCTGTGGCGGACAATGCCGGGCACTTTACAACCAGCCGGGTCATGTCCAACAATTATGAGAGCAACAAGGTACTTCTGCCCGCCTTTATTCAAGGCCTGCAGGATGCCGGTGTTGCCGCCTGCGGCAAACATTTTCCGGGTTTTGATCCTTGCGAATACCGGGATTCCCACTTCTGTACATCCTCCTATACCCAGAGCTTTGAAACCTGGGAAGCTACACAAGGGCGGGAATTCCAAGCATGTATTGACGCAGGTGTCGCCAGTATTATGATCGGCCATCCTACCTTCAAGGCCGTGGATGATACGCGGGTCAATGATAGACTACTGCCCAGTACCCTTTCCTACAAGGTCATCACAGAGCTGCTGAAAGGAAAAATGGGTTTTAAGGGCGTTGTCATTACCGATCATATTTCCATGAAGGCCCTTACCGCAATTTATCCCTACGAAAAGCTTTATGTTGAGCTTCTGCGGGCCGGTAACGACATGATCCTCGATCCCCAACACTTGAATTATATCGATATTGTTGAGGAAGCTGTACTGCGCGGTGAACTGCCTGAAAGCCGCATCGACGATGCCTGCCAGCGCATACTGGATATGAAGGAACGCTTTGGTTTGTTTGATCAGGGTGAACTCCCCCACCTCACAGATGTCCAGCGGAAAACCATCTCTGATAACGTTCACACCCTCTGTCAGGATATTGCCGCCAAGGGTATGACCTTGACCGCCAACCGTATCGGTTTTCTGCCCATCGATCAGAAGAAAATCCGGAAAGTAAAAATCGTATATATCGGGTATTCCGGATGGTGCTATCACAACCTGCAGCATGCTGTTGAGGAATTTGCCCGTCACGGTGCTGAGTGTGACCTCCAAGAGGGATTTTCTGACAAAGACAATGAAACACTGGATCAGTATGACTTGATCGTATATGCTACATTTATCTCAATGCATCAGCCAATGGGCGGTCAAGCCTTCTATGGTGAAAAATGCGACATGATGCGAAAGATCATGACGGTTGCTAAAGAAAAGTCTGTCGGCGTTTCCTTTGGCAACCCGGATATCTTCTTTAATTATTTTTCAGCGGCCCATAGCTTCGTGAATTGCTACAGCTTGAATCCGGACACAATGATCGGTTTTGTCAAAGGTCTCTATGGTGAACTGAACTTTACTGACAACTGTCCCTACCCGCTGAATCCCATCACCCGCACAAACGATGTCTATTGATTACAACAAGCGGCGCTCTCAGAAAGGGAGCGCCGTCTGTTGTTTCTTTGAAACAGCAAACGCATACAAATTTGTTGCATTCTTTTCATTTTTACCATATAATAATCCACAGTAATTCTTTGGAGTGAACGCCATGCTTACGAAAGAAATCCTTTGGGAAATGGCACGAAGGGGCCCAATCCTGTTGGACGGTGCCACCGGCTCTAATTTAATGAAGGCCGGTATGCCCCGTGGCTGCTGTACGGAAGAGTGGATCCTTGCCAATCCGGAAAAATTAGTTGCTCTCCAACGAGCCTATGTGGCAGCGGGTAGCCAAATTATCTACGCCCCTACCTTTCAGGCACAGCCTATCGCATTGGAACGGGTCGGCTTGGAAAAACAGACGGAAGCGGTCAATGCGCATCTAGCTGCTTTGAGTAAAAGTGTAAGCGAAGATGTTTTGGTAGCCGGTGATTTGACTACACTGGCAGCATATACCGACAGCTGGGATCCGGGAAAATTTGATCTGTTGGTAGAAAACTACCGGCGGCAAATCAAAGGTCTGTTAGATGGCGGTGTCGATCTGCTGGTAGCGGAAACGCTGATGTATCCCCAGGAAGCGGAAGCAATTTTGACCGCTGCTGAGTTGGAAGGTGCTGGCTGCTGCATTTACAGCTTTACCATGCAACCGGATGGCAGCCTCTTTTCCGGTATGGATGCAGGTCCTGTGCTGAAAGGTCTGGAAGACGCCGGAGCCGCTGCAGTTGGCTTTAACTGTGTTGCAGCTGATGCTTTCACCGCCGGTCTTGTCAGCAAGCTGCTCCGATATGTCCGCTGTCCCCTTGTATGCAAACCCAACGCAGGCATCCCGGTCATCGGAGAAGACAAGCTGCCCCACTATCCCATGAAACCCCACGAATTCGGTACCATCATGAATGATTGCCGTGCCATGGGCGCTGCCCTGTTAGGTGGTTGCTGCGGTACCGATCCGCGCTTCATCGCAGAACTTACAAAGCTTTAAAAAACACCCCCTTAGAAAGAAAAACGGAGGTTATTTATGGAAAGAAGAATCAGTCTGTACGTCAGTAAGAAAAATGCACTGACCTGGATCGCGGCATTGTGCCTGTTGGCATCCGCCGTATTGCGCATCATTTTTGATACGCCCTCCCCCAACACATGGGGTCTTGTGGTCCTGCCCATCGCTGCTACCGCATTGTACCTGATGATCGCGCTGATCTGGGGCAAGGAAATGTTCTACAAGACAGCGATTTCTATTTGGATGATCGCAGTTTACTATGGCATCCGTATCGGTCAGTATGAATTCGGTACCATGGTGGAAGTATTGTGCTGGATCGCACTGGTCTTCTTTGCTGTGATCTACACCGACATCACTTCCGGTCGCGGTCGTCGGATATTCTGGCTGTTCCTGCTCCATGCCTGCCCCATCGCCGCTTCCGGTTATTTACATAGGAGCGATCTGCTAAATGCTGACTGGTCTGCCTCCATCGCTCTGCTTCCGGATGCACTACTCAGTTTTGGCCTGATGATTATGGTTTTTGCCATTCGGGTACATCCCGTTGGTGAATATCATCCCACTTGGGGGGACCGTATTGACGGCCGTAAGATTCGCACGTTGGCTCCCATGGCACAGATCACAGCTTATTTCCAGGTAGAGCGCAACACTTGTTCCAACCTCTTTGAAGAATCCTTTGAAATTACCAACATCGACCGCTATATCCGCCAGAAGCGCAAAGAAGGTTATACGGATTTCGGTATTACACACGTTCTTTTGGCTGCTTATATTCGGGGTATCGCCAAGTATCCCCAGTTGAACCGTTTCATCTCCGGCCAGAAGGTCTACTCTCGTGGCAATGATATCCAGTACTGCATGGTCATCAAAAAGAACATGAGTGTGGATTCTCCCGATACTTCCATCAAGGTGCATCTGACTCCCTATGACACCTCTGTCGATGTATACAACAAGCTGAAGGCCGCAGTTGACAGTGTCAAGGCTACCCAGGAATTGGACTCCAACCTGGATAATCTGATCATGTACCTGAACCTGATACCCAGCGTCGTCTTAAAGTTTGTAGTGTGGCTGCTGAAGCTGTTGGACTATTTCGGCCTGCTGCCGAAGTTCCTGCTGGAGCTGAGTCCCTTCCACGGAAGCCTGTTCTTCACCTCTATGGGTAGTTTGGGCATTCCTCCCATTTACCATCACCTGTACGACTTTGGTAATCTTCCCGTATTCGGTGCCTTTGGCTGCAAGCGTAAGGCTCTGGAAGTGACCGAGGATGGCAGTGTGGTACAAAAGAAGTACATAGATGTAAAGTTTGTTCTGGACGAGCGCATCGTAGACGGCTTCTACTACGCCACCTTCTTTAAATACTACCGCCGCCTGCTGGCCCATCCCGAAGTGCTGGATAATCCCCCAGAAGAAGTTATTAAGGACATCGACTAAATGATCAATGCAATTGTATCGCACCTTCCAAAGGATTTCCCCTGGAAAGACCATATTCACTGGTTTGATTCTATTGATTCCACCAACACACGGGCAAAGCAACTGGCGGCGCAGGGAGCGCCCCACGGTACCGTTTTGATCGCTGACAGCCAGACAGGCGGCCGAGGACGGTTAGGGCGAAGCTTCCATTCTCCTGCAGGCAGCGGTATTTATCTTTCTGTGATCCTGCGTCCCCAATGCCATGCATCAAAGTTAATGCATTTGACCTGCGCTACAGGTGTTGCCATGTGCAGCGCGGTAGAGTCTGGCTGCGGCATCCGACCCGGCATCAAGTGGACCAATGATCTGGTCTTTGGTAAGCGGAAACTGGGCGGTATTCTAACGGAGCTTTCTCTGGATGCAGAGGGCCAAGCATCTTATGCCATCGTTGGCATCGGCATCAACTGCTCCCAAATGGAATCCGATTTTCCATCAGAGATCTGTCCTATTGCCACGTCCCTGCAGATACAGACCGGCAATGAAACAGATCGTAGCCGCGTAATCGCCGCCATGCTAGTTTCTCTGGAAGAAATGTCCCAAAAACTTTTGAAACAAAAGGAACAGATCATGGCTCAGTACCGCAAGGATTGCATTACTGTGGGTCAGGAGATTTCTGTAGTAGCCGGTGACAGTATTCGCCACGGAACTGCGATATCCGTTGATGACGATGGCGCGCTCCTGGTTTGTTTTTCAGATGACCACATCGAAACAGTCAATTCGGGAGAAGTCAGCGTGCGGGGCATGTATGGCTACATTTAGGATTTTTTTAGTTGCATTTTTTCTTTGGTTTGGTTATACTTGTATAAGAGAAATTTATATATGGAGGTTGATCCTATGAAGACCGCTAAGTTTATCGCTAAGCTCGTTGTTGCTCTGGCCGCCGTTGCCGGTGCTGTGTATGTTGTTGCCACCTATGGTGAGCAGATCGTTGCCTGGTGCAAGAAAGTTCTGGCTTCCCTGCCCTGCTGCAACTGCAAGTGCACCTGTGATTGCGAGGGTGAATGCACCGGTGAGTGCACCTGCGAATGCAAGGACACCATCGAAGAAGTCGTTGAAGCCGAGATTCCCGAAGCCGATGCTCCCGCTGAGGAAGTAGTCGAGGAAACTGTCGAGGAAACTGTTGCTGAAGAGCACTTCGCAGAATAATTGCGTTAAATTAAGGCCCGGGACTTTCTGAACTGCCCCAGTTTGTGCGGACAGTACAAAAAGCCCCCTATGTAGGAAATATTTAATTTTAGGCGGAGTGGCGCAGCGTTAGCGGCGCCACTCCAGTTTTATTCTGGATGCGCTCGTAGTTATAGAAGTGAATGTACCT
>JAZOLX010000061.1:0-3641 GCA_045653485.1 Faecousia sp. | reverse complement strand
ATAATACTCAAAATTTGCCTTCGTTTCATAATTGCCTCCTAGATGATAAAACTCGATTTGCATTGCAAACAACTAAAAAGCACCGGGATGGTTCCCAGTGCTTAAATAGATATTAACGCTATGTAGCTAATTTACATGACTTGTATCGGTGAATTAATACCTGTAGGAGCATCAGTATATTTTTACCTGGATGCTGTATCATTTGAAACCGCTGCTAATCAACGTATTGATTTTTTATATTCCTTGGGAGACTTTCCCATGTAGCTTTTAAAGGCTGACAAAAATCCATTATAGGAAGTATATCCGCAGCGGCAAGCGATTTCTGTCAGTGGCAAATCCCGCTGCTTTATCAGCATACAGGCATGCTCGATACGCTGTTTGATAAGGGTCTTTTTAAAACCTTCATCAAAGACTTTTTTCACGATTCTGTGAGTTTGAGGAACGGACAGACACAGTTCGTTAGCAAGATCTTCAATGCTGATTTCTTCGTTATATCTAATTTGGAAAAATTCTTCTACAATTTTACGTTGTCTAAAGCTGTTCTCACTCTCTGATGAAACGTGGATCGCCTTATCCTGAAATGGAAGGTGAAGCTCTTCAATCCGTTTTGCCAATATCATAAAAAAGACAGCCAGTAACGCCTGATAAATATGCTCGCTTTCTTCGGAGAATGGAACTGCAATTAGCCTCTGTACGATAGATAAAAGACCTACATCTTTAATGATAAAATACTCAGTGACAGATTTTAAAATTTTGCTGAAATATACATATTCTGAAAAACTTTTCTTGTGGCAGTTGTCATTATAGCTTTGTGTGAGACTAAACCCAAAATTTGCCTTATCCAATATATTGCTGGAAAACTTTGGATAATGGCTTGCTCTTGGAGCCAGCAGGCAAATATCCCCAGTATTAATGCATATATCGTTACCGTCGATTTCCAGAACAGCATTGCCCGCTAACAGAATATGGATCTCGTGATCCACATGAAAGTGTGGGGTGTCCTGCCATTTACGAGAGGTCCATGATCTTTCAAAATTTATTTCAATGGTAAATAATGCATCCCCCAACATTGCTTCCAGTTTCGCCACAGTAATCACACTCCTTATATATTTGATTATATCAAAACGAAAGAGCAAAAACAATATAATCAAAAAAATCAATCATTTATTCCATCAAAAGCGAAGAAAAAGCTCGTTGTAATCCGACTATGCGTTCTATATAATACGCTCAGAAATCAAAATACAACAAAGGAGATCTTCTGATGAGAACTTTTGAAAAAAGCAACGCCCTCCTGGAAAGAGAAAAAAAGGTAGCACCTCTTGCCGCCCAGACTTTCAGCAAGAGTTACCGTTACTTCATTCCCGGTGCCAGCCCCATGTTCATCGAGCGTGCTGAAGGCGCAAAGATTTACGACGTGGACGGCAATGAGTTTATCGACTTCAACGGTTGCCTGGGTCCCATCACTTTGGGCTTCAACTATCCTCGTGTTAATGAGGCTGTAATTGAGCAACTGAACAAGGGCATCATCTTCTCCACTCAAGCACCTGTAGAGTGCGAGCTGGCTGAGAAGCTGGTTGAGGTCATTCCCTGTGCAGAAATGGTCAAATTCGTAAAAAATGGCAGTGACGCTACCACCGCTGCTATCCGTCTTGCCAGAGCCTACACCGGCCGAGATCGTGTTGCAATGTGCGGCTACCACGGTATGCACGACTGGTCCATCGGTGCTTCTGCCAACAACAAGGGCGTGCCCATGGCTGTTCGAGAGCTGACGAAAACCTTTAAGTACAACGACATTGACTCTCTGGAGAATTTGCTGAGTGCGCATCCCGGCGAATACGCTGCAGTCATTTTGGAACCCATCCAGTCCAACGGCACCACTAAGGAATACCTGCAGGCTGTTGTGGATACCGCGCATAAGCACGGCGCCATCGCTATCTTCGACGAAGTGGTCAGCGGCTTCCGTTATGCTATCGGTGGTGCAAGTGAGTACTATGGTGTCACTCCCGATATGGCTTCCTATGGCAAGGGCTGCGCAAACGGTATGCCTCTTTCCTTTGTTGCTGGTAAGCGTGAATTGATCAGCCAGATTGAACAGGGCGTATTCGTCTCTATGACCTTCGGTGGTGACGCCATCTCCATGGCTGGCGCACTGGCTACAATCAAGGAAATGCAAGAAAAGGATGTTATGGCTCACGCATGGAAGATTGGCAGCATCATCCTGGAAGGTTTGAAGGCACTGATTGCAAAGCACGGAATCGAGAAGGCTGTCTCCGTCAGCGGTTTGGCACCTCATTGCGGTGTAGCCTTTGATGATGTGGGTTCTCTGAATTATCTCGACATCCATTCCATCTTTGCAAAGTGCATGTTGGAAAAGGGTATTTTCACCCAGGCTCTTATCAATGTGTTCTACTCCCATACCGAAGAGAATGCTAAGCAGTATCTGGATGCTGCCGATTATGCATTTGCCACCATTAAAGAAGCAATGGATAAGGACAGCATGGATGACATTCTGCCTGAGGGCGCAAGAGTTAACCCCGTTTTCAAGAGAAATATTAAATAACCTTACATAAGAAGAAGCCACCCTTTGGGTGGCTTCTTCTTGTTCTTTTAACTATATTGAAGCATTAATTGAGAAACACCTTTTACAAAGTTAATCACAAGTATATTTGTTAAATGGGTCACCTTTACAGACGTTCTTTACATTTCACAAAGTGTGATCATACTGCGTTTTCCTTCTTGCCCTTTTTGAAGACAAGGATGATAGCAGCTGCGGCACCGGCCATAGCCAGGATGCCAACGATGGTGAACATCATGGTACCGTTGTCACCGGTCTCAGGCAGGTCAAAGCCACGGGTATTGACAACGGTCAGAGGTGCGTGTGCGTTAACAGAACCGCTGTACTCCAGCATGTTGACCTCGTTACCGTCAACGGTAGCAGATGCGGTCAGCAGGTAGTGCGCCAGCTGCTTCTGTGGCATGTTATTCAGAACGTCAGCCAGACCGCCATCGGTCTGAATGTAGCCGTTGGCTTTTGCTTCTGCAATGATGGCTTCTGCATAACGGGGATCATTCTGGATCAGACCAACCACATCGGAGGTGTAGATGTCACACAGAGTTTCGGATTCGGTCTGAGAAATGATAACCTCAATGTCATCCTTCAGCAGGGTGTAGCCGCTATCGGTACGAACTTCAGTAATGGTGTAGGTGTCGTCCTCCAGACCCATAATGACAACCTTGTGCTTGTCATACTCAGTAGATGCAGGTACAGGATTGGGAGTTACGGGAATGAAGTGAGTAGCATCTGCTTCGTTCTCTACATGGTCAGTCACATAGTAGATACCGCTCTCACGGTGCAGTTCTGCCTTTACGAAGTAATCATCCGTATCGTTGTGGATGATAAACTCAACATTATTAAAGTTGCCCTGACCATCGGAGAACAGCTTGGTCAGTTCGATACCGTAAGTGTAGACGTGTGCATCATCAACCAGGGTATCGTAGTAGCTGGTATTAGAGCGCTTCCAGGTTAGAACCACATCATTGGGGTTACCCTTATCACCAGTAACCAGAGAATCGTTGGAATCAACAGTTGCCTGGTAAGTGATACGCAGGGTGCAGTCGGAGAAACCGGAGTTGACCATAGA
>JAZOLX010000060.1:0-5741 GCA_045653485.1 Faecousia sp. | reverse complement strand
TTGAAACCCCGCTTTGATCTGCGGATCGCAACCGACTTTCCGTTTTCTATTTTATAACCCAAGACAACGGCAGCCTCCCAAACCTTTCCCCTTTTGCACACAGATCCGGTACCGTTTCCGCGTCTTGCATTCTGGCGGTGGTCCTGCTCCTGCTTCTTCCCACAATAGGGGCAAAACAGCGCACCTTCCGGCAGATCAGTAAAACATTTTATACATTTAGACATAGTTCCTCCTTGATATTGTGGAGGAAATGTGCTACAATAAAACTGTAGATTTCCCCCATTTGACAGTGGTTGGTCTTCTGCAACGCCCTCAAGGTGTGCCAGCACCTTGGGGGCATTTTCTATTTTTCGATAATTATTTTTTTAATTCGACTTCTTTCGACAAAATGCAACATCATTCGTCCGATATACTGTACATAAAGGATCTTAGAATTCTTTTACGAACACTTGTTTACTAATAATTGGAGGGATGAATGATGCCGCAGAAAGAAGAAAAAATCGCCAAGATCGTAGAAATGTTAGAAGCAGCCGGAGAAAGAGAGGTGCGAATTGCGTATGCGTTCATCCTCTCGCTTGTTGAAAAGTGAAATACCCCCACAGAAGGCCGGGCTTTATGCCTGGTCTTCTTTTTTTGTTTCTGCGGCCAGCTTCAGGGCCATCTTTTCCAGCAGCTCCCATTCCGGCGTATCAAGCTTGGAGAGTACCGTTATCATTCGCCGTCTAAAATCGTCCGACTCTCCATTCATCACCTTTCCCATAAACGCGGAGATATCTTCCTCACGATTGACAGGTGTCTTCTTTTCACCCTCGCCTGTAAGAAGCCATGTTTCGCTAATGTTAAACTTCTCACACATTAACTTAAACAACGGTTCTTTCTGGTCAGGACGCTTTAACCGATCAGCTTCAATATTGTTAATAGCATCACGGCTCGTCCCAAGCGCTGCTGCGAATTCTGTTTGGGACATCTTGAGGATTTCTTTTCTTAAATAACGAACACGCTCATGTAGTTCCACAAAATCACCTCCTTGCTTCGCATTGTACAACAACAAAATGAGTCTGTCAACCCATTCTGCGAAATTTTTTTGCAGAAAAGGGTTGACAGACTCATTTCAGTATGGTAATATGGGTTTGCCAACCCAACGGATGGGTTGCGCAGCAAGTTTACAAGGAGGTAGCTATGCAAATTTCATTAAAGGCAGCTCGGGTAAACGCTGACCTCACGCAATCCCAGGTCGAAGCCGCTACCGGCTTTGCCAGAAGCACTCTCACACGCTGGGAAAACGGTAAAGGCTTCCCACGAATCGACGATCTAACCACACTGTGTGAATTGTACGAAATTCCCGTGGAATTTATCAAAGATGAACAGGCCGGCAGAAGATCAAGGAGGCGAAAGCATGAAAATAACACTGGACGGTAACCCTAAAGAAATTGCCGCCCTTGTGCTGGAACTACAAGAGCGGCAGGGTAAGAGAGTTTCCTTTGTCCCTGAGACATCAGATGGACCATGTACAGACGCAAATAAGGTTGCTGCTACAGCATCTCCTGTAGATAGTCCGACACTTCCTTGTCCAGGTACCAATAGGATTGTCCCTTCACCTCAATAACCAAGATTCGATCATTACTATCCAAGCAGGGAGCCAGCTTGTTATAGATGGATAACGCACTAAGGCTCGATTCGATAATATAGACTGACTCAAGCGGTTTGCACCATTTGCCAGTGGATGCTGCCTTGATGGCGTCGTAAAGATCACCGTAGTTCTTTCCCGGTTTGTTGAGGTCATAGGAAACTAAGTACGTCATAAAAACACCTCCTTTCGTTCTTTTTGTTTCATTGTGCCACAAAAAGAATGAATACGCAAGCTTTCCTTAGACCATACATTTTAAAAAAGAAAAAGCAAAAACCAAGATAACGGCTCCTTAGCTTAATGGTAGAGCAACCGGTTCATACCCGGCCAAAACAAAGGCTCATAACCTATTGTATCTCGGTTCAAGTCCGGGAGGAGCCACCACGGGGCGCTTCCAATCTCGCCCCTCCGTCTAGCCTCCAAAATACATAAGCCGCAGCCCATAAGAAACGGCTCTTTCCGTCGGTGCTGGTACCGCCGTAGAAAGCCCCGGTGCAATCCCGGCAGGGCAACAAATAATAAAGGAGGATATCTATGCAGGAAAAGGAACAGCGCATTGGCCAGACAATGGCTAAAGCAGTCGCAACGCTGCCCGACGAAAAAAAACAGTACTTCGTCGGATTCGCTGAAGGCGTTGCGGCTATGGCAGAGCAAGTCAAGCAGAAGCCTGCCGTAGAACACACCTAAACCCCAACCACTGTCAAATACATAACAAGGAGGAAATCATTATGGAAATCGTATACCCGAAACTGGCTGCGGAGCTGAAGAACAGAGGGATCAAGCTGAAGGATGTGGAGGCCCTGCTGGGCATCTCCGCAAAATCCCTGTACAACAAGCTTCGGGGCGCCACCCCATTTACCTGGGACGAAGTGTCCCGGATCCGGAACACCTGGTTTGTCGATATATCTTCGGACGAGCTCTTCACAAGGGGGTAAAGCAATGACTTTAGAAGATATTAAAAGATCCAACAAGATGTTTCTTTCGCCGGCAGATGTGTGCTATGCACCGGAATCAGTGGAAGACTTGACAGGGGATCGTTTTGGGCGGCTTGTTGTGATCAAATGGGCGGGCGTTAACAAACACGGTCGTCCCAGATGGCAATGTCAATGCGACTGTGGACAGACAACGGTCGTTATTGGTGGGCATTTGAAAAGTGGCAACACAAAAAGCTGTGGTTGCCTTCGTAAAACACTAGCTTCAACTCAGGCGAAAAAAGGGGGGCTATCCAGAGGCAACCAACTCAGAAAACACGGAAAATGCAAAAGTCGTCTCTATCGCGTATGGCGCAATATGGTCAACCGATGTTACAACCCCAAGGCAGGCAGATACCATCAATACGGTGGACGAGGTATCACAATATGCGACGAATGGAGATATGATTTCCAAACTTTCAATGATTGGGCTATGGCAAATGGGTATGACGAGAATGCCCCAAGGGGACAATGCACAATTGACCGTATCGACAATGATGGGGGGTATTCTCCAGATAACTGCCGCTGGGTTGATATGAAAACGCAAGCAAATAATCGATCTAATTCTAGGCACCATTCAGGATGTGCGGAAATTAACCACACCCCAACACATTAAAGGGAGATAAATATGACATTACAAGAAATCATCCAATCGGACAAGGACTTTCTAACACCGGCAGATATTTGCGAGATTTTGGGGTCGAATCCCCAGACTATCCGCGTTACTGCTCGCCAGCACCCCGATTTGCTAGGCTTTTCTTTTACCTTTGTGGGCAACCGAATGAAGATCTCTCGAATCCCCTTCCTGCGCTTTTTGGGCGCAGAGGTCTAGGAGGTGTCCGTATGACTGAACAAACCGTGATCGAGCTGATCACCCCTGAGCAAAGGATCGCTAGTCTGGAACAGGCCCTTTTCCACGAACGGGAGCGCCGGGAACAAGAGCACGATGCCTTCCAAAAGCACAAAGATCTTCTGTTCCACCACTTGACCATCCTGCGCAAGAAGGCCGACTGCCAGAAAGAAATGGAGAGAGCAGCTGAGGAAAAGCGGCGGCGCTCCCTCGTCAAGTTTGTCATCGTCGCCCTCTCCGCGCTTGTCCTTTTGGCCGTACCCTGTACATTGCAAAAGTTGTGCATTATTGGCCCGCAACTGTCCTACGGCATTGAATGCGGGCTTTTCATGGTGGTCAGCTGGTGCTATGCCCTGATCTGGGAACGCACCCGAAAGTGAGGCCGCCATGGGAAAGCTATTCACCCCTGAGGAGCTGGAGGAGCTTCGCCGCTTCGATGAAGAACTGGACGAGGAGTTTTGCCAGACGCAAGAGGAAATTGAGACCAGCCGTGAGCGAGACCGGCAAGCTAAGCTTGCTCAGTTGGACAATCGTGCGAGGAAGATCGCCGAGAACCAGCGTGCCTACTACGAGGCCAACCGGGAGAAGATCGCCGAGAACCAGCGTGCCTACAGAGAGGCCAACCGGGAGAAATACAATGCCTATATGCGCGAATACATGCGCAAACGCCGTGAAAGGATGGGTATCGCATGAGTTACTACCGTCCCTGCGCCTGCTGCGGATCAAACCTTGATCCCGGTGAGCGTTGCGATTGCAAAGAAAAAGCCGCCCCCGGTGTGCAAGACCGGAGAGCGGCGGGCCAAAATAATCCACCCCAACTATATCACAGGAATGGAGCTTTGTCAAATGTCCAATTGTACATACCTGTTTTCAGCCGAAACAGCTGAGGGCACACCTTGCGTATTCTCCGCTTCGGACGCCTGCTTGACCCAAGCTGGTGACTATGTTCTGTCTGACGGAGAAGTTTTTGAAATAAAAACTGTTGCTTATGTAGATGTCCAGTCTGATGCATACACGCTGATCAGCCGGTTAGCCGATATTCGGCAGGCCGACGCGATCTTGGCCTGCAGGTGGAAGAAAGGCCTTGGCTACAATGGCTGACCTTCAGTTTTTCGAGAAAAGCCATATCTATATGCTGGATGGCCAGCGATTGCCCTGCGTTTCCGATCTGTGCCGTTTTCTCCACCGGGAGATCTACCAAAGCGCTCCGGCTTGGCAGCTGGAGCTGGCCGCGGACCGAGGCACTGCTGTCCACGAGGCCACGCAGGTGCTGGACACCGCAGGCACCGCTTCCATTGACCCAGCCTATGCTCCCTACCTGCAAGCCTATGCTGCTTTTTTGCGGGATCACAATCCCGCGTGGAGCCTTGTGGAGCAGGCACTGTATCACCCAGATGATCTGTATGCCGGCACTATTGACCGTTATGGTATTCTGGATGGCTTTCAAACGCTTGTAGACATCAAAACTACCTATTCCGTCTATAAACCCCTGTGCGCCGCCTCCTTGAATCTGTATCGCAGACTTCTGGAGGCAAAGGGCTATGGGGTGAAAAAGCTCCGCATCCTGCACCTGAAGAAGAACGGCACCTATAAGCTGATCGACTTTCCCGCTGACGATGCCCTACCCCACGCCCTTATTACATTGCACCGCGCTTTGCAAAAGCGCAAGAAAGGAGAACGCTATGTCTGAAGAAATCAAAATCCCCACTGAAGAATCCGTACAGCCTGCCGAAGTTCCCACCGAAGAAGCCGGCCTCCCCGCTCCCCAAGAGCCCGTTGCCCTGTCCGTGGCCGTCCCCACTGCTGTTTCCATGTGGAACGATGCGAAGCTGATGAATCTATCCTTCCGCACAGCCAGAATGCTGTCCACCTCTGCACTGGTGCCGGACTCCTACCGCAATTCCCCCGAAAACTGCCTTGTGGCCATCGACATTGCCAACCGCATGGGCATCTCTCCTCTTATGGTCATGCAAAATCTTTTTGTCGTGAAAGGCAAGCCCAGCTGGTCGGGCTCCTTCTGCGCCGCCGCTGTCAACGGCTGCGGCCGGTTTACCCCGCTGGAGTTTATCTTTGTGGGTGAACCGGGCACGCCCTCCCACGGTTGCTATGCCTCCGCAATCCGTGTGGCCAATGGCTCCCGGTGCGTATCCGAGATTGTGACCATGGCCATGGCAAAAGCAGAAGGCTGGTTGAGTAAGAACGGATCCAAGTGGCTCACCATGCCGGTGCAGATGATGATGTACCGGGCAGCCAAATTCTTTGCCAATGCCCATTGCTCCGATATTTTGCTGGG
>JAZOLX010000059.1:0-3458 GCA_045653485.1 Faecousia sp. | reverse complement strand
GGTATTCCTTGGTTGCGCGGACATCATCGATAGGACAAATATCTTTCAGCAGTGCTTCTTTCAGTGCTACCTTAAATTCAGTGCTATCCAATGCGGATGCTTCCGTTCCTTTCAGCATGGATTCTGCATGGTATGCCCGTACCGCGGTAGGTGCCACAGAGCCAAGCGCCACACGGATTTCCTGCATCTTGCCTTGCTCGGTTTCCATGTAGACAGCCTGATTGCAAATGGCAATAGCCAGGGCATTACGCTTACCGGCTTTACTGAACACAGAATGGCCCTTTTTTGTGGGAATGATGATCTCGGTCATCAACTCTCCGGACCTTAAATCCGTTCTTCCCGGGCCCTTCATAAACTCCGAAAGAGCAACGATTCTTTCACCCGACACAGACTTTAATACAACGGTTGCATCCAAAGCTATCAACGCTGGCACAGAATCTGCAGCAGGAGATGCGGAAACAATATTGCCGCCTACAGTACCTCTGTTGCGGATCTGCGGTGCGCCTACTTGCGCAGCGGCCATAGTAAAGCAATTGGCACCGGGTATTGCCAGCTTCTCGGCGCAGGCAAAATTCACCATACTGCCAATATGCCAGCCATCTTCTTTCTGAATAACCTGCTTTAAATCTTGCAGTTTATCCAAACTGACATAATCTTTATCCAAAAACTTTCCGTGTTTTCTGTCCACATAGAGGTTTGTTCCGCCTGCGCAGGCCATAGTGTTTTCCTTGGCCAAATTTGTGATTGCCTCTTCTACAGTCAACGGCTGATAAAACATAGACATATGATCAACCTCCTACACATTCTTCGCGTGCTTCCAAAGCCTTCAGAATTTCTTCCGGACTCAAGGGCAGTTTTGTAAGTATTGCGCCGGATGCCTGACGAACTGCCTCGTTGATGGCGGGAGCGATGGAAACTGTGGAGACTTCCGCGGCACCTTTGACACCCATGGGACCGGATGCTTCGTAAGCGTCCACATGATAGCTTGCGATGTTGGGTACATCCAAGGCAGTAGGCATTAAATAAGTTGCGAAATTCTTGTGAATCAGCTGACCATCTTTCCAGGTACAGTCCTCGCCCAGGCAGAAACCGATGGACATGCCGATACCGCCCTGGATCTGGCCTGCAAGGCCGAGGGGATTGATCACCTTGCCGCATTCTGTAGCGGCTGCGATGTCCAGCAAGGATACGCTGCCGGTAATGGGATCCACACGCAGTTTCACTGCCTGTGCCACGAAGGTGTACATGGCATGAGGGAAGCCAATGCGGCCCAGATCCTTAGAGGATTCGGGGAATGCCGCTTCGCCCATGGCTATGTCGGAAGAAAGACCTGCTTCCTTCATCTTCTTATACTGTTTTACCGCCGCCATAAGTGCATTGCCGGCAATGAAAACAGAACGGGAAGCTGCAGTGCAGCCGCAGTCTTCGGTCTTGTCGGTATCCGCCATGATCATATGGATGTTTTCAATATCAGTTTCCAAAAGGTCTGCCGCCATGGCTGCCAGCGCCGTAGTGCTTCCTTGTCCGATATCTACCAGACCGCAGCCGATGTCAAAACCGCCGTCTTCCCGCTCCCGCACGGATACTTTCGCATTGTCGGGAATCTTCTGACCTAGACCGCAGCTCAAGAAACCACCGGCCACACCGTAACCCACATAAGGATCGGTGTTGGATTCCCGTTCTTTCCACAAATCGGATTCCTGCACCAATTTCAGCGCTTCCCGCAGGCCGACGCAATGATCCATGGGCTGCCCCAAAGTACCCACAGAGCCCTGCACCAGCGCATTATCCAAACGCATGCCGATGGGATCCAAACCCAGCTGCGCAACGGCACGGCTGATAATGGACTCAGTTGCGAAAGCACCCTGAGGCGCGCCAAAGCCACGCATGGCATGAGCGATGGGCTTGTTGGTGTAGTAGGTTTCGGTTTTCAGGCGGACATTGGGAATTTCGTAAGGTCCAGGGAAGTGCTCCGTAAACAGGCCGTGCACAGAGGCACCGTAGCCGGCATAAGCGCCCGTATCCAAAATAGCGCTTCCGTCGAAGGCCAAAATCTTTCCCTCTTTGCTGAAACCCATTTTTACATGGGTCTTAATGCCATGGCGCTTATAGGTACAAGCCAGAACTTCCTCTCTGTCAAAAACGACCTTTGCCGGACGCTTGGTCAGCCAGGAGACCAGGCTGGGGTAGATCTGGCAGGTATGTCCGTCCTTGCCGCCGAAGCCGCCGCCTACAAAGGCAGCACGCACACGCACTTGCTCCGGTGCCAAACCCAAAGCTCGGCAGATCATGAGCCGGTCGGCAAACACATTCTGAGAAGCGGTATAGACCATCAGACGGTCATCTTCCACATAGGCAAAGCAGGCATCCGGCTCCATATAGCCGTGATCCTGAGCGGGGGTCTCAAAATCGTCTTCTACAATGAGATAACTCTCTTCAAATGCCTTTTCTACATCGCCTTTTTCGTGGAAAAAGTCTGCCAGCAGATTGGAATCCCCGTGCAGCGCTGGCATGGAGGGATCCTTGGCGTCTTCTGTGTTGCGGACAATGGGCAGGCACTCGTACTCGACCTTCACCAGTTTTGCCGCTTCCTTGGCTTTTTCCCGGGTGTCCGCCGCGATGATCGCAATGGGCTCCCCGCGGAAACGGATTCTATCATAGGCCAGCACTGGGGTATCACAGAAAATATCCGCAACCACATTTTCGGCGAAATCTTTTCCGGTGAAGACCAGCACATCTTCGGGAAGGGCGGAAACATCAAGGGTGCGGACCGAGCCGTGACTGATCTCAGAACGAACAAGAGCCAGCTCAAGCATATTTTCCATACGATAGTCGCCAGCATATAAGGCACGACCGGTAGCCTTGTCCATGCCTTCCAGCCGTCCGCGTTTTTCTCCAACGTATTGTCTCATTCTTTCTTCATCCTTTCTGTCAATAAACCGATGATTTGCATAGTATTTCCATTATAACATCTATTTTAGGCAGACGCAATTAAAAATTAGCCGTCATTGAAATTTTAAAAGCTGGCATCGAAACAGAACATCTGACTTGGTAAAGATAGAAGCTTCCAAGCCAAATGTTTATAGTTAGAGTCGCTCTTGCAACGAAAAAGAAGACCTTGGTCATCGATTTCGATGACACAAGGTCTACAAATTTACGATATTACTTGATTCATCCAATTGCGAAAAGATAAAGAAAATTACCCCGAAGAAGATAAATAGAATTTACTGAAACATTTCGAATTATTCCCACTTGTTGCAGGATCTCGTGACTTAAACAAATTCGTTTAGCGAATATGATACCTGCTATTCTGATTATTTTGACTATCCATATTATCATAGCTATACGATGGATGCTTATCAAAATCTTATCAGTGGTGATAAATGGTCGGTGGTAGTTCAAGGTAATTGTTTCGGGTGGTTGTTGCCTTGATATAAACATTATACGCAAAATGGACC
>JAZOLX010000058.1:0-6802 GCA_045653485.1 Faecousia sp. | reverse complement strand
CGGCACTCCTCAGCAGGTCTTCAATCATCCCTACAACCTGTTCGTTGCTGGCTTCATCGGCGCTCCTCAGATGAACTTCTTTGATGCCAAGCTGAACAAGGAAGGCGGCAAGTACTCTGTCACTCTGGGCAACTACACCGTTGAGCTGTCTGAAGAGAAGCAGGCTAAGCTGGCTGCCAACAATGTTGGGGCACAGGAGATCACCCTGGGCGTCCGTCCCGAGCATATCGGCCTGGCTGAAGCTGGTGTTCCCGCTAAGATCGACGTCAACGAAATGATGGGTTCTTCTATCCACCTGCACGTCAATGCCAGCGGCAAGGATGTCGTTATCGTCGTTTCCACCATGAACATGACCGGCGCAGAAGTTGCTGCCCTGTCCATGGGTTCTGCTGTCAACTTTGCTTTCGGTGGCAATGTATGCCATGTGTTCAGCAAGGAGACCGGCATCAATCTGGAAGCTTGATTTTGGTAACTACATAATTGGCCTGCCCTTTGGGGCAGGCCTTTTTTGGTTTCCCACCTGATTTTTGTTGTAAAAGATCCCTAGTTGTTGGTTGCCCGCATAACATCAAGAAGTTATTGCAGGAAAAGTTTCGTAAGTTTCGGAAGCGAATCAGAATAGAATTCTTTTGAAATCCCAACAAAAATACTTGACAAAAACCAGAAAACATTGTAATCTAAGGACTATATTGGGAAAGAAGTGCGGATTTATATACCGAGGATTCGAAACATTACGAAACGAAAATGTAACAGAGACAAACCCAATAACATAAACTATGGATGATCCGCTGAAGGAGTTTATGACTATGCGCGAAAGTGGTGTGCTGATGCACATTACATCCCTGCCGGGGCCCTACGGCGTGGGTACTATGGGCAAAAATGCCTATGCTTTTATCGACTTTCTGAAAGCTGCCGGCCAGAGCTGTTGGCAGATCCTACCACTGACACCCACAGGCTTTGGCAACTCTCCCTACCAATCCTGTTCCACCTTTGCGGGCAACCCGTATCTGATTGATCTGGAATTGCTAGTGCAGGATGGTCTGTTGACACAACAGGAGCTGGACACGGTAAAATGGGGCAATGAGGAGGAGAGGGTGGACTTTGGCCTTCTCTATCGCAATAAATTGAATATCCTGCGCAAAGCCTTTGCTCGCCACGGCCAGACTGAGGAATTTGCCCGCTTTCGGGCAAAAAATGACGGGTGGCTTCCGGGATTTGCTGCCTATATGGTCTTGAAAGACCACTTTAACGGAAAACCCTGGTATGAATGGCCCGATGCCCTGCGATGGAGGACTGTTTCCGTCATCGATGCCGCTGTGAAATTTGCCGGTTACGAGGGTTATCAGTTTCATTGCTTTGTGCAGTACCTGTTTTTTAAGCAGTGGGATGCCCTGCGGTCATACGCCCATGCTAACGGCATTTCCATCATCGGTGATGTGCCTATTTACGTCCCCTATGACTCGGTAGAAGTTTGGTCAGACCCGGAACTGTTCCAGTTAGATGAGAAGCTGAATCCTACGGATGTTGCCGGTGTGCCGCCGGATGGCTTCACTGCCGACGGCCAGCTTTGGGGCAACCCCCTGTACCGGTGGGAGCAGCACAAAAAGGACGGCTACAGCTGGTGGCTGCGCCGGATGGAAGCTGCTGGAAAGCTCTATGACGCTGTCCGCGTTGACCACTTCCGGGGCCTGGAAAGCTATTGGGCCGTGCCCTACGGCGAAACCACTGCCCGTTATGGCCGGTGGGTCAAGGGTCCCGGCAGCGAGCTGATCGAAGCCATCCAAAAGGGCCTGCCTGATTTGCGGCTCATTGCCGAAGATCTGGGATATCTGACGGACGAGGTCCTTGCCATGCGCGACAATGCAAACCTTCCCGGTATGAAGGTTCTTGAATTTGCCTTTGATTCCCGTGAACCTTCCGACTATCTGCCCCACACCTATACCCGAAGCGCGGTGTGCTATACCGGCACCCATGACAATATGACCATGCAGCAGTGGTTCGACACTTGCTCCGCTGATGCGAAGGCCTACGCCGTGGAATACATGAACCTCAATGAGCGGGAAGGTTTGGTCTGGGGTGCTATTCGCACCGTTATGAGCTGCGTGTGTGACACCTGCATCATCCCTATGCAGGATCTTCTGGCACTGGGCGGCGAAGCAAGAATGAATTTTCCCGGAACATTATCCGATTCTAACTGGACATGGCGGGCAAAATGTGCTATAATTACAAAAGATTTGGCTCAAAAACTCCGTGGGTTGACCGCCCTTTACGGCAGACTGGGAAATCAAAAAGAAGCTGACAGTCGCTTGACTGTTTGAATAGAAGATTGGAGAAATTGAAATATGACTTATAACTGTCTGAACATCGTGAAGTGGACCGAAGCACAGCTGAAGTACACCTACGACGTATCCTTGCGTGAAGCCACCCCTCAGGAGCTTCATGAGGCGCTGGGCCAGGCTGTGATGATGGCCATCAGCGACACCTGGAGCAAGTGCAAGAAGACCCGTGAGCATCAGCGTAAGGCCTACTACATTTCCGCTGAGTACCTGGTGGGCCGTCTGGTCTATTCCAACCTGTATAATCTGGGTATCCTGGATGAGATGAAGCAGCTCTTTGCCGAGCGCGGTGTGGATCTGGCTGTGTTGGAGGATATCGAGGATGCTGCTCTGGGCAACGGCGGTCTGGGCCGTTTGGCAGCCTGCTTCCTGGACTCTGCCGCTTCCATCAATGTACCTCTGTCTGGTTACGGCCTGCGCTACAAGTTCGGCCTGTTCAAGCAGAGCTTCGACGGTAACGGTAGCCAGAAAGAAAATGCCGACGATTGGTCCAAGTTTGGTGATCCCTGGTCCTACCGCCGCTATAACCACACCGTGAAGGTCTCCTTCCCCGATCATACCGTGCTGGCTGTTCCCTATGATGTGCCTGTCATCGGCTACGGAACCGACAATGTGGGTACTCTGCGCCTGTGGCAGTGTGAAGCTGAGGAAGAGCTGGACTTCAACGCATTCAATGATCAGGACTACCTGCGTGCGCTGACCCAGAAGAACAAGGCCGAGGACATCACCCGTGTTCTGTACCCCAACGACTCCACTTGGGAAGGCAAGCGCCTGCGCATCAAGCAGCAGTATGTGCTGAGCTCTGCATCTCTGCAGGATATGATGCGTGTCTATAAGAACGTCCACGGCAAGGATCTGAGCCACTTTGCCGAGTATTACGCCGTGCAGCTCAACGATACCCACCCTGCCATGTCTATCCCCGAGCTGATCCGTCTGCTGATGAAAGAAGGTATGGACTTTGAGCAGAGCTTTGCCATCGCCCAGAGAACCTTCTCTTACACCAACCACACCGTTATGGGTGAGGCTCTGGAAAAGTGGCCTCTGGACCTACTGGGCAGCGTGGTGCCCGAGATCGTGGAGATCATCTGCCGCATCGATGCCAAGCTCAAGAGCGAGCATCCCAATCTGTTCGTCATTAAGGACAATACCGCTCACATGGCAAACCTCAGTGTCTATGTTGGTACCTATGTCAACGGTGTTGCGGAGATCCACTCTCAGATTCTGAAGGACGATTGCTTCCGTGAGTGGTACCATGCGTTCCCCGAGCGCTTCCAGAACAAGACCAACGGTGTGACCCCCCGCCGCTGGATGGGCCTGTGCAACCCCGAACTGACCCAGATGATCAAGTATCGCGTCGGCGGCGACTTCCTGAAGGATCTGGACCGTCTATCCAAGCTGAAACCCATGATCGACGACGATATGGTCCGCCAGTTCAATGCCATTAAGCGCACCAAGAAGGAACAGCTTTGCAAGATCATTGCAGAGAAGGAAGGAGTCCAGCTGAACCCCGACTTCATGTTCGATGTTCAGGTCAAGCGCCTGCACGAGTACAAGCGCCAGCTGCTGAATGCGTTGAGCATCATGGATATCTACTTCCGTTTGAAGGACGGTAGCCTCACCGACTTTACACCCACCGTCTACCTGTTCGGCGCTAAGTCTGCCCCCGGTTATGCCCGGGCCAAGGCTATTATCCGCTATATCAACCGCATCGCCAAGATGATCAACAACGACCCTGAGGTCAACGATAAGCTGAAGGTGGTCTTTGTTCAGAACTACAACTGCTCCTATGCCGAGCATATCATCCCTGCTGCCGATGTTTCCGAGCAGATCTCTCCTGCCGGCACTGAGGCTTCCGGCACCGGTAACATGAAGCTGATGCTCAATGGCGCTGTGACCCTGGGTACTTTGGACGGTGCCAACGTGGAGATCGTCAAGGAAGCCGGCATGGAAAATAACTATATCTTCGGTCACACCGTTGATCAGATCAATGCTGCCAAGGACAGCTACCGTGCCCGTGGCATCTACGAGATCAATGACCGGCTGCGCCGCGCCATCGATACTTTGGTTGACGGCACTGTACCCACCGATGACGACCAGAGAGATCTGTACCATGCCTTGCTGGGCGGCACCCATTGGCATATGGCCGACCATTATTTCATTCTGTTGGACTATGCTTCCTACATGGATGCCAAGCTGCAGGCTAACCGGGACTACGCCGACCGTCTGAGCTTCGGTCGCAAGTGCCTGATGAATATCGCCAGCGGCGGTAAGTTCTCCTCTGACCGTACCATCCGTCAGTACGCCGAAGAGATCTGGCACATTGAGCCTACACAGTACTAATCAAAAAGCCGCCCACCCGGGCGGCTTTATTAATGCAAAATTCAAAATGTAAAATTCAAAATAATTGTATCGCCGTTGGCGATGATTTGAAATCATGCGCGAAGCGCATACCTCAATTTTGCATTATGCATTTTACATTTTAAAGCCGGCGCTGTGAAGCGCCGGCTTTGCCTTATCTTTGATATTCAAATACAAAATCGTAGATATCGACGGTGTCGCCATCTTCAATGCCCATTTCTTCCAGCCGCTTGAACAGGCCGCACTTGTGGAGCAGGGTGTCAAAATAGTTCCGGGATTCGTAATCATCAAAATTGATGTTGACGATGAGTCGTTCCAGCCATGTGCCGGTAATAAGCCAGGTGTTGCCCAGATGCTCGATGACCAGCTCCGTGGGATCTCCGGCTTCCACGGTAGGTGCCACATATCCCGGCACGTAGATGGTGACAGGGGGGAGGGTGCGCAGCTTTTCTGCTACCACACGCATCAGTTGACGAGTACCTTGGGTAGTACCTGCGCTGATCTCGTATACCTCAATGCCCAGTTCCTCGCAGTGAGCCTTCAGCCGCTGCAGATTATCACTGTCCGGCATCATCAAATCTGTCTTATTGGCAGCGACAATCATGGGTCGATTGCTCAGATCCACGCTGTAGTCGTGCAGCTCTGCGCAGATGGCGTCAAAATCCACTACGGGATCCCGGTCTTCGCTGCCGGAAACATCCACCACATGCACGAGGAGCCGGCAGCGGTCGATATGCCGCAGGAAATCGTGGCCCAGACCTGCACCTTCCGCGGCACCCGCGATGATGCCGGGGATGTCCGCCATGACGAAGGAAACGCCTTCATCTACATAAATGACGCCCAGATTGGGGAACAGAGTGGTGAAGTGGTAATTGGCGATCTTGGGACGGGCGTTGGAGGTAACGCTCAGCAGGGTAGACTTGCCTACGTTGGGGAAGCCAACGAGACCCACATCGGCCAGCAGCTTCAACTCCAGGATCACATCCCGTTCCTCACCCTTGAGACCGGCCTTGGCAAACCGAGGTGCCTGCCGGGTAGGCGTGGCGAAATGGGAATTGCCCCAGCCGCCTCTGCCGCCCTTGGCAATGACGAAATCCTCACCTGTGGACATGTCCACAATGATCTGGTTGGTTTCGGCATCCCGGACGACGGTGCCTCTGGGCACTTCGATGATCAGGTTTTCGCCCCGCTTGCCGCTCATTCTTTTGCCAGCGCCGTTGGCACCACACTGGGCGGAGTACTTGCGCTTGTAGCGGAAGTCCAGCAGGGTAGAGAGGTTGTCATTGACGTGCAGGATGACACTGCCGCCGTGACCGCCGTCGCCGCCGTCGGGGCCACCGGAGGCCACGTATTTTTCCCGGTGGAAGGCAACGGCACCGTCGCCGCCCCGACCACCGATGACGGTGATTCGTACTTTATCGACAAACATAAAAATTCCTCCTTTTCGAGGTCGGTTGTAGTATCATAAATGATCGTTTACGCGGCGAGCCGCCGCTCCCATTTCGCACCAAGACTTCTACTATTCGTTACTGCCTTACCTTGCCCGGTATCGTTCTTGCGGCAATTTTGGTTAGAATTTGTAGGGGCGATTATTAATCGCCCGCGGGCGCTCAATGAGCGCCCCTACAGTAGCTTTTGTAAGATAAACGATCATTTATCGTACTACAGATCATGTAAGGAAAGAGGGCTGTCGCAATGTTAGTTTGCAACAGCCCTTCCATAACTATGCGCTTAATTACTGTGCAGCGTACACGGAGCACTGCCGGCGATCCTTGCCCTTGCGCTCGAACTTGACGGTGCCGTCAACCAGAGCAAACAGGGTGTCGTCGCTGCCGATGCCAACATTGACACCGGGATGGATGTGAGTGCCTCTCTGGCGAACCAGAATGTTGCCTGCCAGAACGAACTGACCGTCAGCGCGCTTCACGCCCAGGCGCTTAGCCTCGGAATCACGGCCGTTCTTAGTGGAACCGCCGCCCTTGTGGTGAGCGAAGAACTGAATACCAATCTTCAGCATGGTGTTACACCTCCAAAACTTCGATATAATCTGGATAATCTTCCCGCAGGCTGATCAGTGTCAGCATCATACCGGAGAGAACTGCCTGAAC